>JAQVYV010000158.1 GCA_028708525.1 Eubacteriales bacterium
GTCGTTTGACTCTGATATGATACCGGCAGTTAGTGATATAACTAAGATAGCATCTTCAGTGAAAACCCCTGTTGCAGATATATTCCAGGCAGGACAATGGGCATACAGTCCTGCAGGTCTGCCTACTGCTATCATGACCGGAAAACTGGCGGCAAATGCAGCAACAGGCAAATCAACTTATACAGCTATGGGAAACAGGCGAAAAACCTGAAAACATCAAGGCCTCCAACTTGACAATTCTTTTTACTAAAGGCATAATTTAATCGAACTTTTGTTTGTTTTTTAGAGGTGTATTATGTTCGGAATGCCGGGGATAGTTGGTGAAATAAGAACACACGGACCGGATGAGTGCAACTATGATAAAGTAATACTTCATTGCGATCTCAATAACTTCTATGCTTCCGTAGAATGTCTTTACAAGCCTGAATTGAAAGCTAAACCGGTTGCTGTCGGAGGCAGTGTAGAGAAAAGACACGGTATAATTCTTGCTAAGAATCAGCTTGCCAAGATGTACGGAGTAAGGACCGGTGAACCTATATGGGAGTCTGTGCGTAAATGTCCGGATCTGGTGATCGTACCTCCTGACATGTCTAAATATGTAAAATATTCCGGAATGACGGCCGAAATATATGCCAGGTATACCGATATCATTGAACCGTTCGGTATCGATGAATGCTGGCTGGACGTCACAGGAAGCATTTCTCTTCTTGGCGACGGTCCGCATATAGCCGATGATATCAGAAATACTATAAGAGAAGAGCTCGGGCTTACTGTATCTGTTGGAGTGTCATGGAATAAAATCTTCGCTAAACTTGGCAGTGATATGAAGAAGCCGGATGCGACGACCGTCATAACGAGAGATAACTATAAATCATTGGTGTGGCCTTTACCTGTGGATGATTTGCTTTTTGTAGGAAGAAAGACAGGCGCAAAACTTAGAAGGATCGGAGTAAATACAATCGGTAAACTTGCTGCACTTGATGAGGCTTATCTCGTTTCACTTTTTGGAAAATGGGGAAATTCATTATATGCTTTCGCTAACGGACTTGACGCAGGAGTAGTTGATAAAGACTGGAGCAGCATTAAAGCCAAAGGCATTGGCAACAGTACCACTACCCCACATGATGTGAGTTCATATGAAGATGCCAAAGCCGTACTGACAGGTCTTTCAGAGAGTGTTGCCAGACGAATGCGTGAACACCGGCTTAAAGGAAGAACCGTATCACTTAGCTTACGGGATAATGATCTTGAGTACCGAGAAAGGCAACGGTGCCTTAATTCTCATACTTATGTATCCGGAGATATCCTGGATGCAGCTGTATCCCTTCTGCGCGAAAATTGGGATCCACGTAAAGATAAACCTTTACGTTCTCTGGGTGTCCGAATGTCATCCCTAGAAGACGAAAATGTTCCTGTGCAGTTGAGTTTGTGGGATTCTGATCCAAATGCACTTAAGAAGGAAAGCATCGACAGAACGATGGATATGATAAGAGAACGTTTTGGAGATGATTCAGTTATAAGGGGGTTGATGCTTAGAAAGCGATGATCATTTGTCTGCGGATGCAGATTTTCCGGCAAGATATCCACTCGACCATGCAAACTGCAGATTGAATCCTCCGCAATCACCAGTCACATCAAGAATCTCCCCTGCCAGGAACAATCCACTCTTTAACGCTGATTCCATCGAGGGCACTTTGATTTCAGATAATGGTATCCCTCCGGCTGTTACTTGAGCGTCTTTCCATCCTTCTGTGCCCTCAATGTTTATGGTCGACCTTTTAATTGATTCGGTCATTCTGCCGATAACTTCCGGCGATAATGAATCTGCCCGTTTATCAGACAGCTCTTGGGAGCATAGTTCACACAACGCACGTCCCAATCGATCAGGTAGAAGTCCTTCAAGAAAATCTGTGACCCGTCTGTATGGTATATCTGTCATTCTTCTTATAAGCAGTTCTTTAAGGTCCTGTTCAGAGATATCCGGGAGCATATCAATAACCATATCGTACTTATGCCCGGGTTTCATCCTTCCGGATATCTGCATAGCCGCAGGACCGGATATTCCGTTATCAGTAAATAATAATTCTCCGGCTTCTTCAGAGACAGGATCAGATATATCGGCTCCTGAATAACATAATTTTAATCTGGTGTTGATCCGGATTCCTGAAACATCACTTCTAAATAAAGGCTTGGCAATTATTTTAACTACTGCCGGATATAGAGATTCAACAGAATGCCCGAGAGAAACAGACAGGTCATATCCGAGTCCGTCCGAAGACAATGACGGCGAGGCTTTTCCGCCTGTTGTGATTATGACCTTTCCCGCATTTATCCTGCCGGTTGAAGTAACGTCCTCGCAAAATTTTCTGATCACAGCTGAGCTTTGTTCCCGCAGGCTGCCGCTTCTGTCTTTAAAATCCTTGACATTGCTTGATGACACTTCAACGGAAAAAATGTCTTCATCACATTTGATCGTTTTTACTTCCGTCTTTCGGCATATGATAACACCAAGTTCAGCTGCTTTCTGCTCAAGTGCATTTCTGACAGCCGAAGCCTGTCGGCAAAATGGATATATCTTTCCGTTTTCTTCTGTCTCACATTCTATTCCGATCCTGTTGAAGAAATTCATGGTATCTGCGGGAGAAAACTCATTTAATATTTCCTCGACACCAAATAATGAGGTTCCGTAATAATGCCTGCTCGAATACTGCGATACTGCTTTCGCATTACTAAGGTTGCATGTACCGTTGCCTGTCGCAAGTATCTTCCTTCCGACTATTGAATGCCGTTCTATAATAACTATCTTTTTTCTCTCGGAGGTATTGCCCGGAACAGATGAATACTGCGCAGCCGTGATCGCTGCAATCATACCTGCAGCACCGCCGCCTACTATAACAATATCTGCATATGGTATACGCAGAACGCTCACTTTATCCCGGAACGTTTTAGACGGATACTTTTCTCATATTTACTCATATTTTCAGGCTCTATATCGAGAACCTTCTCAAGTTCGTCACCGAATTCACGCAGATCTATTACGTTACCCTCAAGAAGTTCAAGCTCGATTTCGAAGAACTCCTCTTCCAGCCTTCCGGACTTATAGTATCCAATGTCACAAGCCAGTTCAATAAGAGTATCCCCGTATCCAACATGGACCGTTGTTCTGTCAAATTCAACAGAACATACTTCCTCCAGTTCATCATCCTTTAGAGAAACAAGAAGGTCTGTCAGTGCTGTATCCGGATCTCCGTCACTCTCAGCCTGACGGAGAAAATATATGATATCCGGTTTATTGTCATCCTGAATGACACTCCATTCCTGCCTTTGATGAAGTCCGTCAGAAACGCTCTTGGAAATTTTAACAGTCGCAATATACTGATCGTCATCTTCTCTGATGCGATATATTGCCTTTTCGGAATCAAGATCTCCTAAGGGGGTATCAAAATAAGTGTTTCTGAGATGCTTTGTTGCCCTTGAATCGGGCATTGTGTGGTCTGATATTAGTTCATTGTCAAGAATATCGTCAACTTCAGTCTTGCTTCGTAGTCGATATTTAATTTCGGTTTCCACCGTATTCTCCTCCGTTATCTGCTGCTGTATTTCCTATGAAAAGCAGTTATATACATTTTAACACTTTTAATAAAATTGACAATCTCAATAACATCCAAGTTTTCTGAGTATATCTTCAAGTTCCTCTACCCGTTCTTCAAACAGATCCATTGTAGTTTTGACCGCTTCAGGTTCTG
>JAQVYV010000029.1 GCA_028708525.1 Eubacteriales bacterium
CATCACCAAGAACAGTATTACCCTTCACCGGATTGATATTAGCATAATATGCGGTCAGCTCAATATTTTCAGATTCTGCAAGCATAATAATCTTATCCCGTATCGCGGATACTCCTTCAAACTCTTTACGTGAAAGAACAGCGACGACCATAGCCTGACCCGTGAAATAACCAATACGGATCATCAGATGGCGAAGTAAACCGTTTCCGGAAACTTCATCATAGGGTTCGATAAGTCCGTCAGAAATGGTATCTCTGAAAAGCTCTCTTACCTTATCAGCGAAACCATGCTGGATGAGACATGAATCCCCGTCAACGATTTTGTGTGAATTATACTCATAAAATCCGATAGCAACTGAACTGCTGCTGTCTCTGCCGACAGGCATCTGCACTTTGTTTCTGTAACGAAAAGGGTCATCCGAAGAAATGATCTCACGCATCACGCTTTCGATATATTCCCGACCGGATCCGCCGATCCGGACAAGAGTTTCAAGAACATTGGTTTGCTTCCATTTTATCTGCGAAGCATATGACATAAACTGAAAACTGCATCCGCCACACTTATATGCATACTGACAAGGTGGTTCGATACGTTCGGCAGAAGGAACAAGGACTTTGATGATCCGCGCTTGTGCGTGATTCCGTGATACTCCTGTAACAGATACCCGTACAAGATCGCCCGGAACACTGCCTGGGACGAAAACGACCATTCCTTCGCAGCGTCCTACACCATTACCTGCTGAGGTCAGGTCAGTTATTTGAATATCAGCTAAATCCCCATTCTTCAATCTTCCACCTCTTTCACCTTTTTCACCCCGGGCAGACAACCTAGCTTATCTATAGATTTTACCATATATGTGATAACATCACCGAACTGACCTGTCATGTATAGTACAATCAACCAAAATCGCAAAGGAGAGCATATATTGGAATATATATTATCATTTCTTGAAGGAATAATAACATTCATTTCACCGTGTATATTACCGATGTTTCCCATATACCTGTCCTATTTTGCAGGAAACACAGTAGAGGATGATCTTGTGTCATCTTCAGACGGAACTTCACGAGAGAAACGGAAAACTTACCAAACACTCAGAAATGTCCTGGGATTTACGCTGGGGTTCACGCTTGTTTTCACCGCACTCGGAACCTTTGCCGGTTCAGCCGGAAGATTTCTGAAAGATCATTCAACAGTGATCAATATCGTTGCCGGAATAATAGTGATACTGTTCGGGTTACATTTTACAGGATTACTGAAGATCAAATTTCTCGATAGATCCAAATCGCTCGAATACAAGAAACGTAAGCTGGGATTCCTTTCTTCTCTTCTTTTCGGAATAGTTTTCTCATTAGGATGGACGCCATGTGTTGGAGTTTTCCTCGGATCGGCACTGATGCTGGCAGCCTCTCAGGGTAGTGTCTTAAAAGGAACAATGATGCTTTTCGCATATTCACTTGGTCTTGCTCTGCCGTTCCTTCTCAGCGCGATCTTCATCGAAAGACTGAAATCAACGTTTGCATTTATTAAGAAACACTACAAAGTGATCAACCTATCAGCGGGCATACTGCTGATCATAGTCGGTGTAGCTATGGTATTCGGTTTCTTTGGATATATCATGGGGCTGCTGACTTTTTGACAAAACAGAACAAAACATAGCAATAGCAATTGATCCCGGAGGTAAAATAAAATGTTAGGAAAATATAAGACTATAATAATTTTTCTGGCCATAGTGCTGGTAATAGGTGGCGCGGCATTCGCATATCCCAAACTTTCGGATATGTATTCACAGAACGCTCAGTCACAGGAAACTTCATCTGACCAGTCAAGCCGCATCCAGGCACCGGACTTCAAAGTATATAACTACGACGGAAAGGAAGTCATGCTCTCAGACTATTTCGGAAAGCCGATAGTGTTGAATTTCTGGGCAAGCTGGTGTCCACCCTGCAAAGCTGAAATGCCTACATTTAATGCAGTTTACCAGGACATCAAGGACGATGTTCAGTTTCTGATGGTCGATCTTGTTGACGGTCAGAAAGAAACTGAAGCTAAAGGAAAAGCATACATAGAAGAGCAAGGGTTCACTTTCCCTGTCTTATTCGACAACGACGGATCTGCAGGGTATATGTACCAGATCTCATCGATACCAACGACTTTCTTTCTGGATAAAGACGGATATATAGCAAGTTACCACACCGGCATGATGGATGCGATCCAGCTTCAAAGTGGGATCAACGGAATAACGGACTGAATGCTTTGGGCATAAGTTCCTTAAGGAGATAAGTTTCCGATGAACCGGAAGACGTGACTACTATGACCTCGAATGCTTCAGGATCACAGAATTCAACCATGACCTGTCTGCAAACACCGCAGGGAAAGCACTCTTCCGGTTCTTCATCGTGTCCTCCGCAAACAGCAATAGCGGTAAATTTCCTCGCACCTTCAGAAACAGCTTTGAAAAAGGCTGTTCTCTCAGCGCAGTTAGTAGGAGAAAAAGCCGCGTTCTCAACGTTACAGCCGGTAAATATCCGACCGTCATCAGCGAGAAGCGCGGCTCCTACTTTAAACCCCGAGTAAGGTGAATATGACTTTTCCCTTACATGCAGAGCAAGCTTTATAAGATCGTCTCTTACCACTTGCCCTTGCTCATGTGTCCTGCAAGCTCTGCTTTGCTACGCTGCTTGAGTACCCATGCTTCCTTTTTCGCGTTCTTGAACAAAGCCACACACGGCGGATCCAAATTGATCTCTATACCTTCATCAGCGAGCTTTTCGAGTTTCATTGCCAATCTTACGATCTCCATATGGATATCGTTTGTTCTGTCCGACATGTAGATCTTCTTTGCATCATCTTCCGCAATTGCTGAAAACTGCTCCTTCGGTGCTCCGCATTTGGGGCACTTCTCAGGAGCTTCATCACCTTCATGCACGTAACCGCACACTGCACATTTCCACAACATAATAAGTCCTCCTTCGTTCGATTATTCGTACCGTTTAAGACGGTTTGCTAATTAAGAATATACCTAATTTAGTAACTTAAGTCAATTATATCCGGTTCACCTTACAACTCTGACGGAAAGTCCGATGTCTCTGAGCAGATCTGCACCAATTTCAGCATCCTTAACTGAAAGCACAGTCACTCGAAGAGAGCCGCCCTCATATTCCCTGCTGTCCTGGATAGATATGTTTCTAATGTTTATTCCGGCTTCGGCAAAAATATTCGCTGCTGTAGCGATCATCCCGGGTCTGTCATCGATATCCACCCAGATCTGCACGTATTCCTTACCTTCATGTCCGGGCATCGTCAGACTGTCTCTGAGTGTTTTCGATTCGCTGAAAACAGCTGTCATCTGTTCCTTATTTCTGTCAGCTATCAGTTCTGCGATCCGGTGCAACGAAACCGAATACTCTTCAATAAGTTTAAGGATCGTCTGCCCTGAATCACTGAGTATATCTGCCCATAGGACCGGATCGGACGAAACGATCCTGGTAATATCCTTGAACCCTCCGGCAGCGATCGTTCTGAGCCTTTCATCATCTGTTCTGTTCAGGGTATCCACAAGTGCATATGCCACGACATGCGGGAGGTGCGAAACCAATCCGACAGTTCTGTCGTGCTCCTTTGCATCCATCTTAAACGCAACTGCCCCTATCTGCTCTACTATCGTCTCTAACATTTCGAGGTCTTCAGAAAGACTCTTCAATTCTTTACTTTCACATATTATATAAGGAGCGTTTTCGAATAATCCGTCTGAAGCGGCATTAAACCCGGTCTTATCCGACCCTGCCATTGGGTGTCCGCCTATGAATCTCATACCCGGACAGTTTTCGGCAACATGTCTGTAAATGCTCGATTTAGTGCTTGTTGTATCTGTCACCACACCTTTATAAAAGCTGTGAAGCGAATCCAGCACATCCACCGTGTTGCTCACCGGAACACAGATAAAAACAATATCACAATCTGAAACATCAGATACATCTGTACTTGTTCTTTTCACACAACCTGATCCTAAAGCAGATCTTAACGAGTCAATGTTTCTGTCGACCGCAATATACAAAGGTTTTCCTGTTCTTGCCTTGTACGCCTTTGCGACCGATCCGCCGATCAATCCTAATCCTATCACACCGATCTTAACATCGTCTGAAAGTTTATAAGATGCTTTCTTCATTATTCTCTTCACCATCCTTAAAGAAGTGAATGAAAAATCTTATTCAGATAAATAACGCCACTGCCGATCACCGGGGCTGCTTCTCCAAAAGCAGATATCTCAACCTTGATCCTATGTTCTTCGCCAAAAAGCAACCGTTCGTTTATCTCTTTCTCAAGTTTTCCGGCAAACCAATCTCCTCCAATAGCAGCGTCATGTCCAATGAAAATAATCTCCGGGTCTATAAGATTCATTCCTGATGCTATTGCAGAAGCGAGTCTCGAAATATATTCATCCATAACCAGAGATGCCAGCTTATCCTTCGCTTTAGCTGCTTCGATCACATCCTCAAAAGCAATGACCTCATGAGTCTTAAGTATACTCTTTCCTGCTTTAGCAGCATCACCGACAACATGTGACATAAAATTGGGGATACTTGCATAGACTTCAATACATCCTCTGTTTCCGCAGGAACAGACCGGACCATCCACATCGATGCTTATGTGACCCAGCTCACCGCCGTATCCGTGTGCTCCGCTGTACAGATCGCCATTGATCACCATCCCGGCTCCTATGCCATGTGTTATGCCTATATAGGTAAAATTTGAGCACCCCATTCCTTTGCCGTAAAGATGTTCCGCCAATGCCGATGCATTCATATCATTTTCAAGTAATACATTGAGATTCGTCTTCTTTTCAAGCCACTTGCATACCTCAACATTGGATATTCCGTAAAAATCCGTGGGGCTTAGTATGCGCCCTTTTCTGCTGTCAACAGGTCCGATGCACGAAACTCCTATCCCGATAAACTTTTCTCTTCCTTCTTCATCCAAAATAGTCTGTATGCTTTCAAGAATATTAGACATCAGTATCTTAGCATTAAATTTATGGTCAAGCCTAAACTCAATACTTTTAGAAATCAAAGCTCTGGGTGTGATCGAAGAAACTACGACTTTATCTCTGCTTATATATACACCCATGACTCTGCGATTGTTTTCATCAGGACATAGCAAAACCGGGTTTCTGCCTACAACGCTATTAGTCTTGATCTCGCCTTCCGCTATCCATTTATTCTCAATCAGATTGTGTACTATATTGCCTACAGTCATCTTCGTAAGTCCGGTCATATCACTTAATTCCGCGCGAGTGGAACATTGACCCGTATAAACAAGCTTCAGGATCAAAGCTTTGTTGCCTTCCCCCACATTCTTTATATTTCTGCCCTTATTACGCATATCACACCTATAAATCAACTTTGAAACGCAAGTGTATGCAATATATAATAGTATTAATAATGTCAATGTGCAACTGCTGAAAAAGTATTGTAATCATCGATCTTTTAATCTATAATTAATAAATCAATTTTACTATTAACCCTGAACGAATTTGTTATAGAATATTTACGGAGGTGTGCTATGATTTCAAAGAAAGAATTTAGCGAAGCAAAGGAAAAGACGTTGGAATTTTTCGCCAAGGCGGGTATCGCGATCACGGACGAAGAACATGACAGGATAGAAGTAGCGGATTTTGGGCTTAGCGACCTCAAGAATACCGGACTTCAGATACTTACTTATGTAAATACTGACAGAGTATGCGCTAAGGAATTGGTGCTGACACCCTATCAGACTTGTCCGGAACACAGACACCCTTCATTGGACGGCAGAGAAGGAAAAGAAGAAACTTTCAGATGCAGATACGGCAGCGTTTATCTCTACGTTGAAGGCACACCAACTTCCGGCAGAGGTGTCGAGCCACCTGATGGAACATATACTGTTTTTCACGAGATCGTTCTCGCTCCCGGACAGCAGTATACACTTTCTCCAAATACCCTTCACTGGTTCAAAGCAGGCGAAAAGGGAGCGGTTATTTCAGAATTCTCTACAAGCAGTCACGATGAAAGTGATATTTTTACAGATGAACGGATCAACAGGATTCCAGAGGTTGAATAATGAAGAATTTTGTACAGTACGGAGCAGGTAACATAGGTCGTGGTTTTATAGGTCAACTGTTTTCGCAAGGAGGATACGACGTCAGATTCATAGATGTCAATATGGATGTCGTTAATGCTCTCAATCGCGACCACAAGTACACCGTCACGATAGTTGATGGGGATGACCGGGAAGATGTCATCGTGCATAATGTTTCGGCTATCGATGGTCGTGAACCCGCCAACGTCGCTGAGGCAATCGCTGAGGCCGATGCTATGGCAACTGCGATCGGAGTAAATATTCTCCCCAGGATCGCGGGCAATATCGCTGAGGGGATCCGGCTTAGATATGAGCGGAAGATCAAGTCACCTTTAGACATAATAATATGCGAGAATCTTCTTGATGCGGATAAGTTTTTGCACAAACTGATCTCAGATGAACTCAATGAGGGAGAAAGAGAATATTTTAATTCTCATATAGGCCTGGTTGAGGCTTCCATAGGCAGAATGGTACCTGTGATGACCAAGGAACAACTGCAGGATGATCCTCTTAAAGTTTACGTGGAAAAGTACTGTGAATTGCCGGTAGATAAAGACGCCTTCAAGGGAAGTGTACCTGAGATCCCGGGTATATATCCTTTTTCTCCTTTTGGTCTATATATCAAGAGAAAGCTGTTCATTCATAATATGGGACATGCTTTGTCCGCATATCTCGGAAATCTTCAGGGAGCTGATTATGTATGGCAGGCAATGGCTGTCCCTGAAATCAAACTGATCGTTTACCGCGCGATGCTTGAGTCAGCAACCGCTCTTTCAAGACAGTATTCTTTCCCTCTCGAGAGTCTGATCGATCACATAAATGACCTTTTAAGGAGGTTTGCCAATAAAGCTTTGGGAGATACTACATCAAGGGTCGGGAATGATGTAAAGCGCAAACTGTCACCCGATGACCGATTCGCCGGTGCGATAAGATTTTGCGAAGGAAATTCAATAACCCCGGCATTTATTCCTGCAGGCATAGCAGCTGCTATGTTCTTCAGAAACGAAAACGACAGAAATTCAGTTCAGCTTTTTGCCGAACTGGATGAAAAAGGTGTGGATCATATCTTAGAAAATTTCTGCGGGATAAACGGCGACAGGATCGTTGTGGATATGATCAGGGGTTATTACTCATTATTAAAGGAAAATGGAGACATATCTGCTCTGCTTGCTTTGGCGGAAAATAACTACGCCGGTCTAAATGCCGGAAGACGGATAATTTGAGGGGGTTAAATCAATGATAGATATTGCATGTGTTGGTATACTCGTAGCAGACGCTATTGCGAAACCTGTTGTAAGCATTCCGGATAAAGGGAAATTGGAATTAGTGGACAGCATTGGCCTTTATACTGGAGGTTGTGCAGCAAGCGCGTCGATCAATATGTCCGTGATCGGACGTAAAGTAGCTATTGTCGGTAAGATAGGCAATGACGGATTCGGCATGTTTATGAGAACCGCTCTGGAAGATAAGAAAGTTATAACTGATGCTCTCGTTTCAGCCGACGATGAGGGAACATCAGCCTCACTGGTAATAGTAACTCCTGATGGTGAGCGTTCGTTTATCCATTCATTGGGAACGAATGCAACTTTCTGTGAAAATGACATTGATTACGATATCATCGATGATTCGAGGATCGTATTTGTAGCAGGCACTATGCTTATGCCTTCCTTCGACGGTGAAGACTGTGCTCTTTTTCTGTCCAAATGCAAGAGCAAAGGTAAGATAACAGCTCTGGATACAGCTTGGGACTCTAAAGGCAGGTGGATGGATGTGTTAGAGCCTTGCATGAAATATATTGATTATTTTCTTCCAAGCTATGAAGAGGCTGTAGAATTGTCCGGTAGAACTGACCCGGATGAGATAGCCGATGCTTTCCTTTCAATGGGTCCGCATACCGTAGTTATCAAATTAGGAAAGGACGGTTGTCTGATCAAGAGTTCACTTACGGGCGAAAGGCATCTGATCCCTACATTTAACAGGATCAAAGCGGTCGACACTACAGGTGCAGGTGATGCTTTCTGTTCAGGTTTTCTGTCAGCACTATCAGCAGGCAAGTCCTTATATCAATGCGGGAGATTCGCTAATGCAGTCGGGACTCATTGCGTTATGGCTAAAGGGGCTTCGACAGGCATTAAATCGGAAGAAGAAATATCAGCTTTTATCGAAGCTTATGACCTCGAGACAGAAAACCTCAGGAATCAGTAAGGTCAAATAGCTTACGGATATTAAGTATAGTAACGTTTCCGCGGGACAATTTAACTATGCCCTTATTTTCGAAAGACTTAAGGACACGGCTGACGACTTCGCGTGCCGTTCCGATATTTTTCGCGATGGTATCATGAGTTATATCTATCATTTCTGTACCATCAAGTTCGTGTTTTTCTATAAGAAACCCCGCGATCCTTGCCGGAACACTTCCGAAAACCATCTTGTCGATTATGCCCACGGCTTCGGAAAATCTGTCAGCCAGAACATTCATTGTATAGTCTTTAACAGCATTGTTCTCACTGTTGAGTCTGATGAAGATAGTCTGAGGGATAACAAACATCCGGACATCCTTTTCAACCTCAAGATATATCTGGAATCTGACACTTTGTATCATACAGGCAGCAGTCATAATGCATGCGTCCCCGGCAAGCAAACGGTATAATGTGACCTCCCTGCCATCTTCAGATGAAAGGAAAGCTCTGACCTGACCTTCTTTCAGCAGGATCATTCCGCTGCATTCACTGCTGCTTCTGACAAGCTGTACGCCTTTGTGTATGTTATTGACGTTTATTCCTGATAAAACTATCCGTCTCTGCGTTTCAGTAAGTTCTTTCCAGAACGGTATATTTTCTCTGATGAATACGCCTTCACTGCTCTCAGGTTCGATCATACCTCTACCTGCCCTTCATCTGGTTTCATTGTGCCATGCCGGTGTCTTCACGTCGACAACGAAATGCACTCTGACGGTTTGCTTCTCCTTCTTGGGTGAAACATAAATAAATTCCATACCATTTCCGCTTTGCATCCTGTACGCTTCAACTTTCTTGTGCGGTGCCCTGAAAACTTCTTTTCCTGCGCATAATATGACAAAAAACCTTCCTGCAATATTCATTACCGCGTCTTTCGCTATAATTTTCTCTTCACCGTTGCCGGACTTCAAAGTCGCATCCGCAATGATCCTTCTGTGTACGTAATTAAGGCTGTACTCATCCATAGATCAACTCCTCGATTTCACGGGCTTCACGCGGGATTTCAGCCGATAGGATCTCACATCCGTCTTCAGTTACCAGAACATCATCTTCAATACGAAGTCCTGTATTCCACTCAGGTATATATATGCCCGGTTCTACAGTTATCACCATACCTGCTTCAAGTACACATTCTCTGCTTACAATGTCATGTACATCAAGACCTAAATGGTGAGACACATTATGCCAGTAATAGTTTACTATTTTATCAGGAACGTCGATCACACCCAATGCAATCAGTTCATCTGCAGCGGTCTTTCTGCATAAACTATTCACTTCTTTTATTAAGACTCCGGGTCTGATGAATTCAAAAGCAGCCTCCTGGCACTTTCTTACAGCGTTATATACAGCAAGCTGTTTCTCGGAGAACTTCCCGGAAACCGGAAATGCTCTCGATATATCTGAACATAAACCATTCCAGCGTACACCAACATCAAGCAGGACCATGTCACCATCAGAAATCACATCAGAAAGCTGAGGGTAATGAAGATAGTTGAAATTGCTGCCTGCAGCTACAATAGTATCAAAAGAAGGTTCTCCCGCACCGTTCATCGCCAAAACATACTGAAAGATAGCAGCAGCCTGGTATTCACGCATCCCGGGCTTTATGTTTCTGTAAATAGCTTCTATTCCTTTACCTGTTATCTCTATAGCTTTTCGCATCATTTCAATTTCATGATCGCTCTTGATCGCTCTCAGCCCACTGAAGATGCTCTGAAGATCCGATCTGAGGATATGCGGATGCTCCTTCTCAAGGATATTGCTTAGCCATACATTTGAAGTAACGCTGCAATTTAAGTCAAGATACATTATTCCGGAAAAATCCGTTAAAACATCTCTGATTATCGCATCAAGGCACTCAGAATGAGCTATATCATAGATCCCCGATATTGCAGACGCAAGTCTTTCTGACAAAAGCACTCCATTCCATCTTTCACTATTCTTGTCAGCGGTCCTTATGCACAGGGTAAGTCTTAAAACTTTACCTGCTTTCTTTAGTATAACCAATGCTGAACCTTCCTGTTCGATTCCGGTCAGATAGAAGAAATTTCTGTCAGCAAAAAACGGGTATAACGCATCAGCGCTCTTTCTGTAAGGCATCCCTGAAAATATCACACAAACTGAATCATCATTGAGTTTATCTATAAATCTCTGCCTGTTATCCCTATAAACTTCAGGCACTCTGACCGTTGTATCCATTGTTTCCCTCCGCTCTTATACTACGTCCGAACAATCGTTGCTTTATTCTATTATAACCTATCTTTCTGTAAGTCATAATATTAGGTAATAGTGTTTTACAATTAGTGATTAATAAAATATAATATCAGTATTGATTTGGGGGACTTAATGCTAATTAACAGTAAAATAACACTATCAGATAGTACCGTTGCTGAACTTGACAAACTCGAGAAGCTTCTCGAGAAGGAATTATCCGGGGGAAATACTTTTATATCAGAAGAAGCTCTCAGGATCCTCAGAAGCGGGGGTAAGAGGCTTCGCCCCTTAATAACGATACTTTTTGCAGGATCATGCGGCTCATACAACTCAGATTTTACGTTGAAAGCTGCTGCTGCTATAGAAACGATGCACATGGCAACACTTGTACATGATGACACTATAGATAACGCTGAGCAACGCCGCGGGATCGATACCACATTCAAGAAACATGGTATACATACCGCTGTATATACCGGTGACTGGATGCTGTTGAAATCTTTAAAGATCCTCTCATCCGGAGATAATGATACAGATGACCTGAAACTTACAGATCTTTTAAATATGCTTTCCGATGGACTCGAAATGGTTTGTGATGGTGAGATCGACCAGTATTACGGAAGAGGGATCATTCCGGGTAAGAAAGATTATTACAGGAGGATCAAGGGTAAAACAGCTGCAATGTTTGGTGCTGCCGCGGTTATTGGAGCCAGAGTCTCCGGGATGAAAGGTTCTTTGCTGGATCTTTGTTATGATTTCGGTTTGAATTTCGGGACCGCGTTTCAGATAAGAGATGATATAATCGACATGGGAAATACAGGTATAGTTGCCGGAAAACCTGTTGAAAACGATCTTAGAGAAGGTATAATAACTCTTCCCATGTTGCTTGTGTGCGAGAAATCACGTACATTCAGGGCTAAGGTCGAACAGTTTTTAATGTCTCCCGCAGACCAGTCGGCAACTGAAATAATACATGAAGCTATAGATAAAGGCGGAATTCAAATGGCCGATAAAGAGTGTTCATCATATATTTCCAGGTGTTTCTCTATTTTGGAGAAGCTTGCCTGTAGAGGTGCTGTTGTTGATGAGATCCGGGAACTTGTCAGTTCTGTTTTCATACTCGAATAGCGCCGATCATCAAGGAGGAAGTGATAATGGTTTTTAAAGAAATAGCCGACAGGTTTCCCTCAGCACTGTATCTTGCTGTGATAGGGGCAGCTGCTGTTTTTGTCATCTGGGTAGCAGTGGTTATGATCAGACTTGCTGTCAGAACCGGCAGACTTAGAAGAGATATATCAGAAATAGTTAGCGGTATATCTATGCAGCAAGGCTGTCAGATAGAAAACCTTCCGCTTATCAGTGATATTTTCGAGTCATTCTCAGGCAGATTGCGAAGCACCTTCACTGAGCTTATGCAAGGTGCTGCAGATCATTTCCACAAACGCTGGATACCTGACCCCCGATCATATCTCAATACAAGCACACTGACCGATGCTTCAGACCGCTCAATCATGAGCAGGATCGGATATCTTAGATTTCTGACTGCAGGCTTCTCTTTGTCTTTGTTTTCGACGGCTGCTGCGTTATATTTTTCGGATTCTGTTGATTCATTACGTTATGCCCTGTGGCTTGGATTTCTTCCTATGGCTGTAACTGTGATCACAGTTATGGTATTTCGCCTTGTGATCATCTCAACAGAGAATAAATTTGAGAGATCAGTTGATTCACTGGTCCGTGTAATATGTCTTAAAGTACCCGTTTTCAGTGATAATGCAGGTGTTTCACTTCTGGTAAGCCAGTTCATAGAATACGACAGGAACATGTCAGGTTCTGTATCACTTCTCTCCGACAAGCTTGACAGATTCACTTCTGACGGACTGGTCAATGCCGTATCCTCAAGTATTGAAGATACTTTGAGAGAAGCTGTTTTCCCTTCAATTGAAAGAAATAATGACGCGATATTAGCTTTGGCTAAAGATATATCTTCCCGAGAAGATGAAGGAATGAAGAAACTTGCTCTGAATTTCGCTTCTTCCGTTACTTCTGAGTTGTCTTATCATCTGCGGCCTTTGGTTGCTCAGATTGAAAGCCTTTCTCATTCTCTGTCCGATTCGAAAAATTATATCGATGTTATTTCCAAGAATATAAATTCATACAAGCAAAGTGCTTCTGATCTTCAGGTTCTAACAAAGCAAACGCTTGCTGAGTATGAAGAATCCCGAAGAGCATTTTCTGCAGACATAGCAAGTATCGCCTCATCGCTTAAGCAACAAAGTGAAATCAACAGAGAGTACAAGGAGATCGTCACAGAAGATGTGGGTAAATTCCAAAATTCGATCTCAAGTCTCAACAGTAAATTAGAGGAGAGCGATAAGACATTGAAAGTAATGCTTGATGCAATTTTTGTCGAAGCAAGAAATGCAGAAGAAAATGCTGCAAAGGCTCAAAGCAGTGCTGCTGACTATCTGTCTTCCATGAAGGATCAGATCAGGACACTCACCGAACAGCTTTCACTGAAGAACAATGCTCTTATATCTGATCTAGATAAGACGATTACACAGTTTTTCAATAAACAAGAAGAACATCTTGGTTCACAGAATGCTAAACTGGCTGATAAAACAGTTGATCTCCTAAACTCAATGGAAACATCAGCTTCTGCAATACATAACAGTACTGCTCAGATAAAGGCTGCTTTTGATGAACTTGAAGAAGCCAGAAGACGAGAGGAAGAAGCTAAAGCAAAGAAATCGATATTCAAGCGAAATAAATGATATTATTGGATAGACTCATTCGGATAAGACTCATAATGAAGTACAGTAGCATGGAGGATTTATGAATATTTGGCATGACATTTCTGACTCGAAGATAAAGCCGGAGAGTTTCACAGCGGTTATCGAGATATCAAAGGGCGGCAAGCAGAAATATGAGCTTGACAAGGCAACCGGACTACTGAGGCTTGATCGCATTTTATATACTTCCACTCACTACCCTGCCAATTATGGGTTTATTCCCAGAACACTTGCCGGAGATGGTGATCCTATTGATGTGCTGGTCTTATGTACTGAACCGCTCCAGCCGTTGACCCTGGTCGATTGCTATCCGATAGGTATGATCACGATGATAGATACTGATGAGACAGATGAGAAAATAATCGCAATACCATATCAGGATCCACAGATGAATATTTACAAAGATATAGCTGACATACCTCCTCACATTTTCGATGAAATCGTGCATTTTTTCAGTGTATATAAACAGCTTGAACATCGTGATACGAGTTTGCAGGAAATTCTGAACAGAGATGGAGCTGTTGCGTCCATCCAATCAGCTATCGCAGCATACAAGAAACATTTCAGATTATAAGATTACAAGGTCATTTAATCGTTGACAACGCGCTCGCCTAAATGATAATATTGCTGTCGGAGAGATGGCTGAGTGGTCGAAGGCGTTCGATTCGAAATCGAAAGTACCTTGACCGGTACCGCAGGTTCAAATCCTGTTCTCTCCGCCACAGAAAAAACGAGCACTAAAATATATGGTGCTCGTTTTTTATTGCAAGTTTTGCTGAAGTGGCGGAGAGAATCTCTTCGCCACAGGACTATCGTTTATGGTGTCCCTTTTATATTACCAGTTGATTTGAGGCGGAGAGAATCTCTTCCTAAATCAGTAATTTGTAGCTTTGATTTTAAAATATCCCTGAGGATGATCACATACAGGACATACAGCAGGAGCTTTCTTCCCGATATGTAAATGGCCACAATTTGCGCAATGCCAAACAACAATATCCTCTGTTTCAAATATGACTTTATTAACTACTTTATCATGCAATTTCTCATATCTTGCAGCATGTTCTTTCTCAATATCTGCAACCATTTCGAAAAGGAGAGCGATCTTTTCAAACCCCTCTTCTCTTGCATCTTTAGCAAAACCAGGATACATTTCTGTCCATTCATAATTCTCGCCGGCAGCGGCATCAACCAGATTTTCCATAGTTTTACCGACACCTTCATGTATCAGTTTAAACCATATTTTGGCATGCTCTTTCTCATTTCCCGCTGTTTCTTCGAAAATCTCTGCAATTTGATTATAGCCCTCTTTCTTAGCCGCACTGGCATAATAATTGTACTTGTTCCTGGCCATGGACTCACCTGCGAATGCAGCGTTGAGATTTTCGAGTGTCTTAGTTCCTTTAAGATCTTTCATTTTGACTTCCTTTCCTTCAAAAAATTATTTTAATCTTTGATCTTACGCTTCTGCTCCATACAATCGGGACATATACCTGTAAATAGAATAACAAAGTCGTCTACCATATTCTCCTTGAGCGCTTTGTCATTAAAATCAATAACAACAGGATTTTCAAGTTCAAGATCAATAAACTTGTCGCAATACTTACACAGTGCATGACAATGGTTTGATACGGTAGCATCATATTTATCTGCTGATCCCGGCACAGTAAGTCTAAGAAGCTGTCCTGAATCAACAAGGTGATTTAAGTTCCTGTAAACAGTTGCTTTGCTGATATCAGGATAAGACTCAACAATGCTGTTATAAACTTCTTCTGCTGACGGATGTCCCATAAATTTATTTACAGCATCTAACACCAATTGCTTCTGGATCGTATTTCTTCTTCCCATTTATGCTCCTTTGCTCATTCTCACTATTCCTTATTAGTAAAAATATTTTAATAACATTAAGTCTCAATAATATTATAGGCATGTATCGACTTTTGTCAAATAAATATAATACATCAGAACAACTAAAAGTGAAATATCCAAAATGAGGACTTGACACAATATTACCGTGATTATATTATATTGTGTAAACAGCATCAGCTGTTTAATTTTTGATAGATAGTTAGCCTCCGCTAACATTGGTGAGAAGAAATGGGATTATCTGAAGTCGCTATAGGCGAAGCAACTATAATAACAGAAGTTAGAGGCCATGGTCCTTTAAGAAGAAGATTGCTTGACATGGGATTAACTCCGGGAACAAAGGTAAGTGTTATTAAGCATGCACCTTTCGGGGATCCGATTGTTA
>JAQVYV010000159.1 GCA_028708525.1 Eubacteriales bacterium
ACAATCTGACAGGGCTGCGGGGTGAAGTATCCTTTGCTGATTTGGACAGTGAAGCCGATGCTGTTGAACCGGGAAGCGGGAGACTGTTGTTCTTGCCGCATTTCGCCGGAAGGACCTGTCCGGCTGACCCGGATGTGCGCGGCGCATGGGTCGGACTTGGAATGGAGCACACAAGAGGACACATGTACCGCTCAGTTATGGAAAGCATTGCGTATGAGTACAGCATGTACATGGATATTCTTAAGGAAAACGGCGTTCTGAAAAGTCCTGTTGAAGTCACCGCTGTCGGAGGAGGTGCAGTGAGCCGTGTGTTCAATAGTATCAAAGCGGACATTCTCGGAATAAGATACTTGCCGCTGGAAATAAACGAGACTGCAACACTGGGAAGTGCTGTGATAGCCGGATATGCCGCAGGGATGTTCAGTGATATAGCCGAAACAGCGGCATCATTCATTATGAAGTCCTGTCCTGTCGAGCCTGATATGGAAACTTATAGAAAGTATGATCCTTTCAGGAAAGCGTATAAGAATCTTTTAGAGGCCGTTCGCGTCCCGACGGATCTTATGAATTGAAATAGTAATTGAAATAGTAATAAAACAATCGGCCGAAAGGAAATCAAAATATGGAACTACCTGAAAAAGCAACTTCACCTACTATGTATTTTGTCGGAGTAACTACTGCGAAATCTTCTATTATGAAGGTTTTTCCACTATGGGCGGAGTATCTTGGATTGAAGGATGCCGTTCTGAAAGGAATCGATCTGAAGATCCACGATGATAGAGAGAATTACAGGAAAACAGTCGGCTTTATAAAGAATGACCCGATGTCTCTCGGAGCGCTTGTTACGACACATAAACTTGATATATTTGATTCAGCAGGAGATATGTTCGAGTATCTGGATCCTTTTGCCGAAAGATTCGGTGAACTCTCCTCTATATCCAAGAAGGATGGAAGACTCCAGGGACATGCGAAAGATTTTATTTCATGCGGGCTTGCAATGGAAGCCTTTATTCCGGAGGGTCACTGGAGACAAGGCGGAGAGGTATTCATAATGGGAGCAGGGGGAAGCGCTCTTGCTATAACAACATGGCTTACTTCACCCGAAAGAGGAGCGGACAGACCGTCTGTCATAACACTTTCCAACAGAAGTCCGCAAAGGCTTGAGGAAGCAGAACACAAGCTGACCGGAACGACGGGTGAGACTGTTATGAAGTATGTACACTGTCCCCTTCCTGAGGATAATGACTGGATACTTGGAGCGCTGCCGGATCATTCATTAGTCATAAATGCTACCGGTCTTGGAAAAGACAGACCGGGTTCGCCTCTCTCGGGGAAAGAACCGTTTCCGGCAGAAAGCCTTGTATGGGAGCTTAATTACAGGGGTGATCTTCTTTTTATGAAGCAGGCACTGGAGCAGGCTGATGACAGGAAACTGATAGTTGAGGATGGATGGATATATTTTATTCACGGCTGGACACAAGTGATAGCGCAGGTATTCCACATCGATCTCAGTGCAGAAATGCTCAGAAACTGTTCTGAGCTGGCGAAAGGATGTCAGATATGATAGAACATGATTTTACATTTCCTTTTACTATTGATTTTGATTTGGTTACCGGTATTTCCGGTAAGACTCCTTCGACCAGTCGCAAGCTTTCTCAGATGAAGGATATGTATGCAGATCGGGAGGCTTTCGAGAAAATGTTGGCGAAGGATGACATGCTGGTATATGAGTTTTACGAGCTGGGGCTTCCTGAAAATGCCGGTGATATAGCTTTCGGGACTTCGATAGTTTATCCGGGTAAAGTAGGTGACGAGTACTTTATGACGAAGGGGCACTTCCATACAGTGATCGATACCGGTGAGGTCTATTACTGCCTTTCAGGTCAGGGGCTTATGCTCATGGAGGATCCTGAAGGCAATACCGCAGCGGTGGCACTGAAGAAGGGTCATGCGGTATATTGTCCTAAAAGATATGCGCACAGAAGCATAAATACCGGTAATGAGCCTTTGGTGACTTTCTTTGCTTTCCGTGGCGATGCCGGTCATGATTATGGCACGATCGAAACCAAAGGATTCAGAAAGCTTGTTCTTGAGAGTGCCGGAAAGCCTGTGGTAACAGATAACCCTGCGTGGTCACAGACTGCTGATATGTGAGGTGCCAGATGAAGATCCTGATCACAGCAACTTCTTTTATGGATAAGATGAATAATGAGGCTATCGATGAAATCACGCGGTTTGCGGATGAGATAGTACTGAATCCGTTTAAGCGTCCAATGACCGCAGATGAACTGATCGAAATGAGTGAAGGCTGTGACGGTATTATCGCCGGACTCGATCATTATGACAGCCGGTTTTTCGAAGCAGCACCGGCGTCGGTGAAAGTCATTTCCAGGTATGGAGTGGGGTATGACAGGGTGGATATTGCCGCTGCACGAAACAGGGGCATCATTGTTACCAATACACCCGGAGTGAATTCTGAATCTGTTGCAGACCTGGCTTTCGGACTTATGCTTGCTGTAGCAAGAAACATATCTCAGGCGGACAGAGAGATAAGAGAAGGGGGCTGGCCCAGATTTAAGGGTGTAGAGCTTTACGGTAAAAGTCTCGGGATACTGGGACTGGGGTCGATCGGAAAGGCGGTTGCCCTGCGTGCCGTAGGGTTTTCGATGCGCGTATCGGCAAGCGATCCTTACATTGACGTGAAGTATGCGGATGAACATAATATCAGGGTCTGTTCGTTTGATGAGATCGTTACCGGCAGCGATTTCATATCCGTTCATCTTCCGCTTAATGAGTCTACGACAGGCATTATCGGAAGTGAAGTTATTGCAGGAATGAAAAAGGACGCAATCGTCATAAATACCGCAAGGGGTGGTATAGTCGATGAAAAGGCTATGTATGAAGCATTGAAGTCAGGCAGACTCGGTGGATATGGAGTGGATGCTTATGCTGTTGAACCTCCCGTTAACGAGCCTTTGCTTACTTTGCCGAATGTCGTTGCTACACCCCACTCGGGATCACATACCAGAGAAGCGACACGGAAAATGGCTTCATTATCTGTCAGAAATCTGATCGATGTGTTATCGGGAAAATTCTGTGGTTTTGAAGTAAGATAAATATAAACGTCTGTAGGAGGAGCTTGTGAAAAAGGAAGACATCATAAGATCGGTCAAGGACACCGGAGTTGTCGCAGTGGTGAGAGCAGAAAGTCCGGAGGCCGCAAAGAAGATATCGGAGGCTTGTATCAAAGGCGGGATCAAGGCTATTGAGATCACTTTTACCGTACCCGGAGCAGCTGATATAGTTAAAAGCCTTGCGGCTGAATACAAGGGGACGGATATAATGATCGGGGCGGGAACCGTCCTTGATCCTGAAACGGCGAGGATCGCTATTCTTGCAGGTGCGTCATATATCGTCAGTCCCTGTCTCAATTCCGATACAGTGAAATTGTGCAACAGGTACTCTGTTCTCTGTATGCCCGGAGCAATGACTGTAAAAGAAGTCGTTGAGTGCATGGAAGCCGGAGCTGATATCATAAAGATATTCCCGGGTGAGCTTTTCGGACCCGCGATCATAAAGGCTATCAAGGGACCTCTGCCGTACGCATGCTTAATGCCTACAGGAGGTGTTACCGTGGAAAATGCCGGTGAATGGATCAAAGCAGGAGCGGTAGCGGTCGGAGCCGGCGGAAGTCTCACAGCAGGAGCGAAGACA
>JAQVYV010000030.1 GCA_028708525.1 Eubacteriales bacterium
CAATACTATCCGCAGATTTCAGGAACCTTTCTGCTGATATAAATAAAATCGAAGGACATGCTGACTGGGTCCATATCGATGTTATGGATGGTGTTTATGTGCCCAATATATCTTTTGGGATCCCGATCGTCAAAGCTGTTAAGAAATGTACCCAAATGCCTTTGGACGTTCATCTGATGATAGTTGATCCGGGTCGATATATTGATGATTTTGCGGAAGCCGGAGCAGATATGATTGTAGTCCATCAGGAAACTTGTGTTCATTTGCATCGTGTTCTTGATACGATAAAGGCTAAGGGCGTTTCGACCGGTGTCGCTCTTAATCCGGGTACTCCTGTAAGTACTGTTGAAGAGGTTCTCCCGTATGTTGATATGATTCTTCTGATGACAGTTGATCCGGGGTTCGGCGGTCAGTCATACATAAATTCTATGACGGATAAGATCAGCAGACTCAGAACAATGCTTGATGCTAAAGGTCTGGATGTTCACATTCAAGTCGATGGTGGAATAGGACCTGGCAACATTAGAAAAGTTTTCAAAGCAGGTGCTAATGCTATTGTCGCAGGTAGTTCGGTGTTTTCAGGAGAAGACCCGGCAGGTGCGATCAGGGAGCTTAGAAAATGTCTGCTTTGATCTCACTTGGAGGAAAATGCAAGTATACCAATGAAATTGCAGAGCTTGTAGGATCAACATCTCCCGTGATCGCTGCTGACAGAGGATATGTACACTGTAGAAGCCTGGGTATTATCCCGGATTTTCTGGTCGGTGATATGGATTCGATACCGGGGGAACTTCTTATACAAGCTAAAGCGGATGCTGCTACTACTATTAAATATTTTGATAAAGACAAGGATCAGACCGACAGTGAAATAGCTGCAGATATAGCTGTGGCTGAAGGATGTTCGGAAATATTATTCATAGGTGCCTTTGGTGAAAGATATGACCATATGCTTGGAAATCAGATGATGGCTGCTTCGCTTGCTGCAAGGGGCATTCAATGTGTTTTGACTGATGGTGATACTTATATGTATACTTTGACTCCTGAAAATTCTCCTTATTTGATCGAATATTCCTTATTTAAGACAGATAGAAAGATAATTTCAGTCATACCTATCGGTGGAGATATCAATGAAGTAGATATCAGCGGCCTTAAATACCCTCTTAGCAGAATGCCGGTGCCGCTAGGTTCTCAGCGCGCGGTCAGTAATGAGTTGATGCCCAATTACAGACCGGGAAATGATAAAGCCTTGATTTCTGTCAGTAATGGTGTTGCTATGATAATAATGAGTAAAGAAGATTTATGAGTGTATTGGTATGAAAGACGAGTCTTTTGGTAATAATGAAACATTCGGAGAAGAAATCGGAAACACTATAACACATGGTGTAATGGCAGTGATGGTGTTGATAATGCTTCCTTATTCAGTGGTCAGGGCATTCACCGGCGGAGGTGAGCAAGCGATCCTGGATACTGTAGGTATTTCCGTTTTCTGTATTTGCTTATTCATTATGTTCGCAACTTCTGCAATGTATCATTCAACGATGAAAAGGACAACTCATAAAGTTGTTTTTAATAAACTGGACCATATCGCTATATTTCTTGCGATTGCAGGATCATATACTCCGATATCTCTTTCTGTTATCGGTGGTACGAAAGGTATCATTCTGCTTTCAATACAGTGGAGCATGGTTCTTGCAGGAATTCTTATCAAGACACTTATGTGGACCAGGTCGCGTCTCTTGTCGGTCCCGGTATATCTTATTATGGGGTGGTCTGTTGTTGCTTTTTTCCCTGCATTTAAAGGTGCTGCTTCTCCTGAGTTGTTCTGGCTTATATTAGGTGGTGGTGCTGCGTATTCTATGGGTTGTATTTTCTATGCGACTAAATTTAAGTTTTCACATATGGTATTTCATTTCTTTGTCAATGCAGGTGCAACAATGCATTTTATCGGCGTAGTATTTTTCATGAGAGGATGATCATATGGAGTGGAAGAATATTCTTTTTGCTTTCTCACTTACTGTGTTTGCAGGACTTGCAACAGGTATAGGCAGCGCGCTGGCTTTCTTCACCAAGAAGACTAATACGACGTTTCTTTCTGTTTCTCTTGGGTTTTCTGCAGGAGTTATGATATACGTTTCAATGATAGAGATATTTGTTAAAGCGAGGGAATCACTTACACAAGCTCTTGGGTTCAGGACAGGATCATACATAACAGTATTAGCTTTTTTTGTTGGGATAGCACTCATTATGCTGATCGATAAATTTGTTCCGGATGTTGAGAATCCTCACGAAGCTCATACAGTTGAGGAAATGGACGGGAAAAGCGAAGAACACAAGAAAAAGCTTATGAGAATGGGTACTTTCACTGCCCTTGCAATTGCTATCCATAATTTCCCTGAAGGTATCGCTACCTTTACTGCCGCACTTTCGGATCCGGCTCTCGGTATACCGATTGCAGTTGCGATAGCGATACACAATATACCTGAAGGTATTGCTGTAGCGGTACCTGTTTTCTATGCCACAGGAAGTAAGGCTAAGGCGTTTAAATTATCATTTCTTTCAGGGCTGGCTGAACCTGCCGGGGCCATATTAGGATTTGTTGTGTTGTACAGATTCCTTAACGATGCAGTTTTCGGATTTATTTTCGCAGCGGTAGCAGGAATAATGGTCTATATATCTGTTGATGAACTTTTGCCTGCAGCACGAGAATACGGCAAACACCATATGTCTATATATGGTATGATTGCCGGAATGGCTGTTATGGCTATCAGTCTGCTTCTGTTCATATAATGATGTTTGAGGAAAGGATGGATCATGAAGTCATATAGAAAAGAACTGATATTTAACATTACGCAGCGAAGAGCATTTATCAATATCACACCTGAGATCCGTAAATGTGTAGAAGAAAGTGGCATCAGAGAAGGGCTGGTTCTTGTTAACGCAATGCATATCACTGCAAGTGTTTTCATAAATGATGACGAGAGCGGCTTGCATAATGATTATGAAGTGTGGCTGGAGAAACTTGCTCCGGAGAAACCATATAGTCAGTACAGACACAACGGTTATGAAGACAACGCAGATGCTCACATGAAACGACAGATAATGGGAAGAGAGACAGTCGTAGCTGTTACTGAAGGCAAACTGGACTTTGGACCATGGGAGCAAATATTTTACGGCGAATTTGACGGAAAACGGAATAAAAGGGTTTTAGTGAAAATTATTGGAGATTAGTCAGTCTGTGATTTTCATAGCATATTACCATATGATATACTTATTACAACAGGAGTAAATACAGATGAGTCTTTTTATAACATTTGAAGGAATCGACGGTTGTGGAAAATCGACTCAACTTGAACTTTTCAGAAAGTATTTGTCTGATCGGGGAATCAGGAATATGATAATAAGAGAGCCGGGCGGTACATCGATAGGTGAGAGGATAAGGGAGATCTTGCTCGATAAGATAAATACCGGAATGACACCGGAAACAGAACTCCTTCTTTTCGAAGCATCAAGAGCGCAGATCGTGAGAGAAGTTATTAAACCTGAGATGAGTTCCGGAACGGTTGTTATCTGTGACAGATTTGCCGATTCGACTACTGCTTATCAGGGATACGGAAGACGGATCGGCTCGGAATCTGTTAGAATGTTAAACGAATATGCTACAGACGGATTGAAACCGGATATTACATATCTATTTGATATCGATCCCGTTGACGCATCACAGAGAATGGATACAAGGGATCGTGAAATCGACAGACTTGATTCGGAAAGCAGAGATTTTATTGTAAGAGTAAGAGAAGGATATCTACAGATTGCCGGGGAAGATCCCGGGCGTGTAAGAGTGATAGATGCCGGTAAGAGTATCGAAAAAATTGCCGGAGAAATTATAAGGATTTATGAGGAGGTATCAGGAAATGAAACTTGTTTACGCGATCGTTAATGATGAAGATAATCCAAGATTGATGGCGGAACTCAACAAGAGCGGCTACAGAGTTACCAAACTGAATTCCACAGGAGGGTTTCTTCGTTCCGGCAACACAACTTTAATGATAGTAGTGGATGACGATAAGCTTGACGATGTTCTTGATATCATCAGGAAGTTCTCAAGCAGCCGTAAAGCAGCTATCAATACCAATGTTACACCCGCAGCAATCGGCGGAGCATACATACCCTATCCTGTTGAAGTAATGGTCGGCGGAGCAACAGTATTTGTTCTCAATGTTGAACATTTTGAAAAAATGTAATGCCGGTGTTCAGTGAACTTATTGGTCAGAATGAGATAAAAGCACGTCTTAAAGGGTTTTGCGAATTGTCATCCGGACATGCTTTTATTTTTGTCGGACCTAAAGGTATAGGCAGACATAGTTTTGCTAAGAAATTTGCAAGTGTTTTGTTGTGCAGCGGACCTGCAGACAGTCGCCCGTGCGGGAAATGCCGTTCTTGTATATGCCTCAGAGAAGGTTCACATCCTGATTATAAAGAGATATTGCCGGACAGTAAAAGTGGAATAGTCAAGACAGATACTGTACGTAAGGCATTGGTCGGAGATATCGGAATGATGCCGCAACTATCGGAAATGAAAGTATATTTTATTGACGCGGATAGTCTTAATGAGCAAGGACAGAATGTGATTCTTAAAACACTTGAAGAACCTCCTGAATATGCAGTGATAATTTTGTCTGTTGTTTCGGCAAGTGCTATTCTGCAGACAGTACGATCACGAGCTGTTTTATTGAAGTTTGGTCTTTACTCATCTGATGAAATGAAGGCGATCCTTAATTCACACGGGTATGTTAGTGACCGGATGACAGAGTTTTATTCTGTTTTATCCGGGGGTATACCGGGTGTTGCTTTGAGAATGATAGGAGAGGAAGGTTATGGTGAACTCCGCCGGGAAACAATCGGTGTAGCTGAGAAGATCCCGTCGGCTGCATATGATAAGATATTTCTTGATGTTTTGCCATTCTTTCTCGAAAACAAGCTATACGTTACTGATATCATAAGATTTCTGACATCGTGGTTCAGAGATGCTGCTGTCATGGCTAAAGACAAAGGATCGAAATTGATTGTAAATACTGATCAGAGAGGCAAATTGATAGAATATTGCGAACGTAATGGGAATCATGATCTAAAGTACATGCGCTGTGTTACTATATGTGACAGATGTGCGGCAGATTTAGAGCTTAATGCGGCATTTGAAATATGTATAGGAACAATGCTGCTTAGAATAAGGAAGGAGTTATCAGTCAATGCCTAAGGTAGTAGCTGTAAGGTTCAGGGAAGGCGGTAAGGCGTACCATTTTGATCCGGGTGTTCTGGATGTTAGTATTCGTGATCTGGTGATCGTTGAGACATCGAAGGGTGTTGAGATAGGGACTGTTGTTGAGGATGTCATCGATCTCCCTGAGGAGCACTTGCATGCTCCTCTTAAGAGTGTTTTACGTCTTGCTGATGAGAAAGATATAAATATCAATACTGAAAACAAACGACTTGAGAAGGAAGCTTTCCCCGTTTGCGTGGAAAAGATAGCATCACGCGGGCTTGAAATGAATCTCGTTGATGTTGAATATTCATTTGATGGATCGAAAATCGTTTTTTATTTTACTGCTGAAGGCAGGATCGATTTCAGAGAGTTGGTAAGGGATCTTGCCTCTGTATTCAGAATGAGGATCGAACTTCGTCAGATCGGCGTCAGAGATGAAGCTAAGATGATAGGAGGGCTTGGGATTTGCGGGCGTGAATTGTGTTGCTGTTCATTTCTTAGTGAGTTCATGCCTGTTTCTATTAAAATGGCTAAAGAGCAGAATTTGTCGATGAATCCTGCTAAAATATCCGGTGCTTGCGGAAGGTTACTGTGTTGCTTGAAATATGAGCAGAATGCATATGAAGACGCTCATTGCAGGGTCCCCAGACAGGGTACTGTTGTTCAGACAAACGAAGGCAGCGGGATAGTTGTTTCATCCAATCTTCTGCGAGAAACTGTACAAGTCAGACTTGACAGACCCGGAGAAACGGACCTTCAGACTTTTAGGGTGGCTGATATCACTTTTAATAAACCTTGCCAGAAAAATCAGAGATCCTGATAAGATATTGCCGAATAAAATGAATAGTGGTATCATATCCAACGGATAGGAGGTGTATATATGGCTTATGTTATTTCAGATGCATGTATCGCTTGCGGTTCATGCGAGGGGGAATGCCCGGTATCAGCTATATCAGCAGGTGACGGCATATATGTGATCGATCCTGAGACATGCATCGATTGCGGTGCTTGCGCATCAGCTTGTCCGGTAGACGCTATAAGTCCTGCCTGATAATCAATAGTTTTATATCGATCAAGAGGGAGAATCGGGAAAACCTGTTCTCCTTTTTGTATTGAAAGGAGTCGCATGTTTTTGCTTAAAGAAAATGAAACGATCGAAGATTTACAGATAGATGGATACAGACTTATTCAGTCTCTGAATGGTCACAGATTCGGTGAGGATTCAGTATTGCTTGCAAATCATGCTGCTTCGTTTTTTGTCAACAGAAAGAAAAAATATGCGATCTATGATCTTGGATGCGGATGCGGTGCTGTGTCGTTTTTACTTGCCGGTAAACTGGTAAATTCATCCATCACAGGAGTTGAGATACAAGAATATCCTTATTCTGTTTATGTTAGAAATATACTACTTAATGATTTGTCGCACCGAGTATCGGGTCTGAATTATGACTGGAATACGCTTACAGGAAAAACCTTTAAAGGCGTAGCTGATATAGTTGTTTCAAATCCACCCTATTTTAAAATCGAGTCAGGTCCTACAGCATCTGATGACTCAAGGGCGATTGCCAGGAGCTTTAAAAAGGGTAGTGAAACAGAACTTGCGAGGGCAGCGTCTTATCTTCTTAAATCCGGAGGGATGTGTTTCATTGTTTACAGATCCGCACGACTTCCTGATATGCTTCTCGCTCTTAGAGAGTTTGATCTTGAACCTGTTAATATCCGATTTGTTCATGCCTATGCAGGAAGCGCACCTAAGACGTTTCTGGTTTCTTCACGTAAATCAGGTAAACCCGGTGGGCTGATAGTTGATAAGCCACTTGTGATATTTGATAGTAATGGCGTATACTCAGAACAGTTGAAGGAATATTACGGCAAATCATCACCCATGACTAAGGATGAATTGTACAGGGGTATAACGAATAATGAATAAAGGCGTCAGAATAAATAAATTTATCAGTGAAACCGGGCTGTGCTCCAGAAGAGAAGCTGACAAGTTGATTTCCGCCGGCAGAGTAACCATAAACGGCATATCTGCCGATCATGGAAGTAAAGTTGTAAATGAAGATATAGTTCTTGTTGATGGTGGAAAATTAAGGGAAAGGCCGGAAAAGGTTTACCTGGCTTATAATAAACCCGCCGGTATCGTTTGTACTACTGACAGAAGTGTAAGAAATAACATTCTGGACGCACTGGATTTTCCGGAAACTGTTTTCACTGTTGGCAGACTTGACAAAGCATCAACAGGTCTGATTTTTCTGACAAATGACGGTGATATAGTTAACAGGATTTTAAGATCCGGAAACAAACATGAAAAGGAGTACAGGGTCACGGTAAATAAACCGGTCGACAGTGATTTTCTAAGATCGATGTCTGAAGGCGTTCCGGTACTGGGGACTATTACTGAAAAGTGCAGGGTAAGGAAGATCGGAACATCATCTTTTATTATTATACTGACACAGGGGCTGAACAGACAGATAAGAAGAATGTGTGAGTATTTTGGGTATGAAGTTGTGTCTCTTCATCGCGTAAGAATAATGAATGTCGGTATCTCAACACTTAAACCGGGCAAATGGAGACATCTTACTTATAAAGAACTAAGAGAACTCAGGGACTTGATTTCACTTTCTTCGAATTCTCCCGCTAATTTATCCTCTAATGATCCGGTTTCTGATGATGATACACAGGAGGACTTTGAGTGACAGATAAAGGCACTTTGTTTATTGTCGGTACTCCGATCGGAAACCTTGCGGATTTTTCTCAGAGGGCCTCTGATGTATTGAGCGAGGTTTCAAGGATAGCAGCTGAAGATACTCGCAGAACAGGCATTCTTTTAAAACATCTTGGTATCGATAAACCGTTGATGAGTTTTCATGAACATAACAAATCATCCCGTTCGGTTCAGATAATACGGATGCTCCTTGAGGGTGCTGATATAGCGCTTGTAAGCGATGCCGGGATGCCGTGCATATCTGATCCGGGATATGAGCTTGTTGCCCTATGCTATGAGAGCAGGATCAATGTTACTGTAGTTCCCGGGCCTTGTGCTGCAATAACAGCTCTTGCAGGGAGTGGATTTGAAGGATCACGGTTCACATTCGAAGGATTCTTGCCGGTCAAAGGGCGCGAAAGAAAGATAAGGATAGATTCAATGATCAGAAATGAGATAACTTCAGTTATATACGAAGCTCCTCACAGACTGATCAAAACACTTTCTGATATTCGCGATGCCGGAAGAGGTGAACGCAGTATATGTGTAGCAAGGGAACTGACGAAAAAGTATGAGGAATTCTGGAAAGGTTCTGTTGACGAAGCTATAGATCGGTTTTCTTCGGTTGTTCCGAAGGGTGAATTTGTTATAATGATCGAAGGGTATAAGGAAGAACATGCCGGCTTTGATGATGATACGGAATATATTTCCGACAGGATATGCCGAATGTTTTCAGAAGGAGCATCAGCGAAAGATATCGTGATCAAACTGTCTGCAGAAACCGGTATGAAGCGAAACGAACTCTATAAAATGATCAATAAAACCAAGAATAGCAACTTTGATCAGATTTGAATTATAGGATCAAATGAAGTATAATTTCCTGAAAACATTGGGAGGAAAGCATGAACAAGACATTTTACCTTACAACTCCGATCTATTATCCAAGCGGAAATCTCCACATTGGTCACTCTTATACGACTGTTGCAGCTGACGCTATGTGCAGATATAAAAGAGCAACAGGTCATGATGTCATGTTTCTGACCGGAACCGATGAGCATGGACAGAAAATACAACAGAAAGCATCAGAAGCAGGTGTCTCACCGAAGGTTTATGTAGATAAAATCGTTGAGGGGATATGTGAACTTTGGAAAACTCTTAACATACAATATGACAGATTCATCAGGACCACCGATGCGGAGCATGAGAAGGCTATCCAGTATATTTTTCAGAAGCTTTACGATAAAGGAGATATATACAAGAGCGAGTATGAAGGATGGTATTGCACGCCATGTGAATCTTTCTGGACAGAAACACAATTGCAGGATGGGAAGTGCCCTGATTGCGGCAGATCCGTTACCAGAACCCGTGAAGAGAGTTATTTTTTCAGAATTTCAAAGTATCAGAACGCATTGATCGAACTTTTTGAAAATAATGATGGGTTTATCGAGCCGGCAAGCAGAGCTAAAGAAATGCTCAATAATTTTCTGAGACCGGGTCTTGAAGATTTGTGTGTTTCGCGTACAACTTTTGACTGGGGTGTTAAGGTGCCTTTTGATCCGGCTCATGTAGTATACGTTTGGATAGATGCTTTGTCTAACTATATTACTGCGCTGGGGTATCCGACTGATCCGAAAGGGGATTTCGCGAAATACTGGCCTGCGGATGTACATTTGGTCGGGAAAGAGATAGTCAGATTTCACACGATCATTTGGCCGGCTATGCTTATGGCACTTGATATACCACTTCCAAAGAAAGTGTATGGTCATGGCTGGCTTCTTCTTGACGGTGGTAAAATATCTAAATCGAAGGACAATACATCAGTCAACATAGTGGATCCCGTTGTTCTGTGTGATCGCTATGGCGTTGATGCTATAAGATATTTTCTTCTTCGCGAAGTGCAGTTTGGATCAGACGGAGTATTTACCAATGAGGCTCTGATCGGCAGGATAAATTCTGATCTTGCAAATGACCTTGGTAATCTTGTTAGCCGTACTACTGCAATGATAGATAAATATTTTGGAGGATCATTACCGCATGATTCTTTTATGAAGAGTATCGAACCTGTCGATGATGAACTTATAGAACTATGCAGGAATTTGCAGGCACAAACCGGTGCATCATTGGATCGACTTCAATTCAGTGTCGCTCTTACTGACATTTGGAAGGTGATCAGCAGATGCAATAAGTACATCGATGAGACTTCTCCGTGGATACTGGGCAGAGATCCGGAAAAGAAGTCCAGACTTGCAACAGTCCTTTATGATCTTGCTGAAGCTATCCGGATAATATCCATATTGATTGAACCTTTTATGCCTGATACCGCAAGGAAAATGCAGGATGGTCTCGGAATAGAAGATAAAGAAATAACCACATGGGATAGTGCAGCGACATTCGGATTGTACAGGACTTCCGGCGGTGTTAATAGAAGTGGACCCATATTCCCAAGGATAGATATCGAAAAAGAGATCGAGGAACTTAGAAGTATTAAGACTAACAATGAAAATAATAAGACAACAGAAAGGTCTGATGAGAATGAGGGCGTAACCTTTATTGAATATGAAGATTTTTCTAAGGTGCAAATGAAAACCGGCAGGATAAAAGAATGCGTCAGAGTTGAAGGTTCTAAGAAATTGTTAAAGTCTCAGATCGACATGGGAGGCGAGATAAGACAAGTTCTTTCAGGCATTGCAAAATGGTATGATCCGGAAGATCTTATAGGGAAAACTGTTATAGTTGTATCCAATCTTAAACCCAGAATGATGATGGGGAACGAGTCTTGCGGTATGCTGCTTTGTGCTGAATCAGGGGATGATCTGAAGGTTCTTACTGTTGACGGTGAAATGGAGCCGGGGGCAGGGGTAAGTTGATGCTTTTTGACACACATGCTCACCTTAATGATGAAAGATATAGAGATGATCTGGATGTAGTTCTTGAACGTTCAGTAAATGCAGGAGTGGATAGGATCCTGATAGCTTCATATGATCTTGATTCATCTCGTTCATCTGTGGAACTGGCTTCGAAGATAAATGGCGGAGTCTGTTCCGTAGGTTTGCATCCTCATGACGCGGTGAATTTCAATGATGAGATCCTTGCTGAAATTGGGAGATTAGCTCTGTCTGACAGAACTATTGTCAAAGCTATCGGAGAGATCGGACTGGATTATCACTATGACGATCCACCTGTAGAACTTCAGAAAATAGCATTCAGAAGGCAGATCGAACTTGCTCATGAGTGTGACCTTCCGATAATCATCCATGACAGAGAAGCACATCACGATATACTTGAGATCATTTCAGAGGCTAAGAAATCAGGACTCTTCAGACAGGACGCAGGGGTCTTTCATTGTTATTCAGGAAGTGCTGAGATGGCTGAAACGATAATTAAAGCAGGCTTCTACGTTTCTTTTGCAGGCCCTGTAACATTCAAGAACGCTAAGCGGACCGTTGAAGTTATGTCTAAAGTTCCAATTGAACGAATTCTTGTTGAGACGGATTGTCCGTATCTTGCACCGGAACCACACCGAGGTACAAGGAATGAGCCGGCTTATGTAAGATATGTGGCAGAGAAACTTGCTGAAGTCAAAGGAATGACATATGAAGATGCGGCTCAGATAACAACGATGAATGCCTGCAGGCTTTTCGGAATATAGTACCTGGAAAGAGGAAACGATGGAGCTTGGATTTGGATCGGCACCCGATATTGTTAAGACTAAAGTAAGATCATCGGGTATGGATGAGAGCAGCATGATCGCTTGTGTCCGTACAGATCGCGACCTTGATTTTGGTGTTAGAAAAGGCTATGTTTTTTTTAATGTAGATTCAATTTTTCTGTGGTATACAGATAGCGGGGAAATAATCAGCTATAAGTTTACAGGGATGACTGAAGTCTCAATTTTTCCGCAGATAACAGGCGGGATATTTGTTATTGGCGGAGGAGAAAATGGTATTCCTGCGGCAGCGTTTTCAAATGCCTGCATGAAGCAGTTTTACAAATTAAAGGATCTTATAACCAAAGTGATCAAAGGCGAAGAACTGAAAGATAGTGATTTCTACCTGCAGGACAACAGAGATCTGTGTCCTAAATGCGGTAATGCATTTCCTGAAGAAGGTCGTCAGGTCTGTCCGCGCTGTATAGACAGGAGATCATTGTTTCTCAGAGTGCTCGGGTATTTCAAACCATATGCCGGACGCTTTGCCCTCATAATGTTTATTATTCTGGTGCATGGAATGGTGAGTTCTGTCGTTCCTTTCTTATCCGGAAGAGTTCTTTACGATAATGTTTTGAATAAGTCAGCTGTACCCTCCGAACCGGCTGAAGGTATATATGGATATATCGAGTTCATGCTTAGCAGAGAGTCGGTTGCAGCTTTGGGGATCCTCATTCTGACGATCCTGTCAGTGAGGATACTGCATCAGCTATTAGGTATTTTACAAGGAAGAATGGTAGCGGGTATAATGCCCAAGGCAGTATTGAATATAAAGTCTGATATCTATAAGTCAATGCAGAAGTTATCGATAGGCTTTTTCAACCTTAGGCAGACCGGCAGTCTTATGACAAGAATCCAAAGTGATGCGACCGAGGTAATGTATTTTTTCATCGACGGTCTGCCTTATCTGCTTGTTAATATCGTAATTTTAGTGACTGCTGCTGTTGTGATGATTTCGATGAATATTTCTCTTGCTGTTCTGGCTTTGATATTCATACCTCTGCTTTTCTTGATAAGTTACAGGATGATACCAAGATTGTGGCATTTACACGGCAAAAGACACAGAAGTGTCCGTAACATGAATTCGGCTGTTTCGGATAATCTGACGGGTGCCAGAGTAGTCAAGGCATTTGGACAGGAGAGATCAGAAACTCTGCGTTTTGAAAGGATCAATTCAAGGGTAAGGGACGCTGAATTGGATCTTGTTGATTATGATAACAAATTCTTCGGGGCTTATTCAGCTGTTGAAACTGTATCTTCGCTGATCATATGGGGTATTGGCTCCTGGTTCGTGCTTAAAGGATATCCGGGGATGACATATGGCACACTTACAGCTTTTGTTGCATATGTAGCTATGCTCAACGGACCGCTCGATTTCATGTCTTTTATTTTCAGATGGTGGTCACTGAGTATGAACAGCGCACAAAGGATATTTGAAGTCATAGACGCTGTTCCTGAAGTGAGAGAAAAGGATGTACCTGTTCGCAAAGGTGTATTTGAGGGAAGGATCGATGTGAAAGATGTTTCTTTTTCATATACTCCTGATAAGAGAATACTCGATAAGATGTCTTTCTCTATAACTCCCGGAACTTATTTCGGTATTGTAGGAAAATCGGGTGCAGGCAAAACAACTCTGATCAATCTTATTTCAAGGTTTTATGATGTTAAAGAAGGGCAAATAAGTATAGACGGAATTCCGATAAAAGATCTTGCGTTTGAAGACATTAGGAAAAATATCGCGATAGTCAGTCAGGACTCATATATTTTCAGCGGAACAATTGCCGAGAATATTGCATATGCCAAACCGGATTGTAGTTTTAAAGAAATAGTATCTGCTGCGGCTTCAGCAGGAGCTCACGATTTTATTATGAAGCTTCCGCATGGTTATGATACTGTTGTAGGGCATGGAGCAAAGGATCTTTCAGGTGGTGAGAAACAAAGGATATCTATTGCAAGAGCTATCCTCGCTGACCCAAGGATCCTTATTCTGGACGAAGCCACAGCTTCGGTGGATACTCATACTGAGCAGAAAATACAACGTTCACTTGATGATCTTGTCAAGAACAGGACTACGATATCGATAGCTCACAGACTCTCGACACTCAGGGACGCAGATGATCTGATAGTGATTGAAGATGGTAAAGTAGTGGAGCAGGGTACTCATGAACAACTTAAGAAAATGAAAGGTGTTTATAATAAATTGTTACAGCTTCAAACTAAAGCTTTAGCGATCAAAGGAGCGGAAGAATATGAGTAATGCCGGAGAAATAGTAGAATACGATCTTCTGATCAAAGAACAAATGGAGAAAGTAGACAGTCTTTTTGAAATTGAATTGCTGACACCTGATAATACTGTTTTTACAAGGACTCCGGGAGGGTTTTTGACACTTGAATATAAAAGTAAGACATATCCCAGGATCAATGTCTTCAGAGCTTTTCCGTTTACTCAACCCATGCGTTTTATTTCGATCAGGGACGCTTCAGAGAAGAATGAAGAAATAGGAATGATCGGTGATCTGCATGACTGGCCTGTTGAGACAAGAGAACTCCTGCTAGAACAGATCGGTATACGGTATTTCACCCCCCGGATAGTTAAGATATCGTCAGTTAAAGAGGAGTTCGGATTTGCATATTGGGAGGTCGTTACAGACAGGGGAGATATGAAGTTTACTACTTCTATTTGGAATCCTGTTATACGTATCGGAGGTAACAGACTGCTCGTAAATGATCTTGACAGCAATCGGTATGAGATAGATGATCTTACCAAACTCTCCAGAAGAGAAATAAAACTTATTGACTTGTTCCTATAGGAGCGCTGAATGAATCTGAAGTACGATGTTCCTGAGGGAGCTGAAAAAGTAATATCCGGCTATGAGGAGACTATTATTTATTGTCTTCCTTTTGATGTCGGAAGTGATGGGTGTCTTACAGATAATTGTTTTGTAGTTGCTACCGATCTGGGTTTGTATGTTGTTATCGGCTCAGAGGTAACTGAGAGGATCGACTTGAAGCTGATCTGTGAGATCAAGTGTGAAGTCATGGTCAACGGGGGTATACTGTCGGTCAATTGTGATTACGCTGAACGTATGCTGCTTCGTTTCACACATAAATACCTTACACAATTCTCTTATTTTGCTAAAGGCGTTGAACTTCTTATTCTTGGAACCGATAAGATCATGATCAGCCCGGAACCTGAGAGAAACTGCCTTTTGTGCGGAAGAATACTTCCCGGTACGAAGAAATGTCCGAGGTGTTCAAGCAGAGGAAGATTCTTGAAGAGGATCACTGCTATGATAAAACCCCATCTGAGAGGATTTCTTCTGATCACAATGATGATAATACTGAATTCAATATTGTTACTGACTGCAAGATATGTTGAGAGGCTATTTATAGATGATTTTCTGATAGAGCGGACCGGCGGAATATATGATGTTGTAAGGTTTTTTATATTAGTACTTGCGATAAATATCACAATACTCGGAGCAGCGATTTTCAATAACCGTAAAAGTGCGCGCATCGGAACACTTATTAGCAGAAATCTTCGCGAACAGGTCTATGCTAAACTTCAGGATTGTTCGTTAAGTTTTATTAACGACAGGCGACCCGGTGAACTAATAAACAGAGTGCACAGAGATACCCGAAGGATCCAGGAATTTTTCGAGACAGCTTTTTCAAGGATGTTTTCAACAGCATTATCAATGATCGGTGCAGTAACGATGATGGCGATCATGGACTACAAGATAACTCTTATGGCTTTACTTACAG
>JAQVYV010000160.1 GCA_028708525.1 Eubacteriales bacterium
ACGGTATAGAAATGAAAATGGTTGACTACTTTCTCACCAACAGGACCGATGATCAGTCCGCCGATCTCAGTACGTTGAATGTGACCGGTATCGATAAGATGTTCAAGCAAAAGCCTGAAATCCTCTTTCGGTACCGCACTGAAGCTTTTCAACGAAAGAACCTCCTGCGCAAGCCTCGCAGGCGAAAGTTCCCCATTGCTCTTAAGGCAGCTCATCGTCTGATGGTAAAGCAGCGAATATGGATATCTCTGCAGCGGTATCGGCTCGATCCACTTCTCCTTCGTATAAAGTTCGATGATAGCGATAAGCCGGATAAAAGACCAGTTGATCGGTCCGAGCACATCACCGGCAGTGGTTTGTATGTCTTCAACCAAAGTAAACAAAAGCTGTGGCACCTGTCCCCTGCGCCCGCATCTTCCCAGGCGCTGAGCAAAGCTCGAAACACTAACAGGCGCACCTATCTGCACAGCCTGATCAAGCGACCCTATATCTATCCCCAGTTCAAGTGTTACCGTAGCACCGGTTACTATCTTATCCTCCGAAGACTTCATCTCATCCTCGGTCTGTTCGCGCAAAAGAGCAGAAACATTTCCATGATGCACCCGGTAAACATCCGGCGCCTTTCTCGCAGCAGCGATCTGCCTGAGGTTAGAGATCACAAACTCTGTCTCCTCGCGGGAATTAGTGAAAATGATCGTCTTCTTATCCATAGTCATTCTGAAAAGAAACTCATAATGTGCCCTGTCACCGGAATCAGCATGTGACTCATCACCATCCCGGGCTTTAACGAACCGCTCAACATGGAGCCTGATACTCTTCCGTCCCTCATCCAAAACAGGAGCCGAGCACTCCCGCCCGGTCCCGGTACTAAGCCATTGCCTCGCAAGTTCAATGTCACCAAGAGTCGCACTCAACCCTATCCTTCGGGGGATCCGGCCTGTTATATTCGCTATCCGCTCCAACTGGCACAGCACCTGAACGCCACGGACATCGCGCATAAAGTGATGGACTTCATCGATTATCACGAATCTTAAGTCGGCAAAAATCTTCAGGCACGCTCCACGCTTGTTTATCAGAATGCTCTCAAGCGATTCCGGTGTTATCTGCAGAAGTCCGGAAGGTTTTCTGATCAAGGCATTCTTCTTCGAAGCTGAAGCATCTCCGTGCCACTTACATACAGGGATGCCCGACTCTGCAAGCAACAAATCGAGACGCTTGAACTGATCATTGATCAGGGACTTAAGCGGACTGATGTACAGGATCCCCACAGAAAAGGAAGGCTCGTTATAAAGCTCGGTAAGAACAGGAAGAAATGCAGCTTCAGTTTTACCGGAAGCTGTACCCGAAGAAAGAAGCAGATCATTCCCGGTGTCGAAGATGACCTCACACGCAGCAGTCTGGATACCGCGCAACTCAGTCCATTTGTTATAGTAAATATAATCCTGAATAAAAGGAGCGAGTCTGCTGAAAGCTCCGCTCATAGTTCAAACTCCGCGAAATCGCTGTGAATATCCACATCCGAGATCCCGCCTTTAGCCAAGTCAAAACTATTGTTTCCCAGTACATCCGCGACACGCTTGCCCGGAGCCTGCTGTAATATACCCGCAAGTTCAATAAAATCGCGGATCATCTCCCTCGGAGTTATGTGCGAATCAGCTCCGACCCTGTTGTACTCAACGGTCAGGAACGAAAGGAGATCCTCATGAGTCATAACAGGTTCATAATCATAAAGCAGAGCATGAATATCCCGAAGCTTCTCCGCAAGCACGAACATCTCCTCCTGCCCCAGCATCTGAAGTCTTATGATGGGAGCAGAAATGTCCCTGAGTTCATCTGAAGAAAAGTGACCTTCGGCTAGCCGCGACCGCAGAGCCTCATAACTGAATATCCCCTTATAACGATCCTCAAGACACTGCGGTGTACACCCCATGAAAAACCCGATATTCCGCGCTTTCCCCTGCAAAACATCGTTATACATTGAAAGGAGCTTCTCGTAATTATTCTGTCTGGTAACACAGTGCGGAATCTTAAAAATGTTCACCAGCTCATCAATCATTATCAGCAATCCCTTGTAACCCGCACCTACCATGAATGCAGAAAACACCTTAAGAAAGTCGTACCAGTTATCATCTGAAACGACCCAATTGATACCCAACTCATCTCTGGATTCCTTCTTGGATGAATACTCACCTCTGAACCACTTCAGGACATTGGATTTCGCAGATATATCATCCTCGTTATATGCTCTCCAATATGCGACAACGGCTTTAGCAAACTCAAATCCGTTGACCATCCCCTCAAGTTCTGAAGTAACTGCATAGATCCGCTTTTCAACTTCCCTCAAGAACTCCGCGCTCCCGGGTTCATGATAACCGGACTGAACAACCGCAGTCTGCACTCCGGATATCCATCTCTCAAGAATAAGCGGCAACGCACCGCCATCCGGTTTAGATTTTACCGAGATATTCCTTAGCAGTTCACGGTAAACCGCAAGCCCCTGTCCTTTGGTCCCAGTAAAACGCCTCTCTGGGGACAAATCAGCATCAGCTACAACAAACCCCTTAGATGTCGCATGATTCCTGATCGTCTGCAAAAGAAAACTCTTCCCGCTGCCGTACTTCCCTACGATAAACCTGAACGTAGCTCCACCGTCTGCAACGATATCCAGATCATGGAGGAAGGCATCGATTTCTCTGATCCTGCCTACTGTGATATACTCCAGCCCGACTCTGGGGACCACCCCGCCCTTCAGAGCATTAATAATAACATTCGCGACTCTCTTAGGTACTACCGGCAAAATTCTATCTGTCATTTCTCTAAAATCTCCGTCAACTTCATTCTGTAATCATCCAAAACCTTAACATCATCTTCGCACTCTAAAACAGCATCACCTATCATATCAAAAGCCTTCTGATTTATCCCGTCAGCCAGCATCTCCGGCATGATCATGTTTCTTAACGCGAATCCCCTGAAATTGCCTCCATCCAAAGCAATGACCAGAGCTTCCGACTCGGCAGGAGAGAGCATCTTTCTGAAGCCGTACCACCCTCCGATATCAGCGCTGATCTCATAAGAATCCTCCGCCGACTCTGTTGAATCAGCAAGAGGTATGCCCTCATCTTCCACTATCAGTTTCTCCTGAACTGTCAAAGCTTCATTCCGTATAGTATTCAAATTCACAGGATCTACCACTACTGTTCTGAATCTCTGTTTTGCTAAATAATCATCGACACTATCTCTGACAAATTCAGGAAGAACTATCCCCATCCCTCCCAGTTTTCTCACAATTCTGGGATCGATAGTAGACATATCAGGCCGGAGCTTCGTCTTATAGCCATAAGCATCCCGCAAAGCAGACTCAGTCTCCTTTATCAAATACCCGATCAGGCTTCTGCTGCAGCTGCACAGAAGGACAGGCGTATAGTTCCGGCGCCCGTTCCTGCAGACATAGACCTCTCTTTCAGAAACAGCTTTCACTCTGTCAGGCTGATGTATCACAGGATAAAACAAAGCTTGTGAAAACGGTACCCATCTGCAACTTTCTCCTGCGGCGAAAAGCATATCTTCAAATCTTTTCCCTCTCTCCGCAAAGATACCCCTGATACTGCAGAGCACTG
>JAQVYV010000161.1 GCA_028708525.1 Eubacteriales bacterium
ATCTCAGACATCAGGAATCTTCTGCTGTTTCCCACACTTTCAGGCTCAACATGCTCAAAAGTCGAAGGATTCTTCTTCACTCCGTCCACATGCATCCCTGCCTTGTGCGAGAATGCAGAAACACCAATGTAGGGCTCCTGTCCGGTAAGAGTTATATTAGCGACCTCCGCCATCGCGCGTGCAACATGCGTAAGCAAAGGCATTTTATCATCAGGTATGCATTCAATACCATACTTAAGTTGCAGATTAGGAATTATAGTCGAAAGATTAGCATTTCCGCATCTTTCACCGATCCCGTTGAAAGTTCCCTGTACATGAGAAGCACCGGCCAATACTGCAACAATCGTGTTCGCTACAGCAAGACCGGAATCATTATGGGTATGTATACCTATCCTGCAGTCAATGCCCGCAACAGCTTCCTTAACACAAGTCTCTACAACACCCGGCATAGTAGCTCCGTTCGTATCACAAAGAACGACGGCTGAAGCTCCTCCCTCCTGAGCTGCTTTCAGACACTTAAGAGCATAGACCGGATCGCATTGGTAAGCCTCAAAATAGTGTTCCGCATCGAAGATCACTTCCTTGCCCAGTGACCGAAAATATTCAACAGTATCTCTGATCATATCCATATTTTCTTCCCGGCTGCAACGAAGCACCTCTCTGACTTCCATATCCCAGACTTTACCAAATATCACAACCGTATCCGTGTCAGCAGCAACGATGTCAGCTATCCCTTTATCGTCCTCAGGAGCGACACCCTTACGCCTTGTACTGCCGAATGCAGCCAGAGTACTGCATCCTCCGAGACTGCACTTCTCCTTGAAACCCGCGAAAAATTCCCTGTCCTTAGGATTAGAGCCCGGATTACCGGCCTCAATATACTTAACTCCGACTGAAGACAGCAATTCAGCGATACGGTATTTATCGTTCACAGAAAAAGAAATGCCTTCCGCCTGCGCTCCGTCTCTGAGCGTCGTATCAAGTATCTCTACTTTATCAGGTCTCATCATTCTACCCCCTGTTCACTTTACTGTTCTCAATATCATCCACAAGCTGATTCACAGCATTCAGGTACGCCTGTACAGACGACTGCAGAATATCCGTGCTTATCGCTCTTCCCTTATATATATCACTACCTGCTCTTATCCGGACACGCACCTCACCCTGAGCATCCTGTCCTTCAGTAACAGCTTGTATCGAATAATCGTCCAACACCGGTTTAACTCCCGCTATTTTATTTACTGCTGTGAACATCGCATATACAGGCCCTTCCCCTGCAGCTACCTGTTCATACAGAGAACCCTGTCTTTCAAGTCTGACCGAAGCAGTTGCCGTTATCGTATTACCTGTATTGACAACAAATCTGTCGAGCTTAAAGATTACGGGAATATCCTCTTCAATGCGGTGGATACCTATCAAAGCCTCCAGATCCTTGTCATGTACGATTTTCTTGCGATCGGCAAGTTCCTTGAATTTGATGAATAATGTATCGCTTTCATCCTTATCCCCGACGAACCCGAGTTGTCTCAGTCTCGCGTCAAACGCATGTCTGCCGGAATGTTTCCCAAGTACCATCTGTTTAGCCGGTATCCCTATCTCATCCGGTGTCATGATCTCATATGTAAGAGGATTCGCCATTACACCGTGCTGATGTATGCCTGCCTCGTGTGCAAAAGCATTCTGTCCGACCACAGCTTTATTTATCTGTACTTTAGTTCCTGTAACAGCAGAAACCAGTCTGCTTGTACGATATATCTGCCTCGTGTCAATTCCTGTATCCGCTCCAAAGAACCCGGCCCTGGTTTTAAGTGACATCACGATCTCTTCCAAAGCAGCATTACCGGCTCTCTCCCCCAGTCCGTTCATGGTACATTCTATCTGTGTTGCACCCGCTTTGACTGAAGCAAGTGAATTCGCTACAGCCATACCCAGATCATTATGACAATGCACCGAAATTATCACATTTTCAGCTCCGGGAGTATTTTCTCTGACATATCTGACGATCTCGGCCATTTCAAACGGAGTAGAGTATCCGACAGTATCAGGTATATTTATGGTACCTGCTCCCCCCTCTATCGCTTTGGCGAAAACCCTGCAAAGGAATTCCGGATCACTCCGGCTTGCATCTTCAGCGGAAAATTCCACATCGGGACATAATGAAGCGGCATATCTGACCATTTCATACGTACGTTCAAGCACTTCTTCCGGCTTCATTTTCAGTTTGTACTGCATATGGATAGGCGATGTGGCAATAAACGTATGGATCATAGGATTTCCGGCAGGCTTGACTGCTTCCCACGCTCTGTCGATATCCCCTTTAGTCGCTCTTGCAAGACTAGCTACTTTCGCATCCTTAATAAGCTTAGCAACTTCATTGACTGATTCAAAGTCCCCCTCGGAAGCAATAGCGAATCCTGCTTCAATAACATCAACCCGAAGCAGTTCAAGAGCCTGTGCGACCTCAAGCTTCTCTTGTAGATTCATGCTGCACCCCGGTGCCTGTTCTCCGTCCCGCAGTGTTGTGTCGAATATCCGGACATTCCGCGACTCTTTCATTCCTATACCTCCTTCATGATAAATTTCTCAGAATTTTATAAAAATTCAAGAGATTTTCAAATAGTAATGATAAGAATACATCCTATAAAGGAAAAATACAATAGCATAAACATGCGGTTTTATGAACGTTTTACGACAATTTTGCAGAATTATGCAGAAAATATATTGCAAAACACTTGTGGTTATACACATATTTGCTTTTCAACCACGTATCTAGTTTTATGCAGAAATCTTTTCGAAAAACAAAAAACGAAGCCCCGATAAAGAGACTTCGTCTGGTGCCCAGAGCCGGAATCGAACCAGCCACACGAGGATTTTCAGTCCACTGCTCTACCAACTGAGCTATCTGGGCTAACGCCCCATAAGGGGACTTTGGCGACGCAGAAGGGGCTCGAACCCTCGACCTCCAGCGTGACAGGCTGGCATTCTAACCAACTGAACTACTGCGCCGTGTATATGGTGGGAGTTACAGGGCTCGAACCTGTGACCCCTTGCTTGTAAGGCAAGTGCTCTCCCAGCTGAGCTAAACTCCCCCATCAGATATATACCGCACCTTTCAAATAACATGCGTCGGTCAGACGCTTTTAACAGTGCATGTGAAATTATAATCGACCGTCAAATGCTTGTCAACAGGTATTTTCACAACCTCGTAAAATAATCCCACTGTCCCGCCGGATTCCTGAAAGTGTCAGCCTTGATATGAAAAACATACTCAAGATGCCCTTGATGGAACACTTCTTCCGGGTCACCGCAAGCCACTATATCACCCTTGAACATAAGTGCTGTCTTCGTACAATATCTTGCTGCAAGTCTCAGATCATGCAGGACCGTAACTATCGTTTTCCCACTGTCAGAAAGACGGCGCAGCAAAGACATGGTCTCTTCAGCATGCCTTATATCCTGCGCTGATGTCGGTTCATCCAGAAATATCATCGGAGTCTGCTGTGCTAAAACTCTGGCAAGCATCACCCTCTGTCTTTCGCCGCCGGAAAGTTCAGTGACATATTTATCACAGTAATCCAGGCAGCCGGCAAGCGCCATACTGTCATCAATAACAGCGA
>JAQVYV010000162.1 GCA_028708525.1 Eubacteriales bacterium
TTTAGATTATCAACAGCCTTAAGAGTTACAGATGTTTTAGAGTGTCTTCTTGCTTCTACGGCGGCAGTGATATCTATCCATGACATGAGCTGACCGCCGAAAAGTCTGTGTGCTCCGTTGCAGTGAGATGCCATTACAATTTCTACATGAGATGTCGACATTGATATTGTCCTCCGATTTTATTACATGATAGGTTATAATGTCTAATAGATCGTTAAGATATTTTAACACAATATAATTAAGAAGGTGATCGATATGAAAAACAAACCGGTGATAATTATCCCTTCCGGTGATCCGTCAGGGGTAGGGCCTGAAATAGCAGTAAAAGCATGCTTTTCGGATGAAGTAAGAGCTACATGTGAACCTGTTTTGATAGGGTCTGCCGAATTATTCCTTGAGGAAGCTGAAAGAGCGGGGATCGAAGCAGAAGAATTGAAAATAATCGATACAGGATCACAACGTACTAAGCGAACGATCGGAACAATATCTGCGGCATCCGGGCAGCAGGCTTTTATCGCATTGAAGAAAGCAACAGATATGTGCATAAGAGGTGAAGCCGATGCTATGGCTACAACACCTCTGAATAAAGAGTCGCTTCGAGCTGCAGGGATAAACACTATCGGGCATACAGAGCTTCTGTCTGAATTTACTGATACAGAGGATCCGGTAACAATGTTCATGTCCGGGGGAATGAAGATATTCTTTCTGTCCCGACATCTTTCTCTTAAGCAAGCTTGCGAATACATATCCTATGAAAATGTGCTGAGGGGTATCCGTTTGTCAGATAACGCATTGAAATTACTGATAGATCCTGACAACAGACCTATCGCGGTAGCCGGCTTGAACCCTCACAATGGAGAGAATGGAATGTTTGGGAATGAAGAAGGTCTTCACATCATACCGGCTGTCAGACAAGCACAGAACGAAGGTATAAATGTAACAGGACCGATTCCTGCCGACAGTGTTTTTAATATGGCACTTCAGGAAAGATTCAGTGCTGTGCTGTCGTTATATCATGATCAGGGACACATTGCTGCTAAAACATACGATTTTGCCGGCACTATTTCTATGACTATTGGGTTGCCTTTTCTAAGAACATCGGTCGATCATGGTACTGCTTTTGACATTGCAGGAAAGGGGATCGCAAACTATACGGGAATGAAGAATGCAATTTTGGCTGCAGCGGAATACGGAGCTGCATACAGGAGGAACCGGAATGGAATACAGGCTGAGAATTAGAGATAACAGCGATGATAAAATCGTTTATGCCAAAGAAGGTGAATTGCTGATCGATGTTCTGCGAAGATCGGGGCATTTCATTCAGGCACCTTGCGGTGGGACAGGGAAATGCGGAAAGTGCAAGGCTGAAATTGAAGGTATCGGAGATGTATTGACCTGCCAGACGGTTATAAATAGTGATTTAGCAGAATCCGCAGGCGGCAGTATAACCGTAGTTACAGCACCTCAAAGTGAAGCGGTTATAAAATCCCTTGGTATTTTGCCGGCACATAATCCTGATCCTATCGTCTGGGAATTGGATGCAGAACTTGAAATGCCATCGGTCAGGGATCAGCGGGCAGATGATGAACGTATCATTGCTGCTACAGGATATGAAGTGCCGTGGCATTTATTGAAAAGTGTTCCTGTAGTCATAAGAAGATCCGGGTATAAACTCAGGTGTGTTATCCGGCAAGATAAGAACGAGATAGCATCGCTGGGTCCGGTAGATGAAAATATTCCGATTTATGGTATTTCGATCGATATCGGTACTACGACACTGTCTGCCAGTTTGTTCGATATGAGAACAGGCAATTATATAGCATCAGCCAACAGCATGAATCCGCAGAGAGCATATGGGGCGGATGTTATATCCAGGATCGACTATGCAGCAACCTCTGAAGCAAATGCTTATGCATTAAGACAAGTAGTTGTTGATGAGATGATAAGGCTTTCAGCTAAACTTTGCGGAGGAACAGAGAACATATCTGTATTATCGATTGCTGGCAACACTACGATGATGCATCTGCTTTGCGGACATGATCCTTCAGCGATAGCTAGATCTCCATTTATTCCCGTCACGAAAGCCAATAAAACATTATATTTTCATGAAGTGTTTGGAGAATGGACATCTGAATTTGAGTCAGATCCGGTATGCATACTTCTGCCGTCATTATCAGGTTATGTTGGAGCAGATATAAGCGCAGGAATAATTGCTACAGACCTGGACCTTGCAGAAAGGCCTGCACTGCTGGTTGACATAGGCACAAATGGTGAGATAGCACTTCAGAATAATGGCAGGATCACTTGCTGTTCCGTAGCTGCAGGACCTGCTTTTGAAGGAGCTAATATAGCATGCGGAACAGGTGGTGTAAAAGGTGCTGTTGACAGAACATCCTTTATCAACGGATACTTTGATTTTACTACTATAGGAGATCTTCCGCCTTCCGGTATATGCGGTTCCGGAATAGTGTCTGTCGTATCAACTTTTCTGAAAGCAGGAATAATTGATGAAACAGGCCGGTTTTGTGAAGAGGATTCAGAGGAGGCCGAAGTTTTCAGAGATTGGTTCAGTATCATAAACGGGGAAAGAGTTTTTGTTCTTAACAAAGGTGATGATAAGTCGTCTCCGGTCTATGTTACTCAGAAGGATATACGTGAGATTCAAAATGCTAAGGCAGCCGTATGTGCCGGTATCAGATTGCTGATATCAAAGTCCGGCCTCTCAGCGAAAGATATTGACAAAGTCTATATAGCAGGAGGATTTGGTAATTTTCTTGATATAGATGAGGCTTATGCTATTGGTCTTATTCCGGGTGAACTTAAAGGAAAGGTGATTTCAGCAGGGAATACTTCTGCAGCAGGTGCTTCATTATGTATGCTCGATTTTAGTATCGCTTCACGCCTTTCTTCAATATTTGAGATCACAGAATACTATGAGCTTTCAACTGATAGTCAGTTTACTGAAATGTATGTCGATTCGATGTTTTTCGAGTGAAGCAGGGAGAAGATATGAGTGGAAACACTGATGCAGAGAAAGATGAAATACGGCGAAGGATAAAGCAAATAAGGCTTAAACAGCCTGAGATCGAAAGGACACTTAAATCTGTAAAAATAGTAAATAATCTGTTGACATTACCTGAGCTTGGCAGAGAGCATGTTTTCGGACGAAAGGTAGCTTTGTTCAAGAGTTTCGCCGGAGAACCGGATATTACCGGTTTGTATGACTATTTAAATAATTCAGGTGCCGAATGCTATTTTCCTGCGATCAGAGATAATCGTCTTACTATGGGAAAGCCTGACATCAATTGTGATATCAATGGTTTTATAAGAGGGAAACTGGGAATCCTTGAGCCAACTGTTTTGCCCGAAAAAGAACCTGATATGGATATTGTAATAATTCCCGGGATAGCGTTTACTACAGAAGGTAAAAGAATAGGGTTCGGCAAAGCCTATTATGACAGATATCTTGGATCGTACGATATACTTAGCAGACCATTGATCATTGCTCCTGTTTTCGACTTTCAGATAGTTGATGATTTTTCTGTTTCTCTCCACGATATCCCAATCAATGTT
>JAQVYV010000163.1 GCA_028708525.1 Eubacteriales bacterium
TCTTCTTCAGCAGGAGGGTTGTTTTCTTTTCCGGATAATACTCCGACCGTTCCTCCTGTGCAGTATAAATATGAAAAATACGCATGGGAGACAAAGATCGAAAGCAACGCTTTGAAATATCCGGTATCGAATGTAACTGTAGACTTTAGTAAAAGTGGAGTTGCTGTTTCGGAAGGTATCTATGCTGCGGGGTATGATGGCTGGGGAGATATAACTGACACAACATCAGTCGATGCGCTGAAGAATGTTAAGCTGAAATATCTGAGAATTCCTGTGGATATTGGTCTTTTTGCCGGAAACAAACCGGGTGCTGCTGTCGATATAACCCGATTATCCCAGAAAGATGGATATATGACGCTGGCAGATAGAGTTGAGAAGGCGCAAAAGGAAGGATTTACTCCAATATTGGCCTTTTCATCAAACTTTAGCCTTCCATCGTATTTCAAACCTGCTGATGATCTGCTCACTAACTGGTTTTACTATAACCTGGACGGAACTCGTGTATCAAGCGGAGTTGGTGATCAGGTCGAAGAATGTGCAAGGATAGCAGGTGAAATCGCATTTAAACTTAAATCACAAGGCTATACAGGTCTTATTTGGGAGAGTTTGTTTGAAATCGGATATGGTCAGGCACCATTTTATAACGCTCCTGCAGTAATTCATTATGAGATCGCATCAACTATAAAGAAAATCGACCCTTCATCAAAGCATATGGGACCTGCTACATTCACAGGCTGGTCGGTAGAGAAGTTTGTCGAAGATTACTTTGAGATGTATGGAGCTGCAGGTGTTGAATATTTAGATTATGTGTCGTTTCATCAGTACGGCGGGAATTTCGTATGGAGCCGGACTGATCTATGGGACTTCAATAAGCAATATGTGTCAATGGTTCTCAGTGATGTTCATACTCAATACGGATTACCGATCAAAAATCTTACCCTTCTGAAAATATTATCATCGGTTCCTCTAGCTGCAGCAGAGAGTGTAACTGCATTGAAATCTCAAATATCGCAATTGTCTGAACAATACGGTGTGACCAAGAAAATAAAGATAGCTATATCTGAATATGATGTAAATAATTATTCAAACTATAAGATGAATCCAAGTAATCAGAACTATCCCAGATATAGCGCAGCATCAGATACCAGCATCAACACAAACTACTACGGAGGAGTGAATACTGCGTATCTTCTTTCAGTTTGTTCATTGGCCGGTACAGATATCATGATCAAATTCAACACTAGAGCATTCTATGGACTTGTAGATAATGACAGCTCATATTTTAATGAATATTATCGCACGCCTGTATGGTATTCGTTTAAATTACTGCAAGATAAATTGGGATTGACCGGAAATGCTGTGATTTCTGAGATGGATGTTGAAGGACCGATTGATGACGTTACCGAATATAAGAAACCATGGGTGTTTGTATGCACGGTCAAGAAGGATGGGAAAACAAATCTTCTGATCCTTAACCGTGGTGCTTTTCCGGCAAAAGTTAATCTTTCAGCTCAAAATCTTTCTGCTCAGACTAACTTTACGCGTTATTATTATGGTGAGCAGACTACTGCGGACTATATAGGAAATACTCGTCCGAGCGGCACAGAGTATGACGGGGTATTCGAAGGTGGTGTAAAAGATGGTTGGAGTGAATATGTCCGGAACACTATAGGGGAATCAGATAATATTTGTCTTTTCCCAATGGGGAAGATAACCCCTGACAGTAACGGTAAATTTTCAGTGTCTTTGGATAAATTTTCTTACGTGATTTTGCAAATGAATTGAGAGGTGCATATGGATATTCATTATAAGCCTGAGAGCGGGAGACTGTGGGATCACTGGATATATCAGGATCTGCGATCGAAAATGTATCATCTGTACTATCTTTTCATTCCTTCAGGGGGAAAAGATGGTGCTTGGACCGTAGCGCATGCAACAAGCAAGGATCTCAAGGAGTTCAAAGAAGAAGGGATAGTACTTGAAGCAGGAAAGAAACAAGGACACTGGATCGACAGACACCTTGCAACCGGGAGTGTGATCGAATACAAAGACCGCTATGCGATGGTCTTAACTGGGCATTCCAGCAGATATGGTGAAGCTCCTTGTTTGGCCTGGAGCGATGACCTTTACAACTGGGAATTGGATGATTGCGGACCGCTTGTTTTACCCGAGACGGCAAATGGCGAACTGGAAGGCTCTGGTGATTGGGGAAAGCCTGATCCTGACTGTTGTGGATTCTGTGATCCATATCTTTTCAAACTGGATAATGATGAAAATTTCTACTTCATACTTAATGCCAGAATAAAATCAGGAGAAAAGCAGGGTCGCGGCAGAGCAGCTTTGTTTTCATCTTTGGATATGTATAATTGGAAGTTTGAACGAATACTGGAATCTCCGCACTGCTTTAAACGAATGGAGACACAGCAGTTGATTTGCAGAAATGACCGCTGGTACTTGATTTTTTCTTCCTGGGCTCATCTTGTAAGTGATGATTGTAAACAGGAATATCTGGGACAGGATAAAGCAGCTGCATTTGTTTTTACATCGTCCGGACTTGAGGGACCGTACGAAAGAATAGGGTCTTTCCGAATTTTCCCGGATGAGAGTGCATATATATGTAAAATAATCACTGCTCCTGACGGAAAAGATGTGGTCTTTACAATTGCAATGAACAATGGAGAAACCGGTATATCGAAAGCGATTCCTGTTAGTTATCCTTTAGAAGGCGGGATTTCAGCCTGTGTATGAGACGGACGAGAGGGACGGGGGTTTAGAACCCCCGTCCCTCTAAGAGGAGAAGAAAAATGGCAAGAAAAACAACTTTTATCAGCGAAGGCAAGTGGTACAAAGGAAACACCCACACCCATACGAATCTTTCTGACGGGAAGCTTGATCCGGAGTCAGTATCCCGGATATATCGTGAAAACGGATACAGTTTTCTTGTTTTGACGGATCACTGCAGGTATGGAATCCATGAAGACTTGTGCACTGATGGATTTATAATACTTCCTGGAGTCGAACTGGACAATGTCGGATCAAACGCCGTACCCGGAGGTAAAACTTTCTGCCATCATATAGTCGGAATAGGTTTGCCCGGCCGAAACAAATATAAACACGGTCACATATTCAGCTACGACAAATATAAGACCGATGTGAATGATATCGTTAAGATGCTTACAGACAACGGCAATATTGCTATATATGCACACCCTTCATGGTCGCATGTGAAGCATGAAGATATGGATACTATCGAGGGATGTCTGGGCATGGAGATATACAACAATGCATGTGAAGTCAGTGCATTCACCGGATATTCAGGCAGCTATTTTGACAGACAGCTATGGGATGGACGCAGATACTATTGCTTTGCTTCAGACGATTCACACCAACACAAGACAGATTATCTTGGAGGCTATATAGTTGTAAAAGCAGCCCAGTTGACTCAGCAAGCAGTGACCGAGGCTATCATCGCAGGCAGTTTCTACGCGTCAAACGGGCCGGAGATAAGAGATTTTTATGTTGAAGATGGTAAAGCGGTAGTCGAGTGCTCTGATTGTGCATCG
>JAQVYV010000031.1 GCA_028708525.1 Eubacteriales bacterium
AAGATTATTTCCGGAGGCATATAATGAAGAAAATCGTTTTTACAGGCAGCGCGGTGGCTATAGTTACTCCTTTTAATGAATCAGGTATTGATTTTCATAAACTGGACGAGCTCTGCGAATTTCATATCGATTCCGGCACTGATGCAATAGTAGTTTGCGGTACAACAGGTGAAGCATCAACAATGCCGGACAATGAACATCTTTCTGTTATTGACAGAGTTGTAAGGTATTGTAAAGGCAGACTACCGGTCATAGCCGGGACAGGGAGTAACGATACAGTACATGCTGTGGAACTTAGCAGGAAAGCTCAGGACCTTGGTGCTGATGCACTTTTATGCGTTACGCCATACTATAACAAGACATCACAGGAAGGTTTGTTCAGGCACTTTAGTGCTATATCATCTTCTGTAGCTATTCCACTGATCCTTTACAATGTCCCTTCAAGAACCGGTATGAATATTGATCCTCGAACAGCTTACAAATTATCTGAAATTGAAAATATAGTAGCAATTAAAGAATGTAACCTTGCGCAAGTTCCTGAAATGATCCATCTGTGCAAGGACTCTCTTTCTGTTTACTCCGGTGAAGACGGACAGGTGCTCCCTATACTTGCCTTCGGTGGTAAGGGTGTTATATCAGTGATGGCTAATATCATACCTTCTGAGACACATAAAATGGCAGTTTCATATCTTAACGGTGATTGCGCCCTTTCCCGTGAACTTCAGCTTAAGTATATACCTTTGATCAAAGCTCTTTTTAGTGATGTAAACCCAATACCTGTTAAGGCTGCAATGAATCATCTTGGATTCAATGTAGGAAAATGCCGAATGCCATTGTGTGATATGAACGAAGCTGCTTACGGTGAGCTTATCCGAATAATCGATTCTTATAATATCGAAAGGCGGGATCAATAATGTCTGTTAAGATCCTTCTTCATGGTTGTAATGGTCATATGGGTCGAGTCATATCCGAATCTGTTAAAGACAGCACCAAATGCCGTGTCGTATGCGGCATAGATATCGATACTACCGGAAGATATGATTATCCGGTATTTTCATCATCGTCTGAAGTTAATGTAGATTTTGATGTTATTATTGATTTTTCACATCTTGATGCTGTAAGTGGAATATTGGATTTTTCAGCTATTTCCTGCAAACCTATCGTTCTTGCAACTACAGGACTTACAGACGATCTCAAGAAGAAATATGTATCTATTTCTGAGAAGGTTCCGGTTTTTATATCTGCTAATATGTCACTCGGAGTGAATATGCTTGTTGATCTTGCACGCAGAGCAGCTGCCGGGTTATCGGAAACTTTTGACATTGAAATCATCGAGTCTCATCACAGACGCAAACTTGATGCACCTTCGGGTACGGCGTTTATGATCGCCGATGCACTTAATGATGCCTGTGGCGGGAACATGGAATACGTATATGATCGCCATTCTGAAAGCAGAAGCAGAAACAACAGAGAGATCGGAATATGCAGCATTCGCGGGGGTACTATCCCCGGAGAACACACAGTAGTTTTCGCAGGTAATGAGGAAGTTATTGAAATCACTCACAGAGCGCAGTCAAGAAATATTTTCGCCAGAGGTGCGTTAGCTGCCGCTATGTTTATTGCAGATCAGCCTGCAGGAATTTATTCTATGGATGATCTTCTGTCAGCCGGTCGCTCTGTTTCTTTCTGAAGTATTGTTCAAGTTCCAGTATTGCCAGTGCTGCTTCAGAAACATCTGTAAATATTGCACTTTCAATACCCGTATTATGTAAAGGTGACGATTTAGCCTGATTGACCATTCTTACAAGAAGCCTCTTCTTATTTGCAGATACATTTAATTTCGAGTCTTCCTTGGCCGCTTGTTCTTTATTGAAAAGGTCGTAAATACTTTTCAGAAAATCTTCTGCTGAAAAAATATTATACTTTTCCAATCCCAGTATTTCTGCAGCTGCTTCAAGAGATATCAGTGTTCTTACATTGAAAGAACTTATAAGTTTTGAATATTGATCAGGTTCGAAAAAATACATTTCACCTTGCAGCGAGCCCAATGCTTTTCTGGTATCTAAATAACCCATAAGTTTATTCCGTTTCATCCTTACCGAATTGAACTCCATTAAACCTCCAAGTGATACCGTAGGTCTTATCGTCTTTATATAAACATCATTTTTCTCTATAGGCGGTATTATCCCAATGCCGTGTAGATCAACAGCAATTATACTTTTATATCCTCGCCTTATAAGCATGTTTACCGGAAGATTATTTGCTATACCCCCATCAGTGTATATTTTGCTTTTAATTCGCTGAGCTTTAAAGATAGGAAGTGATGCAGATGCAAGAATATGATCTATCATTTGCTCTTTAGGTATTTCATCCTTGAACCTTTCAATAACCTGAGCAGCACCTATCTCAAATGTGACCATCCCATATTCTCTTTCGGAATCGTACAAACGGTCAATATCAAGATTATCTTCAAGAAGTTTTCTTAATGGTGTGTTTCTGTAACCGCCGGACTTTATAAATCCGCCGGATAGTTTAAAAAAATTAGATATATGAAAGATGTCCTTGTCAAAGTCAAGATCCAGAGAATTATCCAATATCTGATCGGGCTTGATATTATCATAAAGTTCTTCAAGAAGACCTGTATCACCTACAGCTGCAAATGCACCGTTGATGGCTCCGATAGAGGTGCCTGTGACTGCTGTGATGTTGATATCAGATTCGCTAATGGCATTACACGCACCAACCTGATATGCTCCGCGGGTCCCACCACCTGCAAAAGCAAGAGCAAAACTTTCGCTCACTTTGGATCACTCTCCGTCTTCAATTTCATCTTCAGTACGGGTATCCTTAAATATAGGTTCTTCATCATCTATTTCATTGGTATCTGTTTTCGTTTCATTCATCGGGTCGATCATATATTTCTTCAGTTGCCTGTATACGAAAAAGTTGGTAAGCATCATATTGAGACCAAATGCCAGAAAGAAATAATAGAAAATGCCCAGTATTATACCTAAGCTTCCTCCGAAAAACAAGAATGCTATCGGAAGTGCAGTCGTAATTAAAATTGAAAGAAGCATTATGCCAATATTCCACGGCAACCTAGCCATTGTAAGCAATACAGAATTCTTATACAATTGCTTTAATGTAAGCTTAAAGGTTATCATCATTGGGTAAATATACATCTGCATCATTGTGAAAACGATAAATATAACAGCAACAGCACCGGTAAGTATCCCCTTCAGAAAGGTATTATTTACCATATCACCTTTGGAATAAAAAACAAAATTAGTGCTTAAAATAATTACTGCAAGAAACGAAATAAGGCTCGTAAGAAGTGACTGTTTCCAGTTTTTCTTCAAATGTTCCTTGAAATCACCCCAAATAAAAGCGTGTTCTTCTCTGGAATAATTTCTGAATATGTAAGTTATACCTGCGTGTACCGGACCTAAAACTAAAAGCTGCAAACCTACCAATGCAAAAGAAAAAACGATGTTGATCTGCGAAAATAATATTGCAGCTGTTTCTTTAGGTGTAAGTTGAACAACTGCTTCCTCGGAGCCTGAAATACCTGATGATGCGATTGACGAAACAGATTGCGAAACTGCTTGTGACACATTGCTGACGGATTCGGCAATACTTGTTTCTGTCAGCAGTTTCTCCAGATTATCCAGAGTAAGCCCGGAGAAGATAGAAGGAAATATCTGTGATCCGGCAAGCCAAGCGACAAGGAGTACAGGCAGACTAAACACGACATACATCATATTTACTGATATCACCTTCCAGAATTTTCTCCCTAAAATCGAAAAGAAAGTCTTAAAAGGCCCCTTAGGCGGCTCATTCAGATAAACACCCGGACCCTCCTTATTATAATCAAATAATCCAAAAAAACCTGCCATTGCTGTCTCCTTCCGTTAATCAGATATATTGTAAATCAGTGGATGAATAATTTCAAACAATTCTTTACATTTCTGATATTATTCAATGATCTCATTGCATATGCACTATATCTATCGCTTTTCTGCATTCGCTCACTTCCGGTAACAGGTGGAATTATTCCAAAATTAGAATTCATAGGCTGGAAATTCCTGTTAGCAGATGAAATGTACTTTGCTAATGCGCCAATCATAGTACATTCAGAAAATTTGAAATCATCTTCCGCCTCAAGGAAATGCAAAGATGCATAAATACCTGCAGCCATACCGGATGCCATTGACTCCACATAGCCTTCAACACCGGTCAATTGTCCGGCCATGAAAATCCCGGTTGAATCTTTAATCATATATCTGTCATTAAGTATTTCAGGAGAATTGATGAATGTATTCCTGTGCATTACTCCGAATCGGGCATAATCAGCATCCTTTAAAGCAGGGATAAGTCCGAAAACACGTTTCTGTTCGTTTGTCTTCATTCGTGTCTGAAAACCAACAGGACTATATAATGTTCCTGCAGTATCATCCTGGCGCAATTGAACACATGCATACGGCCTTTTCCCGGTTGACGGATCAGTAAGGCCTACCGGTTTCATTGGTCCGAACCTTAGTGTATCTATTCCTCTCGAAGCCATAACCTCCACAGGCATACATCCTTCGAAAACTTTCATATCTTCAAAATCTCTGACTGTAGCAGTTTCAGCATTTAGCAGAGCATTGATCAATGCTGCATATTCATCTTTATCCAATGGACAGTTGATATAATCATCCGCCCCTTTATTATATCTGGATTGTCTGAACGTTTTCGACAAATCTATTGAATCGTGATAAATAACAGGAGCAGCCGCATCATAAAAATACATATTGGAACTTCCTGTCAGCTCTGTGATATTGTTCATCAATTTCCATGATGTCAGGGGGCCGGTGGCGATTATCACCGGCCGATTTTCAGGGATTTGTGTTACTTCATATTCTTTGGTTTGGATTTTATTGTTATTTCGTATACTTTCTGTAATATAAGTCGAAAACTTATCTCTGTCTACAGCAAGCGCGTTACCGGCAGGAACCGATGAAACATCTGCCGCTTCGATACACAAAGACCCGATCTCTCGCATTTCTTCTTTCAGAAGTCCACAGGCATTCTCTATTCTGGCAGATTTAAGAGAATTACTGCATACCAATTCGGCAAAAAGATCGCTATGATGTGCCGGAGACCTTGCTCCCGGCTTCATATCGATGAGTTCGACAGGTATACCGAATCTTGAAATCTGATAAGCAGCTTCACACCCTGCCAATCCGGCTCCGATAACAGTTATACTCAAGATGATTCCTCTTTATTTTTCTTACCGGAAGCGCGATTCTTGTTCGAAGGACATTCCTTGTCAGAACATTTTACAAAACTTCTTCTGCCGAATTTTCTTATTACCATATATTTCCCGCATATTTCACAAGTTTTCCCTTCTGCCGGAAGATCCCAACTTATAAACGGACAATCCGGATCATTTCCTTTCTTATCACAAACATAGAATTTACTGTTTTTATGTTTTCTGCTAACTTTAACAAGCAACGAAGAGCCGCATAACGGGCATTTGGTTTTAATGTCATTTTCCGTATCGCGTGTGTACTTACACTCAGGATAATTTCCGCAAGCAATAAATTTACCGTATCTGCCTTCTTTCTCGTATAGTTCTCCTCCGCATTCCGGACACTTTTCACCCTCAACTATTCTCTGGACCGCTACCTTTTCCATATTAGCAGTAGCATCAGTTATCTGTTTATGAAATCCCGGATAAAACTCAGCTAATAATCCTGTCCACTCGATCTTTCCTTCTTCAACAGTATCTAAAGACTTTTCCATCTCCGCGGTAAATTTCAAATCAACAATATTATCAAAGCCACTTTTTAGAAGCGATGTTACGATCGAACCCAAATCTGTGGGTTTCAATTGTTTGCCATCTTTATTTACATAGTTGCGATCAAGAATAGTCGAAATAGTAGGAGCATATGTTGATGGTCTTCCGATCCCTTCTTCTTCCAGCGCCTTTATCAATGATGCTTCAGTATACCTTGCGGGTGGTTGTGTGAATTTCTGTTCAGGTTTCAATTCTCTGCAAATCAGTTTATCGCCTTCGGATAAGTCCGGCATGGCTATATTTTCAGACAAATCATCTGATTCGTTATCATCTTTATTTGTGTTGCTTTTCTCTTCTGAAAAATCGTTATACAATACAAGGAAACCAGGGAACACGACCTTCTCTCCTGAGGATCGGAAAATATTAACTCCGGCTGCAATATCGGCATTAACCGTATCTATGATGGCATCAGACATTTGAGATGCCATAAACCTGTTCCAAATAAGTTTGTATAACTTGAATTGCTCTTTACTTAATAAATATTCAACTTTGTCCGGAACTATATCAAAATGAGCCGGACGAATTGCTTCATGCGCATCCTGGGATTTGTTCTTGTTAGAGTAATGTCTGTTTTTCGAAGGTACGAATTCGTTTCCGTATTCAGCAGAGATCATATCCCTTATTTCTGCTATTGCTTCATCCGAAGATCTGACCGAATCAGTTCTGATATAAGTCAGCAGCGCTGTCTGTCCAAGATCTTTAAGCTCGACGCCTTCATAAAGTTGTTGTGCAACACTCATAGTTCGTTTTGAACTATACCCCAAGACCTTTGAAGCATCCTGCTGTAATGTGCTTGTTGTATATGGGGGGTATGGTTTCCTTTTCTTCGTGCCTTTCCTTACTGTATCAACGATGAAATCCTTGCCTTTAATATCTTCGAGTATTTTATTCTTCTGTTCTTCATCCTTTATCCGGATCTTCCGGAACTTACCGGCTTCCTTCTTCCCTGCAAAAGATGATTTAAAGGATTCTGATTCATTCATCCTGCTCAACAGAGCTGTCAATAACCAATATTCCTCAGGAATAAAAGAATTGATTTCTTCTTCACGGTCAACAACCATTCTTGTCGCAACGGACTGGACTCTTCCAGCGGACAGTCCCTTTCTTACCTTGGACCAAAGGAGCGGACTTAACTCATAACCAACCAGTCTGTCAAGTATTCTGCGTGCTTGTTGTGCATTAACAAGATCCATATCTATGGGTCTGGGCATACTAACAGCACTCTTGACTGAATTCTCTGTTATCTCATTGAATGTGATCCTGCAGTCGGAAGCCGGATCTATCTTCAAGATAACTGCTATATGCCATGCTATCGCTTCACCCTCTCTGTCAGGGTCGGTTGCGATAAGTACATTTTCAGAATCTGCGGCAAGAGTTTTCAGCTCTTTGATTACCTTGTCTTTCCCCTTCATCGGAATATATACAGGAGTGAAATTTCTCCTTACATCAACTCCCATTATCGTAGATGGCAAATCTCTGATGTGTCCAACAGAAGCTGCGATCCTGTAATTATTCCCGAGATATCTTCCGATCGTTTTAGCCTTTGCCGGAGACTCAACGATCACCAGTGTTTTTCTCATTTTGATCCTACCTTAAATAAAACTACTAATTACTTATACTTGATTTATCCTGTATTGTCAAAAAATACCTTCCGTTTTCAAATCCGACGTAACCGGAAATCTCACATTCAGATAAAGTTTCCGATAAAATTCCTGTATCTAATCCTGAAAGTCTTACTAGTTCATCAAATGAACGCTCACAGTTATCCAATAAACTAATCAGGTATCGAAACTTCTCAATGCGATCATCGTTGTTATCATATGATGTTTTCGCTATTCCGATTTCTTCAGTAATAACTCTTTCTCCGAATTTGTATCTATAGTTATTTATGATATCACGTGCTGATGTTACAACACAAGCACCATCCGCTATAAGCTTATTCGTGCCTGTGCTTCGTGGCGAAAAAATACTGCCGGGTACTGCGTAGACATCTCTGCCCTGATCTCCGGCTTGTGCTGCAGTTATCATTGTTCCACTTTCCGATGCAGCCTCAACAACTATAATACATTTACTTAAGCCGCTTATGATGCGGTTTCTCGCAGGGAAGTAAGATTTCACCGGAGGTGAACCGGGCGGACATTCTGATATAACAATACCTTGTTCCATTATTCTCTTCATAAGTCCGGCGTTTTCCGGCGGATACACTACATCAACTCCACACCCAAGAACAGCACAGGTCTTTATGTTTTCTTCTAATGCTGTCTGGTGAGCAATACTATCTATTCCTCTTGCTAAACCGCTTATAATGACACAGTCCAAGTGATTGAAACCTTTAACGATTTTACGGGTCGCCTGCTCCCCGTAATGACTTAAGTTTCTTGTTCCGATAACAGCAGCACAGAATTTATCATTCATGATACCGATACTATCTGATGAACAATAAAACAACACCGAAGGCGGTGCTTGGATTTGTTTTAGCAGAAAAGGATAATCCTTTTCATTTATATAAACACAGTGAAATAATTCTTTTCCGATATGTTTAATGCATCTCACTGCTTCAAGTTCAGATATTTCTTTCATGACATCATCATTCAAATATTTATCTAATTTGACTCTCACTTTATCGGAAACATCAGCTGTCTGTATTACATCGTCATTGTCCGCATAAAATATCTTAGCAGCACTACCGAAGTGTTCCAAAAGTCTTTCCATCTGCTTGTTGATCATACCACTTGATTTCATAAGACCCGATATCCATATCGCTGTCATCAGTCTCTCGGTATCCTTAGTCATATTTTCCTCCTGAACTGCAAAGCTTTGGCAAAATGAGTGCTGCTGACTTTTTCACAGCCTTCATAGTCTGCTATTGTACGCGCTAACCTAAGCATTTTCTGATATGATCGTACACTTAACTCAAGTTTAGATATCGCTTTACCTGTATACTCCAATAATCCGTTTTCAAACTCAAAAGCCTTTCCAATATCTGATGGCCTTACCCTTGAGTTGAAATTTTTCCTGATCCCATATTTTTCACACCTGTCAAATTGGCGTTTCCATGCTTCTGTAATCCTTTCTCTAACCTCATGCGACTTGATTTCAGACGCTAAGGATACACTTTTCTCAAGCAACTCTGACGGAACTTTGCACATTTCAACATATATATCTATTCTGTCTGCCAATGCTCCGTTCAATGCACTTAAATACCTTCTGATGTTCTGTGGCGAGCATCTGCAAGGATTTTTCGTGTCTCTTTCTAATAGATTCCCACAATTACATGGATTAGACGCAGCGACAAGAATAAAATCAGCAGGAAACTCAATTTGGTATTTCTGTCTTGATATTCTGATCACCTGTTCTTCAAGTGGTTGTTTCAGGTTGCCAAGTACTTCCTGTTTAAATTCGTTGATTTCGTCAAGGAACAGGATCCCTTTATGTGCCAGTGACATTTCTCCCGGCATTGGCACACCGCCTCCTCCTGTCATAGCGACTGAAGTTATGCTGTGATGCGGTGATCTGAAAGGTCTTTCTCTTCTTACGATACTTTTATCCATTACTCCACGCGCGCTGTATATCATCGCAACTTGTGACCATTCTTCTGCGTCAAGTTCAGGAAGGATGCCGGGCAGAACCTCAGCAATAGATGTTTTACCGCAACCCGGACTACCTGTCATCATAAGATTATGCCATCCGGCAGCAGCGATCTGTAAAGCATATACCGCACCCGACTGTCCGATGATACTTGATATGTCTCTGTGTTTTGTGAAATTATTAGTTTCATTCTCAGATTTATCTGAATACGTTTGAGGACTTTTACCGGAATCTATAACTGCTATGCTTTCATTGAGATCTTTTACTCCGAAAATATCGATCCTGTTATCGATCCCACACTCATTCAGATTCGCATATGGTAAAACGATCTTCTCAAACCCAGCCTCAGCTGCTGCTATAATTCTGTTGACAGCTCCGGTTATACCTCGTATTTCACCATTTAGAGACATTTCGCCAAATATACAAGTATCACCGGGCAACTGTTTCATCTGTCCTGATGCAGCAAGCAACCCAACAGCTATAGGAAGATCATACGATGTACCTGACTTATGGATCGAAGCAGGTGCCATACCAACAATGATCCTGCCCTTAGGGAAATCAAAACCACTGTTTCTGATAGCAGCATGAACTCTGTTTCTTGCTTCTCGTATAGCACTGTCTCCAAGTCCTACTATTTCAAAAGACGAGATCCCGGGAAGTAAGCTTACTTCGATCTCTACTTTGATCCCTGTGATCCCGAATATTCCACAAGAAGAAACTTTACTGTATCTCAATAAACAACAGCTCCTTTAATAATGAATGTATACTTTATCTATTAAGATATGTTAAACTCAGAGCTATAAGATTTGCTGTATGTAAAACAAACTTTTTTCTACAAAAGTCTGCTTTTTGCTATAATATCTCTAGCAATCATAAATAAACGGAGGGAATATGCAGTTAGGTATTGTCGGATTGCCAAATGTTGGCAAAAGTACTCTTTTCAATGCGATCACTAAGGCGGGGGCTCAGGCGGCAAATTATCCGTTTTGCACTATTGATCCAAATGTTGGTGTAGTATCCGTTCCTGATAAACGCCTTGATTTTCTCTCAGAAATGTATAAACCTGATAAATACACACCTGCAGTCATAGAATTTGTTGATATAGCTGGTATCGTAAGAGGTGCAAGCAAAGGAGAAGGACTTGGTAATAAGTTTCTTTCGAACATAAGAAACGTAGATGCTTTGGTGCATGTTGTCCGCTGTTTTGACGATCCAAATGTTATCCATGTAGACGGAAACGCTGATCCTCTAAGAGATATTGAAACCATCGATCTTGAATTGATCCTTGCAGATATGACATGGCTTGAAAAGAGAATGGACAAGATAACGAAACAAGCTAAAGCAAAGGATAGTTTTGCGGTTGAAGAATTACCCTTGCTCCGTAAGATCATGGATGCACTCGAAAGAGGCATCCCGGCACGAAGGCTTGAATACAGTGATACAGAAAAGCTGTTAATGAACGAACTTTTTTTACTCACCTTGAAGCCGGTTCTTTATGTTGCTAACATTTCTGAAAAGGACATAAATATTCCTGTCAATGAAAACTTAGAGAAGATCCGTTCAATAGCAGAAACAGAAAATGCAGCAGTTATCGCCTTGAGCGCTAAGATCGAAGAAGAAATAGCGTTGCTTGATGACGATGAAAGACAACTCTTTCTTTCCGAATTAGCGCTTGATCGCTCAGGTTTGGATAAAGTCATCCAGGCAGGATACGATTTATTGGGACTTATTTCTTTTCTTACCGCAGGCCCTACAGAAGTCAGGGCATGGACCATCAGAAGAGGCACCAAAGCTCCACAGGCAGCCGGAAAGATCCATTCAGATATGGAAAGGGGGTTTATCAGAGCGGAAATCGTTTCATTCGAAGATCTCAAGAAATGCGGGTCATACAATTCAGCGAAGGAACACGGTCTGGTAAGATCCGAAGGAAAAGAATATACTATGCAGGACGGCGATGTAACACTTATCCGTTTTAATATTTGATCCCCCGCATATGCAGCTGTTCATCTAATGTTTCTCTTACCTTCGTAATCAACTCTTCTTCAGTGCCGTTATTATCTATAACGACTTGAGAAAGTGATTCGTAATCATTTCGGGTCATCTGGAATGATATCCTTCTTCTGGCTTCTTCAGTCCCCATTCCTCTTTCATTCAATCTCTTTATTCTCAAATCATCATCTGTCCAGATAAGCCAAACCTGATCACACAAATCAAGAAACCCATCCTTTACCGGAATTGGAACATCAAGAACCAAAGCTTTGCTTTTCTCTTCTTTGAATTTAGCGGTTCTAATTTTGATTTGTTCGATGACATGACGGTGGACGATCCTGCTTAATTTGTCAAGAGATTTTCTGTCTCCGAAAACTATTTCTGCCATTTTCTCCCTGTCAAGAGAACCGTCCTGACCGATAATGTGAATTCCGAAACTCTCAGCTATCTCACTTATAGCAGCTCCGCCAACAGAAGTTACTTCACGCGAAATCTCATCCGCATCTATTACCGGCAATCCATAATCTCTGCAGATGTTAGCAACAGTACTTTTCCCGCATCCGATCCCACCGGTGATCCCAATAATGAACATATCCTAAAACCAATCCTTCTTCACTTCAACTTCAGCAATCAGTGGAACCGATAACTTGACAGCGTTTTCCATAGACTCTTTCAGTATTTTAGCAGCTAGTTGTGATTTATCATTTCTTACTTCAAGTATTAATTCATCATGCACTTGTAAAACAAGCTTTCCGTCCGGAAGTTCATTTCTTAACCTTCTGTCAAGTATCACCATTGCAATTTTAATTATATCAGCCGCAGAACCCTGAACCGGTGCGTTCATAGCCGCCCGTTCACCGAAAAGACGCACATTCCTATTCTGTGATTTCAGTTCATCTATGTATCTTCTCCGTTTAAAAACCGTCTCTACATAGCCAACCTTGTATGCTCTATCAAGCAAAGACTGAAGATATGGCTTAATTCCGGGATATTTTCTGTGGTATTCATCAATATACTGATGTGCCTGTGACATTGTTATACCGAGATCCTTCGCAAGACTGAAATCTCCTATACCGTAAACTATGCTGAAATTGATCGTTTTAGCGATAGATCTCATAGATGATGTTATCATATCTCTCGGAAGATCGAAAAGTTCTTCTGCAGTTCTTAAATGTATATCATCATACTCTGTAAAAGCTTCACGCATTTGCTGATCACCTGAAAAATCCGCCAAAAGTCTAAGCTCAATTTGCGAATAATCAGCATCAATAAGCATACTCCCTTCTTCTGCTACAAATGCACGTCTGATCTCTCTTCCGGTTTCGCTCTTTATCGGTATATTCTGTATGTTGGGATTTGAGCTGCTAAGTCTTCCTGTGCTGGTCAAAGTTTGATGAAAAGTTGTATGCACACGGCCGTCAGTATGATCTATACTTCTGGCAAGCCCTTCAAGGAAAGTGGATTTCAATTTACTAAGTTCCCTGTAGCTAATGATTTCTCGAACTATCGAGTGTCTGTCAATAAGTGAATCAAGCACTTCAGCATTCGTGGAGTATCCTGTTTTCCCTTTCTTCCCTGAGGGTAGTTTGAGTTTCTCGAAAAGCACTTCTCCTAACTGTTTAGGTGAATTGATGTTGAACTCTTCTCCTGCAAGATCAAATATCTTAAGTTCTGTTTCCTTTATCCTGCGAGCAAAATCAACGCTTAGATCATTAAGCACTTTAGAGTTGATAGAGATTCCGGTCTTCTCCATTTCATACAGGATACGGATCAAAGGCATTTCAATATATAGAGCAAGCGCTGTAAGGTCTCTTTCAGCAAGCATCTCGAACTGTTTCTGCACTATCTTGTTCATTATACAAAGATCATATTTCAACTTCTCTGATGACACTGCAAATTGCTCATCAGATTCATTCAAAGTCCCTGAATCATCGAAAAAAGAAGTTTGTGTCATTGTGGCAACTTGAGTACCTGAAGGCGGACAATACATATCAGGACCAACAGACCTCTCTGCTATGATTTCATATGCCAGGTCGTTATCAGAAATATTCAGAAGATGAGCAGCTACAGATATATCAAAGAAACGTGTATCCTTCACATCGCTCTTTAATTTACCCAGAAGTTCTTTGATTTTATAACCAGCAATAACAACTCCGTCTCTTCTCATTCTTTCAGCAAATAAGCCGAATTCTGCTGTAGTTATAATATAGAGTTTATCATCGCCGATATCTATCATCAACTTGTCGTGCTCCGCTGAATATATGCAAACATATTTAGTAAATTCAAAATTGAACAAAGCTTTATATTCATCTGTTAAATATTCAGTGTCTGAACAGGCTGAAGTTATTATCTTTTCGACATTTGCAATACGCGGAAACATATATGTTTTACTTGCATCAAATAATGCTGCAAATTCATTAATACTCGTCTTACTAATATCCTTGCTAATATAATTATCCATCACTTCATTACTTTGATCATTGATTATTTCCTCTTCTTTAAGATCAAACTTATTAATGAAATATCTGAATCCGAGCCTTTTGAATAAACTGAGCATTTCTGCTCTATTTGCTTCAGACCTTTCCATCTCGTCAAATACATAACCAACCTCAATATCTCTCTTTATCTCGGACAGTTCACGTGAAAGAAAAGCCATATCCTTGTTATCGAGAAGTTTAGAAGCCAGACTAGTTCTTATCTCTGATAGCGATTCATATACAACTTCAAGTGAGCCATATTTAGATATCAGTTCTGTTGCCCCTTTCTCACCAATGCCTCTTACACCGGGTATATTATCTGAAGGATCACCCATTATAGCCTTTAGGTCAACAAATTTATCCGGTGCAACTGAGTACTTAGAAATTACTGCAGATCGGTCATAAACTTCTGTAGTTGTTTGACCTCCTTTGGAAAATGGCATCAACAAAGTAGTTTTATCACTTACAAGCTGCAGATCGTCTTTATCCCCACTAAGTATGTAAGTATTCCACCCTTTCTTCTCTGCTTCTGCAGATAGGGAACCTATAAGATCATCTGCTTCATATCCCTCCATTTCTAAGCGGGTAACACCCATCGCATCAAGTATCTCTTTAACTATCGGCATCTGTACAGCTAGATCCTCAGGCATTCCCTTCCTTGTAGCTTTATAATCCGAATATTGTTTATGCCTGAATGTCGGAGCATTAACGTCAAAACAAACGCATACTTTATCAGGAGAATAATCCTGGATATTTTTCAGATATATGTTCATAAACGCAAATAAAGCACCTGTTGGAGTTCTGTCAGGAGCAGTCATATTGCTCCTTCCCGCCATCCCAAAATATGCTCTGTTTATTATGCTGTTTCCGTCAACGAGAAATAGAGTTTGTGTCAAAATTTTCACCTGCCGATCGAAATAACAAGATAATCCGTTTCACTGGTAACAGGCAATTC
>JAQVYV010000032.1:0-4629 GCA_028708525.1 Eubacteriales bacterium
CCGGTATCCGCTATATACATTATTCCGTTTTTGACTGCTACACTTCCCGGCAAAGTTAGATTTTCCCTGATATTATTATGTATAAAAGTCTCTAGTGAGCCTTCAAACTTCAAGTCTTTTCCAAGAATCACTATTCTGTTGTTTCCGCTGTCACAGACATAAAATTTCCCTGATCCGCTATCATAATAAATGTCTGAAAGGCTGGAAAAAGGAGAAAGACCGAAATCTGCTCCTATGTATGCTCTGACAGGAGAGTACGGGGCAGGTATCCCGATGGGGTCACCATCCAGTTTATAAATGTAAGACACATAGGGGACCTCCGGAGACAGAGGAGTACCGGCATAAGCCTGAACAGTACTTTGCATAAAAGTCAACAGCATGATCATCAGGGCAAAGCCAAATTTCACTATTATTCTGAAAAGATCTATATTAAGTTTTTTAACACTTATCGTCATGCGGCAGATCCCTTACTCTTTCATTCCTGATGAAGCCATCGTTCGGATAATGTTGCTCTGGCTGAAAATAAAGATGCCAACAGGGACCAGCATCATAAATACTGCAACCGCTGCTCCAACTCCTGCTCTTGCTATCCCTCCGGCCATGATCTGACTCAATGCGTATGAAAGCGTTTTGAGTTCTTCACTGAAAATATAGCTGGTAGCACCGATATTCCAGAGCCCCTGGACCGAAAGAAGCATCAATGTCAGCCAGGCAGGTTTTACATTAGGCATTACGATATCCCAGAATGTCCTCCATTGTGAAGCACCGTCGATCCGCGCTGCTTCAAGCAGAGAATCAGGCAGTTGTTCCATGAACTGCTTCATCAGATAAAGCCCCAGAGCTGCAGAAAATGAGGGGATGATCAGAGACAAAGGCGTGTCTATCCAATGCAGAACTGACATGGTGATATAGTTTGGCGCAGCAGTTACAGTTGCATTGAACATCAAAGCAAGCACTATAGTGTTGAAAATAAGATTTTTACCCGGGAAATTTCTTTTTGCCAGAGGAAACGCACACATTGAAGCAAAAATTATATGACCAAAAGTTCCGGCAGCTGTTATAAAAACAGTATTCCATAAATATCTCAGAAACGGAACCCATGACTCATTCATGATCCTGAACATGTCAAGATAGTTTTTGAAGGTAGGACTTCTCGGGAAAAGTCTGGGCGGAAATATCCAAAGCTCATTGAGAGGCTTCAATGAATTCCCGACCATAAGCACCAGAGGCATCGCAGTAAAGGATGCAAAAACAAGTAATACAATAAATAGAAACGCCGTGCCGAATCTGGATCTGTTGACTTTCTTTGATTTTCGCAGAAATGTTATAGCGTTCATTTTCATACACCGACCTTCTTCAGCAATCTCTGCACAAAACGATTGGTCACGACCATCAGCAAAAACAGTATAGTTGCGATAGCTGATGCGTAACCCATCTCGAAGCGTATGTTCCCGTAATCCTGCAAATGATGGACCATGGTGTGCAGAACATAATTGGTACTGGGGAATCCGAATAATCCGTTGATAACGTCTCCGATGCCAAAAGAAGCTGTAATACTCATAACTGCACCAAACATAAGCTGGGGAAGCATGGAGGGGAGAGTTATGAACCAAAGTTCCTGCCATCGGTTTTTTACTCCGTCTACTGCACCTGCTTCATAAAGTGCGGGATCGACATTCTGAAAACCTGCAATAAAAGCCAGGAATGACGTACCAAGACTCATCCACAGTATAACCACAACCGCTGACGGGAGCATGTAATCGGGATCCTGGAGCCATTGTATAGGTTCATAAATAACATTGAACTTCATAAGCAAGCCGTTAAGAAAACCGTAGGAATCTCCACTATATATTATCTGCCATATAAGATAGGCAGACCCTGCCATTGTAGGTGTGTAAAACAAAAGTGTAAGTAAAGCGCGGGTCTTCGATGAAAACTCATTGACCAGCCAGGCAAGGAACAAACACAGGAAAAAACTTACCGGTCCTGTTATCACGGACAGCAGGAGTGTATTTTTAAGTGCCAGGACGAAAATATCGTCGTCCAGAAGCAGTCTGAAATAGTTCTGGAGGCCTGTAAAGCGTGGAAGCTCAAGAACGTTGAAATACGTAAAGCTCAATCCGATCGAAACCATAACAGGTATGATCGTGAAAATGAAAAACAAAATCAGATACGGTGCCATGAAGAGATAATCATCTCTGTGTTGCGACCATACTCTTCTGAGTCCTTTTTGCTTTTTCTCAGATCCGTTCTGCCCTGTCATCAGTCATTCCCTCCGACAAGATATTCCTTTTCAACAGGAAGCTGAAATTCGGTTCTCTTATTTACTATTTCATCACTGATACTATTTTGAGCTTTGGTTATTGTCTCCCGGACATCCTTTCCCGAAAGAAGAACATCCCTGAACGCGAAATCCATATGCCTGGCAGTAAAATATCCGCCGGGTACTTCAGGAATTGCTTTAACGAATGCACGCTGTATACCGAGGTTTTCTTTTGTATCTTTATCCCACGGCATTTCTTCCATTGCTTCGATGTTGGCGGTAGGATAGCGTGCAGCATCTCCCATGATACTCTCCAGTTCGCGCCCGTAGACAGACTGAGTATCTGCATCAGTCCACCACTTCATAAACGTCCATGCATCATCCTTTTTACTTGAATTTGACATGAGTATGCATCCGCTTACGGTAGATGATACACTTCTGTCAAGACTCCCGTCTGCGCTGGGAGTGCCCGGAACAGGCTTCATTCCCCAAAGTCCCTTGAGTTCAGGGGCAAAAACCGAAAGTTGGTTGTAAACTGTAAAATCATTGATCGCTATAGGCATCTCGCCTGTTCTGAAGCGATTAGCGAAATCAAACGCAAGAGATTGCTTATACTCTGTGTATATCCCTGTAAATTTTTCAAAAGCTGCGATCCCTTCCGCTGAAGCAATACTAGATTGCTGCAAGTCTTCACTATAGAAACTTCCGCCCATCTGGTACAGAAAAGTTGCATAAGAATTGATGTTTGGGAGGATCCCGAATTGCAGGTAACTTTTCTGGATCTTAGGCAGCACGGCAAGAAAAATCGAGTCCCATGTATCCAGCATGCCTTCATCTATACCAAGTTCGCTCAAAATATCTTTTCTGTAAAAAAGCATCGGGAAACTCTGTGTTTCAGGCAGAGCATAAAAATGTTCGTCCAAACTAAAAGGCTCCACTGCGCTTGGATAAAATCTTTCCAGCACACTCTTGTGATCATCAAAAAGCGACAGATCATATACGGCGTTCCTGAGAGCGAAATTAAGCGGGTCACCTTGATTTTGCTGTAAAGCTACATCAGGTCCGATGCCTGCAAGAGTAGCCGGAAGAAGCGACCCCATTGAAACGAGTTGCAGTTTAGCTGAAATCCCATATGACGGTGTAAATTTCTCAGACAGCAATTGTCTAATGAGCTGCGACTGATCCCTTCCGGCTGTGGTTCCGACTCCTGACCCGATCCAGACAGTTATGCTTTCAGATGTATTCACATCTGTCGTACCTATCTCCGCATAATCAATGATAAATGATGCAAAAAACTGTTTGATATAATGCAGCGCAACCTGAAACACCGACGCTTCAGCTCTCGGCAGACTCGTATCAGGAGCACTAAGTATAAGATAATCCAATTCCAGCGGTTGAGCTTTTATCTGGTTGATCCAGGCTCCCAATCCTGAGATCACCCCCTGAAAATCAGCCAAGCGATAAGCTATCGTCTCAACATCTCCTGTCATTTCATCGATAAGATATATCAGTCTTGAAATAACTGCAGTGCTTTGCCCTCCGCCTTTTGTAAGTACTGTGACCTCTGATTCAAGCTCTCTGAGCCTGTTATTGATCTCAGTCATAGACACCAGAGTTTCGGGTATGGTTTTCTCAAACTGATAATCTCTGAACTGATCAGGTACAGGCCCGGTTATCATGACTATCTGTCTGTATATCTGATTTAGTTCGTACAATATTTTCTGAGCTGAATCAGTGATAGCGGCATATTCACCTAGTCCTGCAGCAAGTCTGATCGTATGAATGCCTTTTCCCAGGAAAAACACGAACGGTTCGCCTGTTTCGGATCGAGAAAGCGCACTTGACTGCCAGCCTCCGCTATATCCAAACTGAATATCATAAGCCTCTTCGAAGGGCACTTCCCCGTCGACTGATAGTTCACGTACGGACACATCATTCATTTTCTCATCTTGTTTCCATCGCAAGGCGATCTTATAAAACCCATCGTCTGGTACTTCAACATCCCATTCTATCCACTGCCCGACACGCTGCCAACGCACTCCGCCAATTGTGTTTATTTTCTGCAACTTATGGTCATAGGGTATAGTATCCGGGGAAGAGCGATCAACATTCGGGTAAAGTGTCCTGTCAGACTTTGCAGATGCCTGCTCAGCCTGTATCATTATTGCTTCAGGTGCCTGATCACCATTCATTTTCGATGTATTTGCCTTATATACATCATAGGTGATGAGTTTTCCTGCCGGTATGAATTTGATTTGGTGTATATCCATCGGTTCAGACAAAGTAATAAGAGTTAAAGTGTGTGATCCCGCTGTTAACTCTACCTCCAAAGGCTTTGAAATAAACCCCGAAGGATCACGGACAAA
>JAQVYV010000032.1:4729-14711 GCA_028708525.1 Eubacteriales bacterium
TCTGAGTGTCAAGCACGACATTTGCTGTTATGCTTTCATCGGAATTATTGCCGACTATCACAACTGCTGTGTTATTACGAAATCTTCCGTAAGTCTGAACGTTAGTTCCTGTCGACTCAACTTTAACAATATTGGAATCACGATGATTTTCAGGAAAATATTCAAATATATCGTGGTATTCACGACGGATAGCTATCATTTTCTTTATATCATCACGGAATTCTTTCTTACCGGGCAATTCAGCTTTGGAAAGGTCTATCTTTTCAACATATAGCAAACCATGGATCGTATCATAGTTCATTTCCTCTCCTATGAAGAACACGGGTAAGTAAGGTGAAAAAATCGCCTGATATGCAAATCTGAACCGGCTGCCTTTTGTTGTCAGAACCATGTCATGATTTGAAAGCGCAAATGAGTAGAAACGATCCTGACCGCCTTGCCCGGCTGCCTGTTTATCAAATGTGCTGTGTTCAAGTCCTTGTTGAACTGCGTCAACTATATTTTCTCTGAGAAAAAGATCCGCCCGATACTTGACTCTTTTGGATCTGTCAGTCAGATCATACGGGTATATCCCATTCTGATCAAAATCGAAACCCGCTCCACGATCCGATACTATTTCAGAAAATATCGCTATTTTGTATCCTTCATCCCAACATCTCTGACGTATCTTTCCCCATGTCATAGTACCAAAACATCCCGGTTCAAGATCACACCTGAACCCGTCGATATCAAGACGTTTGACCAAATCGACACAGGTTTCTATCCAATACTCTTCAACTGCAGTTTTGTTAAAAATAAAGTCATGCATCTTCCCCCATGTGATCTTGAGCTCCCCGTCATCATCTCTCCGAAACCAGTCAGGATGTTCCGTGACCAAAGAGCTCTGAGTGCTCACACCGTGAGGAACTACATCAAGAAAAACTCTTATATCTCTTTTATGTGCTTCTTTAACAAATGTTATCAATTCAGCTTCAGTTCCGAGGGATGGTTCTATTTTATCCGGTTCCTTCACATTGAATCCGTTCTGGTTGATCTTATCATTATTTATGTTATCTTCATCGATGCCCTTCTCAAAAACAGGTGAAACCCATACCCCGCTGACACCAAGGTCCTGCAAATAATCCAGTGCAGGCAGTGCTGCCGTAAAGGTTCCTTCTTCACTTATTGATTCAATACGGATCTGTGCGATCACAAGCGATTTCACCCAATCCGGTGATATCCCTTCAAGTTTTACCTCGCTCTGTTCGCGATATTTCCCAGTGTAAAAAGTATCAACTTCACCGGATGTTGGTTCACTTGTCGGATCGGGAGTAATACCCGGAGTAGATGAAGGAGCACAAGCTGAAATCATTAGTACAATCACTATGACAAATACCGAAAGACTATATTTAAACGGATTCATCGGTCGTTCCTCCAAATTTATGACTCACTCAGATAATTGAATAATTCAAGTATTTTGACAATTAAAGCGCTTAACTTGATTTCAATGATATCATATCCGGACAACATGCACAATATAGTTTTGAAAATTTACGACTTCAAACACATTGAATTTTTAGTATAAGTACAAATTACGGAACAAATATCATCCAAATTGCGGAATATGAGGGGTATATTTTATTAATTTTCGATTCGATCTTGTAAGTAAAAGTACATGTTATAATAGATGCATGAAAGGACCGTCCCTATATGCTCAAATGGATCGCACTCATAATAATGACCATCGACCATATCGGGTACTATTTCTATCCGCATTTATCCGAGCCTGTTTATTATGCACTCAGGATCGCCGGAAGGCTGGCTTTCCCTATATTCGCCTTTCATATCGTCAAGGGATTTTCAAGGACCTCCAACCCCGGAAAGTATATAGTCAGGATGGCTTCCTGGGCAGTCATAGCACATTTCGCGATCTCCGCAGCAGGTCTTTGGGCAGGCAGACAGACTTCACTTTTTGATATCAGCTGGACAAATGTAATGGTGCTTTTCACTTTTGCGATAATAATGCTCGCAGGCTATGATATGGCTATGCACTCATATCATGACATGGTCGCAAGTATGACTCTGGCATGCAGTCCTCCGGCCAAGATCAAGGACCCGCGTTACGATGTAAAGGTCAATCCCGGCGGTCTGACGATGTCCCCGCGTTTCGGTATCCTGATGGGCATACTGATGATGCTTGGTTCGTTCTGGTTCGTCGACGTACTGAACGCTGACTATGGAGTCTACGGACTTCTTATGGTGCTCCTGATAAACATATCTTATTCGTCTGAAGACAATAAGGTCTGCTTGTCTACACTGGCGGGTTCATTGCTTCTTCTCAATGCTGCATATATAGCGATGGCTGCTTTTGCCGGCGAAAACATCCGCTTCTCTCTTATTCAAACCTTCTCGGTTCTGGCCGTCCTGTTGTTCAATATCATTCCTGATCCACGCAGAAAGCCAAACTTCCTGTCAAAGTATTTTTTCTACATATACTACCCCGCTCATATCGTTGCCTTGATTTTTATTTCAGCTAATTTGTGATAAAATACTCTGATATCGGCTCTGCCGGCTTCCGGCGGGCAAACATGCGAACAATGTACGAAGGAAGGTTAACGGAAATGGCATATTCGGCGCAGATCGACCGCAAATGGCAGCAGAAATGGAATGAGACAGGGGCAAACAAATTTGATCCGTCACAGAAGGACAACAAGCTTTATGTCCTTGAAATGTTTTCATATCCTTCAGGCGCCAACCTTCACGTAGGTCACTGGTATAACTACTCTCTGTCCGATTCATGGGCAAGGATGAAGAGGATGCAGGGATGGAATGTTTTCCAGCCCATGGGATTCGACGCTTTCGGGCTGCCTGCCGAGAATTATGCAATCAAGACCGGTATCCATCCGCATAAAAGTACTGTTGCGAATATCGCCACTATGGAGAAGCAATTGCGTGAGATGGGCGGCATGTTCGACTGGGAATACGAGGTCGTCACATGCTTCCCTGAATATTACCGCTGGAACCAATGGCTTTTCCTTCAGCTATACAAACACGGCCTCGCTTACAGAAAGAATGCTCCCGTAAACTGGTGTCCTGACTGCAATACGGTTCTGGCTAACGAGCAGGTCCAGGACGGGTCCTGCGAAAGATGCGGAGCTGTCGTTACAAAGAAAAATCTGACGCAATGGTTTTTTAAGATCACTGAATATGCACAGGAACTGCTCGACTGTCTTCCGTCTCTGGACTGGCCTGAACCTACTAAAAAGATCCAGACAAACTGGATCGGGCGTTCTGAAGGATCGATGATAGTTTTTGATGCGATTAAGAACGGCATGCCTATCGAAGATACCGACGGTGAAACTCTGACACTTCCTGTTTTTACTACAAGAGCTGACACCTTATTTGGCGTTACATATGTTGTTGTCGCTCCTGAAAGCGATGTCTGTAACCTTCTTACGACTGAAGACAGGAAGGCTGAAGTTGAAGCATACCGCGAGCAAACAAAACGGGCCAGCGATATAGACCGAATGTCTTCTGTAAGAGAGAAGACCGGAGTTTTCACCGGTTCATTTGCTGTTCATCCTCTTTCAGGTGAGAAAGTTCCGGTCTGGGCCGCGGACTATGTCATCGCCGGTTACGGAACAGGAGTTGTTATGGCTGTTCCGGCTCATGATGAGAGGGACTATGAGTTTGCTGTTAAATTTGGTCTTCCTGTTAAGCGTGTGATAGTTCCGGTTGACGGAAGTGAACCTGATCTTCCCTTTATCGAGAAGGGTGTTAATATAGATAGTGATGAATTTGATGGTTTGCCTTTTGACGAATCCGTGAAAGCCATAATCAAGAAGCTTTCACTCTCCGGGAAAGGTGAACTTAAAGTGAATTACAGACTCAGAGACTGGCTTGTTTCACGTCAGCGTTACTGGGGAACACCTATTCCGATGATCTACTGCGATAAATGCGGTGTGGTACCGGTTCCCGAGAAGGATCTGCCCGTTCTTTTACCCGAAGATGTGGAATTCAAGCCTGACGGTCAGTCGCCTCTTGCTAAGTGCGAAAGCTTCATCAATACCGTGTGTCCTTCCTGCGGTGCTCCCGCAAAACGCGATCCTGATACACTGGATACTTTCGTTTGTTCGTCGTGGTATCAGATGCGCTATACGGACAACAGAAACGAAAGAATAGCTTTTGACCGCGAAACAGTGAACTCGATGCTTCCGGTCGACAAGTATATCGGAGGTGCGGAGCACGCAGCAATGCATCTGCTTTATGCCAGATTTATAACCAAAGCACTGCGGGATATGGGTTTCCTCGATTTTGACGAACCGTTTAAGTCTCTTGTGCATCAGGGCACGATACTGGGCAAGGATGGACAGAAAATGTCCAAATCCAAAGGTAACACCATTTGCCCGGATGATTATATTGAACAGTATGGGTCGGATGTTTTCCGTATGTATCTGGCGTTCGGGTTCGCTTATACCGAAGGCGGTCCCTGGAGCGATGAGGGAGTAAAGGCGATAGCCAAGTTTATTTCACGCGTGGAGAGGTTGGTAGATGAGGTCACTGCGCAGTCAGTAAACGATAACTTCAAATTCAGAGAAGGAGCAACGGACACTGCGGAGAAAGAACTCCAGTATGCCAGACACCACGCCATCCGTGCTGTCACTGTCGATGCTGATAAATTCCAGTTCAACACTTCGGTCGCAAGACTGATGGAGCTGCTCAATGCCTTGAACAAGTACTCTTCAGGCATCATCAACGCTACCGATAGCCCGCACATAATATACCGGGAAACGATCCGTGATCTTATACTACTGGCTGCACCCTTCGTTCCTCATTTTGCTGAGGAGATGTGGGAACGCCTTGGATATGAATTCTCTGTCTTCTCTCAGCCATGGCCGGAATGTGACGAGAAAGCTCTGATAAAGGATGAGATTGAGATCGCTGTACAGATCAATGGTGCCGTTAAATGCAGACTGAATGTCCCGTCTTCTTCCACACAGGAAGAGGTGCGTGAGGTAGTGATGAACAACCCTGCTGTGGATGGTTTTATTGCAGGCAGAAATGTGATGAAATTTATTTATGTTCCCGGAAGACTTGCGAATTTAGTTGTAAAATAACATACAAGTATATATCCAGACTAATACGGAATGATATTCCGTATTAGTCTGATCATAAGTATCTGTCAAATCAGCTTCTCTCTCAGTTTCATGCCACCGAGCAGATGAAAATGCAGATGAGGTATGGTCTGTCCTCCGTTGAACCCGCAGTTATTTATGATACGGAAACCCTTCTTATCAACACCCGTTATCTCAGTTACTTTCTCGATCGCATGCATAACAGTACCCAGGACCTCTGCAGCCGCCTGTTTGTCAGAGCTAAGCTCCATAATATCCGTATAATGGTGTTTCGGAACGATCAGTATATGCACCGGTGCTGAAGGGTTTATGTCATGAAAGCAAATGATCGAGTCATCCTCATAAACAATTTTACTACCAAGTTCGTGTGACGCTATACGGCAAAAAACACAATCCACCATTTTCAATACCTCCTTCACCTGATCATAGATATCAGAGTTTTCCTCCCGGCTTCAACTGCTTCATTCAAAGCCAGCACATTCTTAGCACCTGCCTGAGCCATATCCGGACGCCCTCCACCACCTCCGCCGGCTGCCGAAGCAGCAGCTTTCACAACATTACCGGCGTGAACACCCAGCTCTACAGCTTTCTTACCGGCCATGCATACAAATGAAAGCTTATCACCATGTCTGGAAGCAAGCAAGACCGCCCCTCCGTCGAGCCTGTCACGCAAAAGATCTGTCATCTCTCTCAATTCATCCGGATCAGCTGTCTCCGCAACAGCGCAAACAGACATGACTCCTCCTATATCTTCAGCTTCAGAAGCCAAATGCCCGACAGCAGCCATAGCGATCGTACGGCTGAGTGTCTCGACCCTTTTCTCCAGCAAACGGATCTGACCCATTACCTGTTCGGCCTTCCTCGCAAGCTCAGACGTGTTGGTCTTAAGAGTGTCCGCTACAGAACGCACGAGTGCATCACGTTCAGTGTCGAATAATATCGCTTCCTCGCCGGTAACACCTTCTATCCTTCGCACTCCTGCAGCAACTGCGGATTCAGATATGATCCTGAACAAACAAGCTCTCGAAGACGATTCCAGATGAGTTCCTCCGCATAGCTCCTTACTGAAATTCCCTACCGATACTACACGCACTTTATCTCCGTATTTTTCATCGAACAGTGCCATAGCACCCGATCCTCTTGCCTCTTCTACCGTCATTACATCAGTGACGACCGGATCATCAGCACAGATTTCATCATTGACGATCCTTTCAACAGCAGCCCTTTCCTCGGTTGTCATTGCTGAGAAATGAGTAAAATCAAATCTAAGTCTGTCAGGGGATACATCTGATCCTGCCTGAGAGACATGGTCTCCAAGAACATCCCGTAAAGCTTTATGCAGAAGATGCGTAGTCGTATGATTTCTGGCTGTAGAAAGTCTTCGTCTTCTGTCTACCTCCAGACTGACTTCGGCCCCGGTCAAAGCAACTCCGTCTTCGACATTACCGTTATGAAGAAATACACCATCAACAGTCTTAACTGTATCTTCGATCTTAATAATAAACCCGTCACCGCGTATAACACCTGTGTCACCGACCTGTCCGCCGCTTTGAGCATAGAAAGGCGAAACGGGAACGATAACCGATACTGCTTCTCCCGTACCGGCCTCTTCGACAATACCGGGTTCATCACCATTTCTAACGATATATTCAATGACCGATCTTGTTTCCAGCTCATCATATCCGGTGAACCTGGTCGGTCCATTGTGATCTATCCCATCAAGTGACCCCTGACTGCTCCATGCCGCACCGGTCTTCTTCTTAAGAGCTATCTCCCGGTTGATCTCCTTCTGTCTGCGCATAGCTTCAAGAAATCCGTCATGATCTATCTCAAATCCATTTTCCGAAGCTATCTCCCGTGTAAGATCCACAGGAAACCCAAAAGTATCATGGAGCTTGAAGACAATATCTCCCGGGATGATACTGATCCCATTCAACTTTTTCATCTCTTCAAGCAGCATCTGAGTTCCCTGATCGACAGTACGGGCGAAACTTTCTTCCTCTTTCAGAATGACTCTCAGAATGAAAGCCTCCTTCTCGCTAAGTTCAGGATACGCTTTTGCAGACTCACGAATAACGACCTTCGCGGCTTCGTAAAGAAACGGTTCTTCTTTACCCAGAAGTCTTGCAAACCGTGACGCCCTCCTGAGCAACCTTCTGAGCACATAACCTCTTCCCGCATTATCAGGAATGATCCCGTCAGATATCATCATCACAGTGCTTCTGGCATGATCAGTTATCACCCTGATGGCAACATCAGTTTTCTCATCTCTGCCATACTCAACGCCTATCCCGCTACAGACAAAATCAAGTATCGCCCTTACGGTATCAACTTCGAAGAGATTATCTACACCCTGCATTATACAGGCAAATCTTTCCAGTCCGCCTCCGGTGTCTATATTCTTCTTCTCCAGTGCTGAGTACGTTCCGTCCTCTTCACGATTGAACTGAGTGAAGACCAGATTCCAAAACTCTACAAATCTGTCACAGTCACACCCTACATTACACTCCGGACTTTTGCAGCCCTTGTCCTCGCCTCGGTCGAAAAATATCTCCGAGCACGGTCCGCACGGTCCGGTCCCGTGTTCCCAGAAATTATCTTCTTTACCCATCCGGAATATCTTACTTTCAGGCAATCCGACAACATCCCTCCAGATATCATAAGCCTCATCATCTTCAAGGTATACTGTTACTGCTAATCTTTCAACAGGCAGCATAAGTACCTCAGTACAGAATTCCCACGCCCAAGAAATAGCGTCTTCCTTGAAGTAATCACCAAATGAAAAATTGCCAAGCATTTCGAAGAAAGTGCCGTGTCTGGCAGTCTTGCCGACACGTTCTATATCCGGTGTCCTGATACATTTCTGACAAGTCGTAACTCTTGTTGAAGGAGGTTTCTGCGCTCCCGTAAAGTAAGGTTTCAACGGTGTCATTCCGGCGTTTATCAGAAGTATAGATGGATCATTCTTAGGTATAAGCGAAAAGGATCTCATCCTTAAGTGATCTTTACTTTCAAAGAAAGCAAGGTATTTCTCTCTGATCTCATTCAAGCCCATTTTCTGCATATCATGTCATCTCCTGATCGGTTTTATTCTGTCGGGTCGGGGATATAAGTGGGAACGACTTGCTTTATTGCATCCCTGATATCCGTTTTATCACATAATGCTGTACCCAGTACTTCAAGTCTGTGAAGAAGTTTATCATATGTCATGAAATCGTCTTTTGCAACATTGATCTTAGGCTGAACGGTCTTTTCCAGATCCTCATAATCCATGCTGAGCTCTTCATAGAGTTTCTCTCCCGGTCTCAACCCGATATATTCTATTTTGATGTCTATATCCGGAACATATCCGGCAAGCCTTATCATATTTCTTGCCATTTCATCTATGCTGACCGGAGTTCCCATATCCAATATATATATCTCTCCTCCGGAAGCAAGAGATCCGGATTCGATAACGAGCATAGCTGCCTCAGGGATCGTCATAAAATACCTTGTCATCCTTTTATCAGTTATAGTTATCGGACCGCCTTCGGCAAGCTGCTGCTTGAATAATGGAATGACACTGCCGTTGCTTCCTAGAACATTTCCGAATCTGACTGCCGAGAAAACCGTCTTATATCGACCCTCCGATCTATGCACTCTGTCATTCATACCTTTGATGATATATTCGCACATACGTTTCGAAGCACCCATTACATTTGTTGGATTTACAGCCTTATCAGTAGAAATCAAGATGAAATTTGAAGTCCCGTTCTCAAGTGCCGCATTACACAGATTGTGCGTTCCGAAAATGTTATTCTTGACCGCTTCCTCCGGGTCATTTTCCATTAGAGGGACATGCTTATGTGCGGCAGCATGGAAGACTACGTCCGGTTTGAATTTGGCAAAAACATCGCTTAATTTATCCGCATCTCTGACACTACCGATGATAAGCTGAAATTTCTGTTCAGGATACCTTCTTCCTATCTCAAGAGCGAGTGTATAAGAGCTGTTCTCATTCAAATCATACACTATGATCCTCTCAGGGCCGAGTTTGCATAACTGTCTGCATATCTCTGATCCTATGGAACCTGCTCCTCCGCTTACCAAAACCGTCTTCCCTGTTATGTACTCAAGTGATCTCGTGCTCAGCCTCACAGCTTCTCTGCCAAGAAGGTCTTCCGGATTTATGGACTCTATCTTTAGAGCCGGCAGATCCGATTCCCCGGATGGAATAAACCCTACTGCATCATCAAGGCTGTCATTGAACATTTCTGCGATATCCGATTTCAGGACCTCACAGCCTGTATTGATACATATTTCAAGCAACTCTTTCAGTTGGACTGTATTGATCGAAGGAATCGCTATGATTATTCTCTCAACGTGATACTCATCGGCCAGCTTGGGAATATCATGCCGGTCTCCTGCGACAGGGATTCCCAGGAAATTCATATTAATCTTAGAACTGTCATCATCAACTATAACAACAGGCATGCCTCGCTTCCCGGGATCATGTGTCATAGACCTTATCAGCATGGCACCCGCATCACCGACACCAACTACCATGACTCTTTTATGTTCTTTCCCTGCAGGTCCCGAGGGATAAAATATCTGTTTTGATCTTATCACGACTCTGTACCACATCCGCGAAAAAGTCATTGCAAGGAAACAAAGGAGTATGCTCATCGGAAAAGTAAAGAACGGTATACTTACATCAAACAGTTCGGTCAGAAAGAATAAAATCGAAAACTCCAGTATCAGCACGAGCAGGAGTGTTATTATTTCAGTAACACCTGCGTACTTCCATAAACTTGAGTACAGTCCAAACAAGTAGTTCAGTGCTACTACTATCATAAGAAAAGCGATACCCTGAGGGATATAATCAAATA
>JAQVYV010000164.1 GCA_028708525.1 Eubacteriales bacterium
CATGATACAGGAGGACACATGCCTGAAAACAGTCGTAGTCACAGGTGCGACATCGGGGATCGGCCTGGCTGTTGCCCGGGTCCTGGCAGCGAGAGGGTTTTATGTCATCGGGGTCGGAAGCAACCAGGAAAGTTGTGATCGGGAGGCTTACCCCCGTCCCCATCGGCTCAACTTCATTGCGGCTGACTTGCTGCAACAAAGCGAGGTGAAGCAAGTCGCGGAAGAGATCAGAGTCAGGTTGGTAAATGGAGAGCTTTATGCGCTGATTAATAACGCGGGGTGCGTAAGAAGCAGATACATGACTACCGAGGAAGGTTACGAGCACCAGTTCGCGCTGAATCACCTTGCCGGGTTTATGCTTACACACGAACTGATGCCGAATCTTATAAAGGCCGGCGGGAGGATCATTATGACGGGGAGCGGATCACATACAGGCGCAAAGATCATGTGGGACGATGTGATGATGACAAAGCGATACAGACCGCTCAGAGCGTACAAACAATCAAAGTTATGCAACATGCTTTTTGCCAAAGCACTGAACGACAGATATGCGGCACACGGCATCCGTGCTTATGTCGTGGATCCCGGGCTGGTCAGAACGAATATCGGCAATAAACGAACCGGGTGGCTGGTGAGTCTGATTTGGTCGCTGCGAAAGCGCGCAGGTGTCGGCCCCGATATTCCGGCAGCGACTTACGAGTGGCTCTGCCGTGAAAACGAGGCTCCGAAAGGATTTTATTACTATATGTGCAAGGAAAGATCTTTCAGCAGGCAGGTCACCGCAGAGAACGCGGAGAGACTTTTCGCTTTGAGTGAGAGACTCTGCGGGATCAGCTATGATCGAACGGACAAACGGACTGAAAACTGACGTACAAACGAAAACAAACAAGGAGACAGATGAAACATGAATGTTTTAATAACGGGTGCCGCCGGCGGTTTTGGGCGTGCTACGGCAAATGAGTGCGCGAGACTGGGGTATAATTTGTTTTTGACGGATCTGAATGAACGCGGCCTTATATGCCTGAAACAGGGGCTTGAGCGTCAGTTTGGAGTGACGGTCGCTGCCAAGGCATGTGATCTGACCGAGACGGCAAGTTTTGATGATCTGCTTGAGTTTATCGATGAAAACGGCATCCGGTTTGACATGCTTCTTAATATCGCAGGACTCGATCATGAGGGTGCTTTTATATCGAGAAGCTCCGATCAGCTCGCTTCCATTGTCGCACTGAATGATGTGGCAACGGTCAGAATAACTCATTCGATCCTGAAAAGGAGGAGAACGGGAAAGCCATTCACAATAGTATTCATGTCATCGCTTGCCTCAATGTTTCCGATGCCGGTGAAAGCTACTTATGCTGCGTCGAAGCGGTTCATCCTGGACCTTTCTTTTGCCTTGAGACATGAGCTAAAGGAACAGCGTGTAAATGTGATGGCCCTGTGTCCGGGTGGGATGGTTACGACCGAGGAGGCTGTCAAGGCTATCGAAGCACAAGGATTCTGGGGAGACATCACCACAAGCCCTCTTGAAATCGTCGCGCGAAAGATGCTCCGGCGTGCCACAGCAGGAAAAAGCATATATATTCCGGGTATATTCAACCGTTGTCTGGCGTTTCTCGGGAGACTTGTGCCCCGCTCAATTGTAGCAGCAGTGGTTTTCCGGCGATGGAGTGCGACGGGAAAGAATACGTGACTCCGGATTTTACTGAAATCTTTTGTGAAAATAGTCGACCATGATTTCATAGTTTTCCAGTGGTAGGCCTTTGAAAATCGTATTACTGGAACTGAAAATAAATCCTCCGCCCGGGCTGGCATGCTGTATTGCATATTCCGCGGATTCCTCGATCATGCTCCGGGGTCCCTCCTGCAGATAACTGCACTGAACGTTCCCCATCAGTGAAATTTTACCATAGGTCAGTTTTTTAACTTCAGCAATATCCATACCTGCCATAGGATCGATCGATTGAAGAACATCCGGAGCTATTTCTATGATCTGATCAATGATCGGGATCAGATTTCCATCAGAATGCAGAATAACTTTGACACCTTTGCTTTTTATGAAACTAACAACTCTCTTCATATAAGGAGTCGCCAGTTCGGCAAAATCATCCGGTGATATAAAAGGTCCTGCATTAAACGCATAATCATTTGCAATGTCGATCATATCGCAGCCTGCATTTATGAGTTTATCCGCATGTATAAGCGCGTCTTCGAGCATTTCTTCAGCCCAGTCACGCAAGCGCTGTCGGTTTTCATGAAGATCGATCGAGAACTGCATGTAATCGTCAACAGTATCTATACATATGGCTGAGCTCCAAATAAAGCTGCCAACATAAATATCCGGGCCAAGGAAATTCTTCAAGTACGGTATAAATTCGTACTGCGCATCTGTTCTTCTTGCAGGCAGCCAAACAAGCACACCGTCCCATTCAAATTTTTCGATCGTCTTAGCATAGAGGCTTGCACATTTTTCAAATAATTTATCTCTTTCGGATAAAGTCGTACCGACAAAATCGCTCTCTTCAGGAAAACTTTCTCCAAACGCTTCTTCAACCAATTCATACATCTGTTCAAAGTGAGGAGGTCTGTCAGGTTCTTCAAAGTTCAGGGCTTTCTCTATCCTCTCTCTGGAAGTCATAAAGTAATACCTTAACTATAATTTATAGCCCTTTCCAATCAATTACAACAGGTAATTTTGTCTTCCCTGATTCTGTCAGCGAATGTATCAAAACATCTGCATTGAATCCGTCGATCACATCGGGATGACCTTGCTCTCGCCTTTCAAGGCAATCACAAAAATATGAGATTTCCACATCGAACGGATTTGTCCTGTCGAATCTGTACTCAGTTGAAGTTTCTGAAATATTGTCATAGTGGACCAGAAGCGCAGCATTATTCATCGGTTCATTCCATATCACCGGATACAGATCCAGCCTTCCGTTCACACCATTGATCTGAATATGTTCATCCCACGAATTTCTTTCAAATCCGATTTTCTTAAGAGGATGCGCCGCAGCTTCAAAGCTGACAGTTGACCCATTTGAGTATTCGAACAAAGCAACAGCTTTTCTGTCCAGCGAGGAGTTTCCTACATAGTCAACACTGGCATATGATCTTTCCGGGCGACCAAGAAAGTGAAGCATCAGATCCAGCATATGACTGCCTGCACACTTGATCACTCCTCCGCCATACCCTTCAAGTATCCAATTGAAGAGTATGGTTTACCGGCAGTTTCGTTTATATCTGAAACATGAACGACACAGACTCCGGCTTTCTCAAGTGCATCAAAGTGAAATTTTGCAATACTTCCGCAACCTATAACACCTATATTAGGCCTCATGATCGATCACCTCCATATTATTCTTTCTATATTCACTCTCCGGATATCATAACCGCTTTTATAGCAGTAACCTTGTCATTCATGAACCGGTCGATCTCATCAGGCAGATCATCTATAACGAAACGGTTTGTTATTAAATCCTTAACAGGTACTACACCGTT
>JAQVYV010000165.1 GCA_028708525.1 Eubacteriales bacterium
AATATTTTGTATTCAAGAGCCTTTTGGCTCGTTAAATCTTAATTTACTCTTTTTTTTGACTCAAATTTAATTGAATCGTTGGCTCGTCTTGTTCTTGCTCTCACTGTTCAATTTTCAAGGTCCGTGCTATCCCCCGCTCAAAGCGGTGCCTTAATAAAATACCACCGAACCTATTCTTTGTCAACACCTAAAAACACCATTCTGTCGCTAAAAATCGGGCTAATAATCAGGCAATTATTTTGCCGCAAAATAAAAGTATTTGACTTCTTGTTTGTCTTATTTCATAATAGCAATATTGGTAAGTGGTCTTACCAGTTAAGATTCAGTTTCTATTATAATAATAGTACTAACACAAGAGGTGTCGGAACATGGAATTTACCGAAGTAAACAACAAGAGAACATACCGGCAGATAATAGAGCAATTCATGGGTATGATAGAACGCGGCGAGATCAAACCCGGGGATAAACTTCCCGGAGAGCGTGAACTTGCGGAAAAACTCGGTTCGAGCCGGCCATCTGTTCGTGAGGCTTTCAGGACACTTGAGATACTCGGCGTGATAGAAGTCAGACACGGCGGAGGAACTTTCATCAGGGAGTTCAATGTCGCACCTTTTATAAATATGATAGCACCTTTGTTTTATACAAAGTCGAGGAACATTGAGGATCTTACGGATTTTAGGATACTGTTGGAAGGCGAAGCGGTCAAAGCAGCAGCATTGTCACACGATGATTCGATCGTGGGGTCGATGGAGACTTCTCTGGAATTGATGAATGATGAGGATCCAAGGGTAAGGGAAAAGGCAGATCTGGATTTTCACAGAGCGATATTTGCCGCATCGGGGAACAGGACATTTGTTTTTGCCGGAGAATGCCTCTCATACATCCTTTACGCATCGGTTCATTTGAACCGGGAGGTCATCCAAGGTAAAGATGATATGGCTGAGCGCTGGGCGGAAGACCACAGGAGGATACTTGATGCTGTTTCTGCGGGTGACCCGGAAGCTGCATATAATGCTTTGAAGTCGCATTTAGAAAGTGTAGGCAGTTATCTTACCGAGAATAAGAATGAACAGGGAGGCAAATAGATCATAATGACAAACTTGAAAATAATCGTCTGTATCAAGCAGGTCCCGGGTACGACTAAAGTGGATATAGATCCTGAGACAGGGGTGCTGAAGAGAAGCGGAGTCAGTGCTAAAATGAATCCCTATGATCTGTTCGGACTTGAAACAGCATTAAGGCTAAAAGCTGAATATGGTGCTCACATTACTGTAATTTCAATGGGCCCGCCTCAGGCGGAAACTGTCATAAGGGAAGCCTATATGATGGAAGCTGACGACGGGATGCTGATGACTGACCGAAAGTTTGCCGGTGCGGATGTTCTGGCTACTTCTTACACCCTTGCAGCGGGAATCAGGAAGATCGGGGATTTTGACCTGATCATTTGCGGAAAGCAGACTACTGACGGAGATACGGCACAGGTCGGACCTGCAATGGCAGAGCATCTGGGGATACCGCATGTTACGTGGGTAAGCAACATTGAGAGCGTTGATGAGACCGGAGTGATAGCAGAGCAGAATATGGAAGACAGTCTTGAAGCTGTGCGGCTTAAGTTTCCTTGCCTGATCTCTGTTGAGAAAGATATTTTTACACCGAGACTTCCGTCATACAGAAATAAACTGCTGACCGCGGATCGGCCTGTGAGGGTTCTGACTTTCAATGATCTTGATGACAGCAATGAAAATAATTACGGATTGACCGGATCGCCTACTCAGGTCGAACGGATCTTTCAGCCTGAGCCTTTTACGGACCGGGAGCTTTGGGATCTGCCGGAAGAGGTGTCTTCCCACAAGCTTATCGAATTACTCGAATCGATGAAATTTATTTAAGGAGAATCGGAACAGTGGCTAATATAATCGTTGATCACGGCAAATGCGATCTGTGCAAAGTCTGCATAGATGTGTGCCCTTTTGGTGCGATAGATATCACCGAGGGACGTATCGATATCAATGCGGCGTGTAAAATGTGCAAGCTTTGTATAAAGAATTGTCCGTCAAGGGCAATGACTGCTGCCGAAAAGCGGAAGTCGGCGGATAAGGAGAAGTGGCGGGGAGTGTTGGTTTTTGCCGAATACTTCGAAGGCACCTTGCACCCTGTGACTATCGAACTACTGGGGATCGGACGAAAACTTGCTGATGATTCACACATGAAGCTCTGTGCTGTCATAGCCGGGTCGGGGACTGCTGAAACAGCGAAGGATCTTGCTTGTTATGGCACCGACGAGGTCTATGCTTATGATGATCCTGAACTTGCTCATTTCAAAGTTGATACATACGCAAATGTGCTGGAAGATCTCATTTCAGAAATCCGGCCTTCTGTTGTTCTTATCGGAAGCACCTCGATCGGACGGTCTCTTGCTCCGAGACTTGCTACAAGGTTCCGTACAGGACTGACGGCAGACTGCACCACTCTTAAGATAAAGCCAAATACCGACCTTGTTCAGATCAGACCCGCATTCGGCGGCAACATCATGGCTCAGATAATAACGACACATACCCGCCCGCAGTTCGCTACGGTGAGGTATAAAGTAATGGATCAGGCTGTACGAGGTGAAGAGACCGGCCGCGTCTTCGATCGCAGTGTATCGGGAGAAATGCTAAAGTCAGATATCGATGTGATAAGAGTAACCCACAAGGAGTCTGTTACTTCGATCACTGATGCAGAAGTCATCGTAGCGGGAGGACAGGGTCTTAAGGAAAAGGAAGATCTCGAGATGATCAGAGAATTAGCTTTTCTTCTCGGAGGGGAATACGCCGTCACCCGCCCGCTTGTTGAAAAGGGTTGGGCAGACTACACAAGACAGATCGGACTTTCGGGACGGACCGTAAAGCCTAAACTCATTATTACCTGCGGGGTTTCCGGAGCTATACAGTTCGCAGCGTGCATGAACTGTTCGGACCGGATAATCGCTATAAATTCTGACCCTAACGCTTCGATTTTTAAAATAGCTCATACCGGTATAGTCGGTGATCTGTATAAGATCCTGCCCTCTCTGATCGGTGAGCTTAAAGGAGACAGAAAATGACCGGTTACAATGAAATAAATTCTGAAGATATCCGGGAACTGATCCGGATATGCGGCAGCGAGAATGTTTATACAGGAAGCGCTATACACGAGGATCTTTCGCATGATGAAATGACTTTATACGGAACGAGATTTCCTGATGTTGCCGTTGAAGTGAGTTCCGCTGAGCAGATTTCGGAAATCATGAAGCTTGCCGGCAGAAGACTTATACCCGTCACACCAAGGGGTTCGGGGACGGGTCTTTGCGGTGGTGCAGTTGCTATGCACGGAGGGATTCTTCTTTCTCTTGCCGGAATGGACCGTATCCTTGAGTTCGATGAGACGAATTTTACCGTTACTGTCGAGCCCGGAGTTTTGCTGATGACTTTGCAGGAGGAGTGCGCGGCGAGAGGGATGATGTATCCTCCGGATCC
>JAQVYV010000166.1 GCA_028708525.1 Eubacteriales bacterium
CTGTAAATCTGTTAGCTAAGCTTTCGGTGGTTCGAATCCACCTCCTCCCACCAAAGCAAAGGACTGTTCGAAAGAACAGTCCTTTGCTTTGGTGCAACAAGTTTGACAATGGATGAGGTAGGATTCGAACGAGGCGAAGCCGAAGCTCGTGGCTTGCGACGAAGTCGAAAGACATTAGAATCACACCTCCTCCCACCATAGGAAAGACTGTTGAGAAAATCGAGAAACCTGACTATGACCAGAGAGTAAGTCAACAGTCCTTTGCTTTGGTACAACAAGTTTGACAATGGAGGGTGTAGGATTCGAACGAGGCGAAGCCGAAGCTCGTGGCTTGCGACGAAGTCGGAAGACATTAGAATCACACCTCCTCATATGTGTTAAAATGATTTGCATCATGTATTATCGGGAGGATCATCTATGCTTAGAGATTTCAGCAAGGAAAATTTTGACATTATCATTCAAGCAGGTCAATCAAATAGTGAAGGATGCGGGCAGGGAGATGTCGAGAAACCCTACTCTGCAAATGAAAATATTTGGTATTTGAATAATGACTTTTCGATCAGTGTGGCTCAGGAACGAATTTGGGGAAATTCTATTGTAGGTGACTATTCTTTGTCTTTTGCAAGAGAATATGCAGATAGCGGAAAATTACAATCCGGACGCAAAGTGCTTATTGTAAGATCAGCAGTTGGTGGTACCGGATTTTTAGACGGTCATTGGAAACCTAACGATGATCTGTGTTTGAGAATGATGGAAATGATCAGGACTGCACTTGATATAAACTCCGGAAATAAATTAGTTGCATTTCTGTGGCATCAGGGTGAAACGGACGCCTCTTTAAATGCAGGTCATAAGACGCATTATAATAATTTGTCGACCCTGATCAATAATGTAAGAAAAGCATATAAATGTGAAAATCTCCCGTTTATTGCCGGTGATTTTGTTCATCACTGGAAGTATGAAAACATGCAGATTTGTGAACCCGTAATAAATGCGATAAAAGCTGTTTGCTCTGATATCGGTAATTCAATGTTTGTCGAAACGACCGGACTTCAATCGAATGACCAGAAGATCGGGAACCAGGATACGATACATTTCTGCAGAGAAGCACTGTATCAGCTCGGCATAAAATATTTTAAGGCCTATGAAGGATTAACACCTGCGGAATGATCCGTGAACTACTAACATAATTTTTGAGTTATCTTTACATTTTAAATCTGCCGTGTTAAAATAGACCATACGGTTTAATCTGCATGGTCTATTCGGTTATTGTATGGAGGTATATCATGGAATGGTGGGCATGGGTATTGATCGCTCTCGGCGTTGTTATCATCGGATCTTTTAAACTCTATTTTTTCAAGAAGATCATGGAGAAGAGAGCCAACAGAAAGAAATTCACTGATGAGGATTAGGGTCCGGTAGCACAATGAAGAAAACAATCGATTACGAATCACTTAAAGGTGAAAACAATCCTCTGCTGAAGTATCCGGTTCTATATGATACGGCATTAGAAGAGTTTGCTTCCAAACCTTATAATGATGCATCTTTGAATGAGATCATCAAGAAATCAGGTATGAGTAAGGGAAGCATATATCACCACTTCGGAGACAAGTTCGGATTGTTGATCAGTCTGCTGGATATTCTGGTCAAGAAAAAGACAGACTTCTTTTTGCCGCGGTTAAAAGAAACTTCACAATCGGAAGATTTTTTCAATAGTCTTAAGATAGTTACACATTTGACGATGGAATATATGCTGGAACAGCCTTTGAATTACAAGCTTTCTCTGATGCTGCTCGAATATGATCCGGAGCTTATGAGAGAAATCATTGAATATTTCCCATTTGATTTCGATAATGGATTCGGTCCTCTTCTGAAATCTGCAGTTGTAAATAAGCAGATCAGAGAAGACATCCCGGAAGAGTTTGTTATCAAATTGATCAAACTAATATTCACAAATATAAATAATATCGTAACCGGCAAGAGCCCTGAAGAAGTCCAGATCACATTCGACATTGTGATGGATGTTTTGAAGAACGGGATTGCATCGAATGAACGGAGGAATAAATGAGTAACGCTTTTACCATTGAAGACTTGAAATATAAATACCCGGATAATAAGGAGGATGTCTTAAAGGGCATATCCTTTGATGTAAAAGAGGGAGAGATCTTCGGATTGCTCGGACCCTCCGGCGCAGGTAAATCTACTACACAGAAGGTTCTTACCAAACTTCTGGACAGTTACAGAGGGAATATTTCATACTTCGGCCGTGATCTTCGGAGCCTCGGTAATGAGTTTTATGAAGATGTCGGAGTAGGATTTGAGATGCCTGTTCATTTCGCCAAACTGACCGGAATGGAGAACATGAAGTTTTTCTCTTCTTTTTATAAAAGAAAAGGCGATTTAAAAATGCTTATGGAACGTGTGGGACTCTGGGAACATCGTGACATCAAAGTTGCAGATTACTCCAAGGGGATGAAAGTGAGACTCAACTTCGTTAGAGCGATGCTCAACGAGCCCAAAGTTCTTTTCCTTGACGAGGTCACAAATGGCCTTGATCCGAAGAATGCACGCATCATCAAAGATATGATAAGCGAATACAGAGCAGCCGGCGGGACTGTTTTCCTTACAACTCATCTGATGAACGATGTTGAACAGCTTTGCGACAGAGTGGCGTTTTGTGTTGAAGGTGGATTATACGAAATATCTGCACCGAGAGATCTGAAGATCAAGTACGGAAGAAGGGAACTAAAAGTCGAATACAGAGGTGATAAAGGTACTGAGACACAAATCTATCCGATGGATGCTATCGGCAGAAACAAAGAATTTCTTGAAGTTCTTGAAACAAAGGATATAGAGACTATTCACAGCGGAGAGACAAGCATGGAGGATATTTTCATAATTGTAACGGGGGCAAGCCTGCTATGAAGAACTTTCTCAAGCTTACCTTCGGTGAGATCAACAGACTTGTAAAATATATGATACTGCCGATAAGTCTGGTCACGTCGGTGATCTGGATCATTGTTTTCTTTCTGATCAGCGCGGACGAAGCAATGAGCCTTGCTCCGTTGGCGATTTTCACCGATGTTGCCCTGATGTCAGTAGTACTTATCGGTGCTGCTCACCATTTGGAAAAGCAGGAGGGCTCTATTAAATCTCTTTTCATGACGCCGGTGTCTATAGAACAGATACTTGCATCCAAAATCATATCTTCAATGGTGATGGCACTTGAATCCTTTGTTGTAATATCTGCTGCTTTATATTTTATCCATGGTATCACTTTCAACTATTTGCTTATGTTCGTTTATGTTGTGATCGCATCTTGTGCGCACGCCGGGATAGGATTCATACTTTCTTTGATAAGTTTTGACTTCTCGTCGATGCTTGGGTATCTTATGGCATATATGTTTGTTTTTACGATTCCCTCTATACTTTTCAGTTTCGGTATGATAGCTG
>JAQVYV010000167.1 GCA_028708525.1 Eubacteriales bacterium
ATCTCGACAGATTGCCCGCGATCGAATGGGCGACCTGGTGGAACCAAACCACAGATGAATGGAAATCACAGGGACTTCCTGCGGAACTGACCGCACATGACGATATATGCAAATACATGGGGTTGGACAAGCTCCATCAGTTCTGGTTTCAGCTAAAAGAAAACTCATGCCCGATTCCGGGATATCACGGTGGTCCTATCGTTTCAGATGAAAATGGATATGAAGAGATCAGCAAGCATCTGTTTACCGATGCGTTGCTGGATAAAGCATACAATGACATAAAGCGATTTATTGAGACCCCGGGCAGCCAAGACAGTGCGATATGGTATACATTAGAAGGCTTCTTCTGGTTCCCCAGAACGATCCTCGGAATAGAAAACCACTTGTACGCTTTCTACGACCAGCCCGAACTGATGCTGAGAATTAACCGCGATCTGAGTGATTTTCATCATAAACTGATTGATGTGATATATCAGCTGATAAAGCCTGAATTCATGACTTTTGCCGAAGACCTCTCATACAATCACGGACCTATGCTGTCAAAGGATCAATACGACGAGTTTATACTCCCCTTCTACCAGGAACTTGCTCCCGTGATACAAAGCAAAGGCACGAAAGTCCTTATAGATACAGACGGATTCGTTGAGCCCCTCATCCCATGGTTCCTCGAAGGCGGAGTCGAAGGGATACTGCCCTTAGAAAGAATGGCCGGTGTGGATGTCAACAGGATCAGGCAGAATTTTCCTCAGCTCATAATGATCGGCGGATTCGACAAAACCGTCATGCATCTCGGAGAAGAAGCGATCCGCAATGAATTCGAGCGGATCAGACCTGCAATTGTATCAGGTGGATACATTCCCGGTGTGGACCATCAGACACCTCCGGGGGTCAGCATGGAAAACTACCGGACTTATTTGAAACTGCTATATGAGTACTGTTCTAAATACCCTCCCCGTTGAAAAGCGGGATGAAGCTATCTTCAGCCGCCCCTCCCTCCTGGATGAATCCCTTGTCAAGCCCAAGAGACAAAGCGTACCCGACCAAATCATCGTACTCATCATAACTGACACGCCTGCTCATCTCCGCCATTTTGCTTATCGGTCTCAACGGAGTATACTGATCCATCAGACTCAGCCAGACATTGTTCCCATATGAAGCTGCAAGATGTTCAAGGATCCTTTTAGAATCATCCGAATGCCCGGGCAGCACCAGGTGGCGCACGATAACACCTTTCACCATGATACCGTCCTCATCCGGTATCACCTCAGGTTGCTGCTTCACCATTTCTGCGACAGCCTTCGCTGCGTTTACAAAATAATCAGGTGCGTCAGAAAGTTTAGCACTGAGTTCAGTGTCGTAATATTTCAGATCCGGCAAAAACACATCAACAAGCCCGTCGAGCATTCTTAATGTACTTACATTTTCATATGCGCTTGAATTGTAAACAACAGGAATATGAAGACCTGCTGCCTTCGCAGCTCTCAAAGCCCCCGCTATCTGCGGTACATAATGAGTAGGCGTCACAAGATTGATGTTATGAGCTCCCTTTTCCTGCAATTCCATAAAAATCACGCTGAGTCTGTCATCAGAAATATCCTTGCCGGCACCGTTGAACGAGATATCCGCATTCTGGCAGTATCTGCATTTCATATTACACCCGCTGAAGAAAACAGTACCCGACCCTCTTTCACCTGAAATGACCGGTTCTTCCCACATGTGAAGATATGCAAGTCCTGCCCGTAGCACAGAAGTCATCCCGCAGTATCCGATTTCACCGTTCAGGCGGTCGGCACCGCACTCCCGCGGACACAAATGGCAGCTTTGAAGTTGTTCTATTTCTTTCCTGTCCAACAATATGTACATACCTTAGAATGATCGATTCCTATCGCGTCAAGCATATCAAATATGTTCTGATATCTTAGTGTAGTGAAATTAAGCTTCTTCCTGATGCACTCGATCATACAGTTATACTTATCCGAATCAGGATCTGCATATTCATCAAGAGACTCAGGCACGACACCTTCGATCTTTCTGATCGCTTGTCTTGTGATCAGATCAAGTTCAGACTTGGAACGTGAAAAATTCAAATAAGGACATCCGTACAGCAACGGCGGACAAGCAGGCCTTATATGCACTTCTTTAGCATCCGAAGCATATAAAAGCTCTGCAGTTTCACGAAGCTGTGTGCCACGGACTATCGAGTCATCACAGAAAAGTATTCTTTTACCTCTGATCAGGTCATTTATCGGGAGAAGTTTCATTCTCGCGACAAGATCGCGGATCTTCTGATCCTGAGGCATAAAGCTTCTCGCCCAGGTAGGTGTATATTTTATGAACGGCCTCCCGTAGGGCACCTTGGCCTGATTGGAATACCCGATTGCATGCGCGACACCCGAATCCGGGATACCGGCTACAAGGTCGACATCAGCATTATCTTTGAGCGCAAGAGCCGCACCGTTGCGATATCGCATATCCTCAACATTTACCCCTTCATAAGAAGAAGAAGGATATCCGTAATAGATCCAAAGGAATGCGCAGATCTTCATCTGATCTCCCGGAGCAGATATCTGGCTGACACCTTCAGTAGTTATATGAACTATCTCTCCGGGTCCAAGTTCCTTCATTGTCCTATAGCCCAGATTGGGAAACGCACAGGTCTCAGACGAAACGCAATATGCTCCGTCCTTTTCTCCGATTATCAAAGGCGTCCTTCCGTATCTGTCTCTGGCGGCATAGATCCCTTCAGAGTCCAGGACAAGCAGAGAACAGGATCCGTCGATAACACTGTGCACTTTCTTGATCCCTGTTTCAAACGACTCCTCTTCATCTATCAATGATGCTATCAATTCAGTCGGATTTATCACACTATGACTCATTTCAAGGAAATGTGCTTTATTCGCCTTGATACTTTTCGCGACCAGTTCTTCTATGTTGTTGATCCGGCCTACAGTAGTGATAGCATAATGTCCAAGATGCGAGTAAACAGTCAGCGGCTGAGGTTCAGTGTCACTTATGCACCCTATGCCCAGATTGCCATCCAATCCGGACAGATCGTCTTCAAACTTCGCTCTGAACTGTACTGACTCGATATTATGTATCTTCTTGCTGAATCCTTTCTCTTTCCCCTGCCAGACCGCCATCCCGCCTCTAACAGTTCCGAGATGAGAATGATAGTCAGTTCCGAAATACAGATCAGTTACACAATTTGACCGCGAAACAACACCGAAAATACCGCCCATGAGGATCTCCTTATTAATTTCATTGTATTATTGATAAAAAAATATTATAACAGATAATCCCATCTTTGACAGTTGAGAGAGAAAAAAATCCAGCTAGCCCTTTTGTATCAATGGGTGACAGGATTTCTCATATAAAAAAAAGTGAGTAATATATTATTTTTTAGTTTCTTTAAAAATATT
>JAQVYV010000033.1 GCA_028708525.1 Eubacteriales bacterium
TGCATAGCGCGATGGACAATAGACCATACATAGCCGCACAGGTTTACGAGCGGTATAAAACTTGCGGGAATAAGAACTGCAAATGTCACAACGGAAATCCGCATGGACCATTTCTGTGGATATACCAGCATAAGAAGGGACAGAAGATAATTTCAACAACGGTAAACGATCAACTGGCAGCTCAGGCGCGGCAGCTGGCTGCAAACTATCTGCGATGGACAGAGCACAGACAACAGTTGCGGGAGCTGGACAAGTCGATCCAGGAAAGCTTGGATAAGATAGAGAAGATACTTGAACAGGACGCCGGGGAATATGTTACAAAGGGAAAGCCCGGCAGACCCAGGAAGCAGGGATAGAAAAACTAACACGTGGGAGGTAATTTGTGTATGGCAAGAACAAATAAGTTTATTGTGGAATATGCAGAGAAGTTCAAGACAGTGATGGATTTTGACACGAATAAACCACCGGTCATAACGATGAGACGGTTTATCCGATACCTTAAACTGATCGATGACCGGCGTATAGCAGGGATGATCCAATATCCGCTGGAAGAAATCATCGTCATAGCATTTTTAGCGGTATTAGGCGGAGCGGAGAACTGGGAAGACATGGAGTTGTTCGGGAAATCATACCGGAAATGGTTGAAAAAGTTTCTTAAGTTGGAGAACGGTATTCCGTCCCATGACACATTCCGGCGGGTTTTCGGACTGATCCGGTCAAGCCAGTTGGAAGCAGCAACTGTCGCATACATGGCAGATATTATAGGCAGATTGAAGAAAGTTCTCAAGATCAATAACACGGATAAACGTCACATCTGTGTAGACGGGAAAGAGAGTCGGGGTACAGGACGTAAACGTGATACTTCTGAAGAAATACGCAACCTTCAGACTCTGCATATATATGACAATACACACGGTATCTGCCTATATTCCGGTGCTATCGGAGAAAAGACCAATGAGATACCGGTTGCACAGAATATTCTGGGAAGCATGGAACTTAAAAACAGCATTGTAACATTTGATGCTATGAACACACAAAAGCGCACCGTTGCGATTATCCGGGAGCAGAAAGGAGACTACGTGGGTGCACTAAAGGGTAATCAGAGCTGCATGGATGAAGAAGTCAGAGCGTACTTCACTGATGATGTACGTACAAAGATACTCTCGAAGGGGGAAGATTACTACAGAAGTTCAGAAAAAGCACATAATCAATTAGAAACAAGAGAGTTTTTTCTGACGCGTAAGGTCAGCTGGTTTGAGGATCTGGGACAGTGGTCCGGGCTCAAAAGTTTCATTTGTTACAAGAAAACCATGGTCAATCTCGTGACCGGCATGCAGACAGCAGAAGAGCGTTACTATATTTCCAGTGTAACAGATGTAGAGATGTGTGCTGATGCCATATGCGGACATTGGGGAGTCGAAAACCGTCTGCATTGGCATTTAGATGTCTCTTTTAATGAGGATGGGAATACTACCGTTGACCGAAATGCGTTCAGCAATCTGAGTCTTATAAATAAGATGACTCTGTCGATGCTAAAACTCTGCAAGCCGTTATTCAAGCATAACAGTATACGCTCGATGCGTAAGCAGTTTGGCTGGACTATGGCGGAGTGTCTGGCCAATGTACTCAATGTATTAAGCAATGATGAACTGTTGGAGTCCCTTACTATATCTAAATCCTGAATCTTACCGGTTAGGTTCGTCTGCTTTCTTTGCGTTTATCTGCAGCGCTTGTTTTCTCTTGCCGAATACTTTCTTTTCCGGCACAAAGTCTTGTCTCAATATATGATCCTTTGTTGTTTCTGCTTCTCTTTTTTGGTGTAACTGTTAGTTCTTCTTGTTGTTCTGCTTTTTTATCTATTGATGCGTTCGTCGTGAAAGCCCCCTCGAAAGATTTGCGGATATCCGGGTTTTGTGTTACACTACCATGGTTGCGGCTTAACCAAGCGTAATGTGACAACTGACAACTAAATAACAATCAAATATCGTTAATACAGCAATATTCTGTGACTTTTCAGATTTTATAATTATTTTTCGGAGAGTACAACGTGCTTTTATTTGTCGCACTTTATTTGTGTTTGCTATTGTGTTTGCGATAAGGAAAAATATTAATTTAAGGGAGGACGAATGAGTAAAATAATAGTCAGGAAATTATATAAGATATTTGGCTCTAATCATAAGAAAGCCAAATCGATGCTTCTTGAAGGCAAATCTAAAGATGAGATCCTGAAGAAAACCGGAGCGACGATCGGAATAGATGATGCAAATTTCGAGGTTCGCGAAGGCGAGATATTTGTGATAATGGGTCTTTCAGGCAGTGGTAAGTCGACCGTTGTTCGTTGCCTGAACAGGTTGATCGAACCGACTTCAGGCGAGATCTTTATAAACGGTGAAGACATTCTGAAGATGGACAGGAAGGAACTTCTTGATATCAGAAGGGGATCCATGAGCATGGTATTTCAGAATTTTGCTCTTTTGCCGAACAGAAGCGTTTTATCTAATACCGAATTCGGACTGGAGCTCAAAGGAGTGGACAAATCCGAAAGAGCAGAAAAGGCGAAGAGATCACTTGAACTTGTCGGATTGAAAGGATACGAAGATTCCCTGCCTGATCAATTGAGTGGAGGAATGAAGCAGAGAGTCGGTCTTGCGAGAGCACTGGCAAATGATCCTGAGATACTTTTGATGGATGAGGCTTTCAGTGCACTGGACCCGCTTATAAGAAGCGACATGCAGGATGAGTTGATCGATATTCAATCTAAAATGAAGAAGACAATCATATTTATAACACACGATCTTGACGAAGCTATCAAACTCGGTGACAGGATCATGATCATGAAAGACGGTAAAACGGCACAGATAGGTACACCGGAAGAGATCCTGACCGCTCCCGCGGATGATTATGTGAAACGGTTCGTTCAGGGAGTTGACAAGTCGAAGCTGCTTAAAGCCGGGGATATTATGAATAAGCCATGGACAACAATAAGGGTCAACCAAGGACCGAATGTCGCGCTGAAAGAATTGAAGAAATACAGTCTGGACAGGCTTTTAGTCGTTGGTGATCAGGGAAGGATACTGCTTGGAGCAGTGACACCTGATCTGGTTCGTCAAGCTGTTGACGAGAAACATACAAATTTGGAGCGTATAGTTGACGGTTCGCTTCTGGTAAATGTTACTCCTGACACAAGTATCGAAGATTTGATCGGTATAACCGCAACAAATACCGGCGGACCTGTGACTGTTGTCGATGATGTCGGCAAACTTCTGGGTGTGATCGTGAGAAGCACGGTCCTTGAAGCATTGACTAATGGGAAGGAGAGTGGTAACGATGCCTAAATTACCAATAGGTGATGTTTTTGCGGAAATAATCTATTTCCTTAGTGACGCACTGAGAGAACTGTTTGATTTGATAAGACTTGTTGTTATGTCTGTCGTTGAAGGGATAGAGGCGGCTCTGGATTTCGTGCCTTTCTGGGGTGTGGCCATACTGATCGCCGTCCTTGCATATTTTCTTTCCGGAAAAGGGCTTGCTTTGTTTAGTTTTGCAGGAGTGTTCCTGATCGCGAATATGGGATTGTGGGATCAGACGATCTCGACTCTGGCAATTATAATAACTTCTACTATGATATCTCTGTTGGTGGGTATTCCGGTTGGTATTTTATCGGCAAAATTCGAGCCCGCTAACAAAGTCATCAGACCTGTCCTGGATTTCATGCAGACTATGCCGGCTTTCGTGTACCTTATCCCTGCTGTTTTCTTTTTCAGGCTTGGAGTAGTGCCGGCTTCCATCGCAACTATAATTTTCTCGATGCCGCCTGCGATAAGACTTACAAATCTCGGGATCAGGCAGGTCCCGGAGGAACTGATCGAAGCAGGGCATGCTTTTGGAGCTAACTGGCATCAGATGCTGTTCAAGATACAGCTGCCACAGGCTATGCCAACGATCATGGCAGGAATAAATCAATGTATAATGCTTTCACTTTCTATGGTAGTTATCTCTTCCATGATAGGAGGTGCAGGCTTGGGTTCCGTAGTTCTTTCCGGTCTGTCCAATCTGGATATCGGGAAGGGATTTGAAGGCGGACTGGCTGTTGTTATCATAGCCATAATTTTAGACAGACTTACACAGGGTAAGTCCCGTAAAAAGGATGAAGCCTGATAAGTATATGCACATACGTTTGAAAAGAGGAGGATGAACAATGATGAAGAAAACGAAAAAACTAGTTGTGCTTTTTGCAGCCGTAATGTTTACATTATCGGTGGGGCTTGCCGGATGCGCACCAAAGGAAGAAACAATCGAGATCGGTTATGTTAACTGGGCTTGCGCGACAGCGAATACCCATTTGGTTAAAGTTATACTTGAGGATGAGTTCGATGTGAATGTCAATATCCGCGATATGGAAGCGGGCCTTATGTGGCAGTCGCTTGAAACCAAAGATCTGGATTTTATGGTGACCGCATGGCTTCCCGGTACTCATGCTAATTACTATGCAGCGGTTAAGGACAGCGTCGAGGATCTCGGTCCTTTGTATGAAGGTGCTGCCATTGGATTGGTAGTTCCTGAGTATGTCACGATCGATTCGATCGAAGAATTAAATGAGAACGCTGATAAATTCGAGGGACAGATAATCGGTATCGATGCCGGTGCCGGGATCATGGGTGCTGCCGAAACAGCTCTGACTGAATACGGGTTGACTGATATGGAACTTCTGACGAGCGGTGACGCGGCTATGACTGCTGAACTCCAGAGAGCTTATGAAAATGAAGAGTGGGTGGTTGTTACCGGTTGGGCACCGCACTGGAAGTTTGCAAAATTTGATTTGAAGTTCCTCGATGATCCGAAAAATGTTTTCGGCGGTGAGGAAACGATCAATGTTATGGCAAGAGATGATTTCAGTGCCGAAAAGCCGGAGATCGCTGATTTCCTTTCATCGATATTCCTGACTCCTGCACAGCTTGGTGAGCTTATCGGGGTTGTTTCAGAAGCAGATGATATGGAACAAGCCGCAAGAGACTGGATAGAAGACAACAGGGATCTGGTCGACGGATGGCTTAGCTGATTTAGTAAACGCAAAGGGGAAAGCAAAGGGGGACGGGGGTTCTAAACCCCCGTCCCCCTCGACACACCATAAACGAAAGTTATTGACATTCGTGTATGAGCGGCGTAGAATTATTCTGTTGTAATATGCTTAGCTGTTTGAATAGGAGATGATCATATGAATGGTTCATTTAGTTCGGTCGGCGTACACAGTAAGCATCATGTTCTGCTCAGAGTATTTACCTTTATAATTATTTCAGTATGTCTGATATTTTATTCTTTTGCCGGTCTTGGGACCGGTACTTATGCTGCAGATGACGGGACAAGCGCAACGCTTGACACCAGCAATCTGAGCCATGCTTATGATGACGACACAGAGACTTCTGCCAACATATTTACCGGTGACGGACATATCGTGTACAGACTCGATACTCTGGGCGTTTATCCCGGAATACCGATCAGCATAATAATGAATACATCGGATAACAGTGACCACACCGTTACGATCGAAGAATTGGATGTTAACGGAATAGAATTACCCGGTGCTGTACACACTATCGATATATATGGTCATAAAGGAAGCTATTTATTCAACTTGTCCGGAGCAGCCGGCTATATCAGGATACGTGGTGTAGAAGGTTCAGCCCTTTATGTCTATGATATCTCTCCGTATGATCCATATAACGAACCGGGCAGATTCCGTAATGCGAATAACCTTAACGACGCGTTTGACGGGAATGAATCAACGTCCGCGAATATATTTGACAGCAGCGGATATATAACATATTTTGCGAACACCATCAAACTTCATCCCGGAATGGATCTCATGATCAACATGAACGCCTCTGACGGAGAGATGAATTCAGTTACAATAAGTGCATTTTCGTTCGATTATATTTTTTCACCTGAGACTGCTACACAGGAAACTAAAACAATAAATGTAAACGGATTCAAGAATTCTTATGAGTATCAGGTTCCTTCCTGGGCAGTATGGGTCAGAATATCCGGTATAAACGGGGCGGATCTCTATATTTACGAGATAACAGAGAAACAGAACGAGATGCCCGGAGATAAGATGCTGTACGCCAATAATTCAGAGCATGCATTTGACGGCAGTGAATCTACCTCAGCCAATGTTTTTAGTGGGGACGGATATCTTTTGTACCTGCTCAACAGAATGCAGCTCCATCCGGGGATGAAAGCTGCTATAACTATGAACACTCCTGACGGAAGCGCAGCAGACGTTTCACTTACAGCTTATACTTTTGACCTTTATTTTGATACTCCAACTCAGCAGGAGACCGTACTGATCCCTATAGAAGGCATTAAGAACACATATGAATATACAGTTCCGCCATGGGCTGCTTTTCTAAAGATAGCCGGACCTGCGGACAGTGCTCTTTATGTATATGAGATCCGTGAATATGATCCTGCAGTGGATTACCCCTATACCAGATATGCCAATAATCTTGAGGATGCTTTTGACGGCAATGAACTGACATCAGCCAATATATTTGAACAAGCAGGTCATCTGGTGTTCGACCTTGCAGATCTGGGGATCGCTCCGGGGACATACACAAGATTCATGATGAATGGCGCAAACGGACTGGCGCATGATGTTGCTGTTGAGACCCTCGGGTGGGCATATGAGCAGATGCCCGGTAGTGAGCAGTTGTTGAGTGTTAGTGGCTACAAACCGCTGGTGTCCTATTATGTACCTGAAGGAGCAAGATTCATCAAAGTAAGCGGCATAGCGGATACAGCTTTGTACATATTTGAGATCTGTCCTTTGATAGGAAGCGACATAAGCAGCTTATCTGCAGTCAACAATAACGACGGAACAGCCACTCTGCACGTTTCTGTAAAGGATGCTATGGGTAACGGTGTAAGCGGACTGACAGAAGATGATATTGAAATATATATTGCCGGTGTCAATACATGGGATACACTGGCTACTCTTAATAACCAGTCTTACTGGGATGTCGTTTTTGAAGATTTAGGGAATGGTGAGTATTCTGTGATTTTTGTCAGAAACGGATCACTGCCTTATACAAGAGATTGGACATTCAGAGTTCTGGGTGTTGAGATAGGATCGGTACAGGTGTTGGTTTCATAAGCATCTGTTCATTTGTCTGAAATCATTGTCTTATGTTGCTTATTTTTAGCCTATTGGTAAAAACAGGTTGATGTTGTGTTGTTTCTGGTGTACAATTCCTAACGAAATAAAACTGATTCACACGATATGGGATGTTATTATGTCTCATATTGTGTGATTTAACAAGGAGTGTGATCGTTTTGCTGGGATTCGTAGCTTTGGCTGCAATAGCCGCGTTAGGGCTTGCTGCCGTGAACTTTTTTGCCGTGAAGAAAATGGGTACCGGAACACCGTTGATGGAAGAGATCGCCGGGGCTATTAAAGAAGGTGCTGATGCTTTCATTAAGCATGAATACGGCGTGATCGCTAAGATCGCCGCTGTTATCGCTGTTTTGCTGGGGGTGGTTGTAACCTGGCAGACAGGTGTTGCGTTCATTCTTGGAGCTTTGATGAGCGGCTCAGCCGGATGGATAGGGATGAAGATAGCGACTATAGCGAATGTCAGGGTATCCAATAAGGCGCGAGAGACGGGCAGTCTCGGAGAGACTTTAAAAGTGGCATACAGAGGCGGTTCTGTTATGGGCTTGTCTGTGGGCGGATTTGCTCTGTTGGGACTGGTCATCGTTTATTTTGTGTTTGGTTTGCTTTTAGGAGAACTCGATCAGGCTAAACTCGCAATAACTGAGAATTGGATGGGTATCACATTCATACCATTTACTATGACAGTATCAGGTTATGCTCTCGGGTGTTCGATAATAGCTATGTTTGACCGTGTCGGCGGAGGAATATTCACGAAAGCCGCTGATATGGGGGCTGATCTGGTTGGTAAGACTGAAGCACATATCCCGGAAGATGATCCGAGAAATCCTGCTACGATAGCGGATAATGTCGGAGACAATGTTGGTGATGTGGCAGGTTTGGGTGCCGATCTTCTTGAGAGCTATGTAGGAGCAATAATTTCAAGCATTATTCTTGCCTCTTATATGTTTTTTACTAATTTGGACTCGATAGGCGGAGCGATCAGTTATGAGCTGATCAGTAAGCTGATGATATATCCGCTTGTTTTTGCCGGAATAGGCGTACTATCATGTATGGTAGGCATAGTGTTCCTGCTGGCAAGAAAAGCCGGTGATGATCCGCATAAGGAACTTAACAGGTCAACACAGGTTTCTGCCTTGCTTACGATAATCGGAACCGGGGTCTTTACCTGGTTTTTCCTTAAAGATCAGAACACAGCTGCTATGGGGTTCAAGATAGGAGCACTTAGTCCCTGGATCGCAGCTGTTGTAGGAAACCTGTCAGGCATATTTATCGGTCAGCTTGCAGAAAGATACACCAGCTATGATTTTAAATCTACCAGAAAAGTTGCAGAAGCCAGCAGAGAGGGAACTGCTCTCAACATAACTCAGGGAATGGCTGTCGGTATGAAGTCGGTTTTCTTTCCGATCCTTGTTATGGCTGTAGCTACGATCGCTGCAAATGCCGTTGCGGGAATATATGGTGTGGCTATGGCTGCAATAGGAATGCTTTCTTATGTTGTTGCTACTGTTTCTGTCGATACTTACGGTCCGATTGCCGATAACGCGGGGGGAATAAGCGAGATGTCGAAGCTCGAACCGGGCGTAAGGCAGATCACAGATAAGCTTGATGCGGTGGGTAATACTACAGCAGCCATAGGAAAGGGTTTTGCCATCGGATCTGCAGCACTTGCAGCTCTGTCATTGTTTTCATCTTTTCTTTATGCGCAGGCTACACCTGCTGATACAAGCGGATTCATTCTCAATATCAATTTTATCGATACTCTGACGATGGCAGGAGGACTTGCGGGTGCTACATTACCGTTTCTGTTTTCAGGCATCCTTATTGAGGCTGTTGCCAACGCTGCAAGGAAAATGGTCCAGGAGGTTCGGAGACAGTTTCAGGAAATACCGGGTATTCTGACAGGGGAGGTGCGCCCTGATTACACGACATGTATCCGCATAAGCTCTGCCGGAGCACTTAAGGAAATGAAATTTCCTGCTATTCTGTCTGTGACTGCACCACTGATAAGCGGGTTTATTTTCGGAGCTAACTTCGTCGCAGGAATGCTGATAGGTACTACTCTCACATCAGTCGTTCTTGCTTTATACACTGCAAACGCCGGAGGTTCGTGGGACAACGCCAAGAAATATATCGAGCAAGGATACTACGGCGGGAAAGGCTCTGAAGCTCACTCGGCTTCTGTTGTAGGAGACACCGTCGGAGATCCGTTGAAAGATACGGTGGGTCCTTCATTGGATATACTGATAAAGATCATGGCAGTCGTTTCGCTGATAGCAGTACCGATTTTCCAGGATAATAATCTGATATCCTGGATCCAGTCTTTGCTGTAAGAATAAGGAGGAGAGAACTATGTCACAGATCTATTACTATGCGACGCTTTTCCCGACCGAAGCGCTTATCGTCTCAATGCTGACGCCTGTTCAGTTCGGTGCTTATATGGCAACAGGTTATAAATCAGGATCACATGAGCAACTTATTTTTATTGAACTGAAGGGTGAGTTTGGTGACGATTTTGACTGGGAGCATGCAAGAAAGAATGCCGTGCCGCATGAAGACGGTAAACCGAAGAATTCACTCTACCTGTCCATATACAGGGTCCTTGAACGAATACCACTGGACATGATAGGTAACATGTACCTTACAACGTCTGACGGACGCACTCTTGAACTTGTACAGTCTGAGTTTCCGGATCATTCAGAACCTAAGCCTTATTATCTGTATCAGGATCTTTCTCCGATCAACCCTTTGGTCATAAGTGCTTTTCAGCCGAAGGAGTACGGAGACTACATGGTCTCGGATGAATTAAAGATAAACCTCCCGGCACTTTGCTTTTGCGACCTGAAGGTCATCGACATAACAGATCCCGTCAAGACAGGCAATATCGGACCGATGTATGACAGAAATATCGGGCACTTGAATGAGTGTATCAAAGCAGTCACGGTAAGGGGAAAGAAGACCAAGATGCTTGAGAGGACTTTTGCCGGAAGATTCACTTTCCAGATAATCGGAAGCGGATTCGCTATAGTGAATAAGTCCGGACGCCTGTGGTATAATATGCCTTCGAAAGAAGAATTACTTAGGAAGAATTATGACTGGGGTTATTCTGCAATGATCCTGTAGAGATCTCAGCCATTATTACGGGCGTTGCATGAATATAATCGAATCACTATCACATACTCTTGGAATAAGCAGGGAACAGATCGCGGAAACTGTCAGACTGATCGACAGCGGAGCATCTGTTCCTTTTATTGCGCGCTATCGCAAAGAAGTGACAGGAAATCTTGACGATCAGACGATCAGGATATTGTCCGAGAAACTATCTGCACTGCGCGCGCTCTTTGAACGAAAAAATGATGTGAAGCGGCTGATATCAGAACAGGGTTCGATGACGGATGAACTTTCAGCATCCATAGAGGCGTGTGCGAGTCTTAACGAAGTTGAGGATATTTACAGACCTTTCAGACCTAAGAGAAGAACACGTGCCATGATAGCACGGGAGAAGGGTCTGGAAGGATTTGCTCGTCTGATCCTCGCAGGTGATTCTGATATGGCAGATCTTGAGAAATCTGCTCAGGAATATATTGATACGGATAAAGGTGTCAATGACACCGGAGATGTGCTGGCAGGTGCGAATGATATTATTGCGGAGGAGATTTCTGATGATGCTCTTCTCAGAAAACGTCTCAGAACGCTCATGATAAATACCGGGATGATAAGGTCTTCAGCGAAGAAGAAAGAACAGTCGGTCTATGAGATGTATTATGACTACAGCGAACCTGTGAAAGCTGCAGCAGGCCACAGAGTGCTTGCTATCGACCGGGGTGAAAAGGAAGGCTTTCTGTCCGTAAAAGTCGTAATTGATGAAGAAGTTGCTTTACATATAACATATGAGCATTTCATCAGGGATCTCAGACTGCGCAAGGAAGCATGCAGGGAACTGGTCAGGAGCGCATGTAAAGATTCCTGGAAACGTCTTGTTGAACCTTCTCTTCAGACAGAGATAAGGAATATCCTGACAGAAGATGCTCAGGATAAAGCGATCGTTATTTTCTCACTTAATCTCAAGAATATACTTATGCAGGCACCCGTAAGAAATAAAGTTGTTCTGGGGTTTGATCCGGCTTACAGAACAGGGTGTAAGCTTGCTGTTGTTGACGCTACAGGTATGTGTCTTGATACTATAGTGATATATCCTCATGAGCCTCACAACAGAAAGGCTGAATCCGAGAAAATAGTTTGTGATCTGGTGAATAAATACAAAGTCGAAGTGATCGCGGTCGGAAACGGTACAGCTTCAGGTGAATCTGAGAGATTCGTGGCTGAAATAGTTAAGAAACTTGGAGGCGTACTTGCGTACTGTATCGTCAATGAAGCCGGTGCCTCGGTCTATTCAGCGTCTGAGCTCGGAGCGAAAGAATTTCCCGATCTCGATGTATCCTTCAGAAGTGCCGTTTCTATAGCACGTCGACTGCAGGATCCACTCGCTGAACTTGTTAAGATAGATCCGCGTTCGATCGGAGTTGGTCAATATCAGCATGATATGGAACAGAAGAAACTGGCGATGAGTCTCCAAGGAGTGGTCGAAGACTGCGTCAACACTGTGGGAGTTGAACTGAATTCCGCTTCCCCGTCATTATTGTCCTATGTTGCAGGGATAGGACCTCAGGTTGCTGCGAATATCGTTGAATGGCGCGAAGCTAACGGGAGATTTACGTCGAGACGTGAGCTTCTAAAGGTAAAGAAACTCGGTCCGGCGACTTATGAACAGTGCGCTGGATTTCTTCGCATAAGTGATTCGGTTGAATTTTACGACAGGACAGCGGTACACCCTGAATCATATTCGGCAGTCCGGAAAATGCTCGAACTGCTTGGAGGGCCCGAACCTTCTATGGCAAAGGAACTTGCGGAGCGATACGGTTTAAACAGGCTGGCCTCAGATACAGGGATCGGTACCCATACCTTGACGGATATTCTGGAAGCGATCGCTAAACCCGGCAGAGACCCGAGAGGCGATGATTTTGAAATGATTTCAGGGGATAAACCTATGGATATAAAGGAATTGTCAGAAGGGATGATCCTGCAGGGGACTGTAAGGAATGTTTCTGCATTTGGTGCTTTCGTTGATATAGGGGTCCATCAGGACGGGCTTGTTCACATATCAGAGCTTGCCGACAGATTCGTAAGAGATCCGCACACTGTCGTTTCCGCCGGTCAGCGAGTAATGATCAGAGTTTTGTCCGTTGATATCCAACGTAAAAGGATATCACTATCTATGAAAAACATGTAGTCATTGTTGATTAATTGTTCATCCGTTTTACAAAATCGTGATATCATTAGTTGTTATGATGAAATATAGCTTTGCAGTTAATTGGATGGGAGGCTTATATGCTTCAGGACTCTATCAGAAGGAAAAGAAATATTAAAAGATTAATTATTGCTCTGGTATTGGTTGCAGCTTTGACAGCAGCGTTTTTACTGACAAGGAAAAGAGAACCGATCCCTGTAATCAGAGTTGTTGAATTGACTCAGGGCGATATAAGCAGGAATTACTACATCACTGCCAATATCAGGGCAGGAGCAGTGACCGACCATTCAGCAGAGGTCTCGCAGAAAGTTAAAGAAATCAAAGTATCGGTCCATCAGCAGGTCAATGAAGGGGATATTCTTGTTGTACTTGATCAGGATGAGCTGAAGGATGAATATGAGGCAGCACGTGATGCCAGGATACAACTTGAGAAGAAAGCTGCCGAAGAGAAAAGGATCGCTGAGCAGAGATCAAAGGAGCTTAGTGAGCAGATATCTTTGTTGTCATCGAGCCTTTCGGAAGCGATATCACAATTTTCTGCCATAGCGGGCAGCTCACCATCTGAAGTGGAGATCGATCCGGAACTCTCGGATAAGCTTAATGAAGTGATCGAACAGATGCAGCCTGAGACAGCACAGGAGGATCTGACCGCTATCTTTGAAATTATTTCAGGAGCAGTAAAAATTGCAGATAATGAGGATTACTCCAAAGCGACTGAAGAGGTCCGGAAACAATTAGAGGCGGCCAATGCTGCTCTCGAATCTCTCCTTAACAAGATCACTGCTGAAGGAACGGGAAGTCTGTTGTTTTCAGCATCAGATATTTCCGGACAGTTGAGCGGGTTATCTGCTATGGGTATATCAGTGCAGAGTCCTCTTGATCAGGCTAAAGCCAGAGAATCAGCAGCTAAATCCAGGCTTGATAAATCTCAGCCGTACATTAAGGCTAAGACTCCCGGACTTGTCTCGGCCGTAAATGTTAAAGTCGGTGATCATACAGGACCTTCATCTTCTTCAGACATTACAAGTGGGTTAGGAGATTTGAGCAGTATTTCAGGTCTTGAGGGTTTGCTTGGCGGAATAAATTCCGGAGCCGCTAACAGTGGAGCTGCAGTTACTATTTATGATAATACTATACCGGAAGCATTTTTCTATGCGGGAAGATTCGATTCAGGCCGTATCGAAGAAGGTATGCCTGTTAAGTTTACATATGAAGAACTTGAATTTACAGGTGAAGTAATAAAGGAAGGCAGGATAGCTGCAAGCAGTGGTGTTGAACAGATACCTGGTCTTGAAATGTTTGGCTCCTCATCGGGGAGTAGCTTTACATCAGAGCCTCAGGTCGAAATCGTGATGAGTATCGAAGGAGAAAATCTTACTGATCTGGTTCCCGGATTTACAATAGATGCTCAGATAGAAACAGCTTCTGCTATAAATGTGGTTATGCTCCCGGCTGAAGCGATGAGAAGGGAACTGGGCAAATATTATGTTTTTACACTGAATGAAGATGAAACGGTGA
>JAQVYV010000168.1 GCA_028708525.1 Eubacteriales bacterium
CCTTTCATGAAATAAGTCAGCGCATGCTTGGTCGTACCGTAAAGTATCGTTTTCTTCTGTAGCATGTTGTTCGATCCAAGCCCTTCCATACTGTATATCGCACCTCTGCCATCTTTGATCATTCCAACCGCAGCAACCTGGCAGCCATAGATCATACCTGTAATATTCGTTTTGATAACATTTTCAGTATGCCTTATATCCGTTTCCCATGCATACCGATACGGAGTATTTTGTCCTGCGTTGTTTATCCATATATCTACTCCACCCCATCTTTCGTGTGATTCGTCCCAAAGATCCTGCACACTTGCTCTGTCCTGAACATCGCATCGTAGATACAGATATTGTCCGGAATATTCAGATAACTTCTCTGTTATGGATCCACTGAGGCTCTCTCCTCTGCCGGATATCGTTACATTGCATCCTGATCGCAGAAATTCTTCAGCCATGCATAGTCCTATACCGCGCGTACTGCCGGTTATAACAATATTTTTCATAAAGCTTCACCCATTGCTTTCTTTTCTTCTCAATACTGATCTGTACCTTTCATAAACATTATACTATCATTGTTATTGTAATCAGTCAGGAGAAGATGTAAAATTTTCGTAGGGAAAATCATAAAACATCCGGGAGGCCATTTATATGTGTTTTTCAGCTGAAGCGAGTTTCATCGGCGGCTCTGCATTGACTGCGATCGGAATACTTTCTGTTCGCAAAAACCGCGAACCGGATCAACGATTGTTTGCTGCAATGCCGCTGGTATTCGGTGTCCAGCAGATCGCTGAAGGCTTCGTCTGGACCGCACTCAAATCAGAACAGAAGGATCTTATGCTTAAGCTCTCCGCCTATGCTTTCCTTGCGGTTGCATTATTGATCTGGCCTTCTTTTGTACCTCTGTCTGTCAGACTTATGGAGACGGACCGACGAAGGAAGCCAATTTTGAATACCCTTACTGCACTCGGTGTGGCGACTTCGTTATCCTATCTTGCGGGTTTTCTGATCTACGAAGTCACTGTCAGGATCGACTATATGCATATCGATTATGGAGTCAATGCACCGCAGCAGTTTCTTAAGATCGCTTATCTGGCCTATCTGGCTGTGACACTTCTGCCCTTCCTTATCACATCCAAGCGTAAGGTCTGGCTGCTGGGCGCAGTAATTGTCGTATCCTATGCAGTCGCAGCTTATTTCTACAGTGAATATCTGCTGTCAGTCTGGTGCTTTTTTGCCGCTATAACAAGTGCCGTTGTCTGGTGGATCGTCGGTGAAGCCCGCGTGACGTCCAGGCAGCAGGTTCAGGCCAGTTAAGTAAGATCATAATTTCAAGGTTTCAAGTGGGACATAATCATTTTGGAATAAGTGGGACATTATCACTTTGGAACCAGAGATGTGTTTAAATTTCATGCCTTGTTATTGACAAACAAAAATTGCTAAGATATAATTTAGTAAATCGTATCTTAGTGGTTTCAAGAGGTGGTGGATCCATGTTTATAGGTCGTGAAAAAGAGCTTAAAAACCTAAACAGCCTTTATGATACAGACAAGTTTCAGTTTCCTGTCATATACGGAAGAAGACGGGTGGGTAAAACTGCGCTGATCAACGAATTTGTAAAAGACAAAGATACGATTTATTTTACTGGAATTGAAACCAACGCAAAACAGAATCTCGAAAATTTTAGTAGAAGTATTTTCAGCTACACCACTGAATCAACTATTGCTCCGGTCTTTTCTTCATTTCAGGAAGCATTGGAATATGTATTCACGCTTGCAGAAACAAAAAGATTAGTACTCGTCATAGATGAATACCCATACATTGCCAAATCATATAAGGCAATAGCCTCCATGCTGCAGGTACTGATTGACAAGAAAAAGGACACCTCAAAGCTTTTCCTTATACTCTGCGGTTCATCAATGTCATTTATGGAGGAACAGGTTCTCGGCTATAAAAGTCCGCTATATGGAAGAAGAACATCTCAGTTTAAAATATTGCCATTCGAGTTTTTTGAAAGCAGAAAATACTTCAGCAAATTCTCGGATCTGGATATGGCTACCGTTTACGGTTTGGTTGGAGGAACTCCCCAATATCTTCTTCAAATGGATGATAACATTTCCCTTGAGTACAATATAAAGAATAAACTTTTGAATTCAACCTCCTATTTGTTTGAGGAGCCAAACAACTTATTGCAGCAGGAGGTTCGTGAACCTGCAATTTATAACGCAATTATATCTGCTGTCGCAACAGGAAGCACAAAGCTATCTGAGATTTCAAGCAAGGTCGGAGAAGAAACAAGCGCCTGTTCCGCTTATTTGAAAAACCTGATTTCCCTTGGAATAATAAAAAAAGAAACCCCCTTTGCAGAAAAAACATCGAAGAAAACAATCTATGTGATCGCCGATAACCTGTTCCGCTTTTGGTATCGCTTTGTACCATCCAATATTTCAATCATTCAAAAAGACATGACAGACCTGGCCTATAAAAATATAAGCGAACAGCTTTCCTCCTATATGGGTGCTGTCTTTGAAGAAATCTGTAAGCAGTATTTGTGGGAGCTGAATAAGCAGGGCAAAGCAGCTATTACGTTCACAGACCTAGGCCGCTGGTGGGGCAACGACCCTAAAAACAGATGTGAGACTGAAGTTGATATCATGGGTACTGATGCTGCAGGTTCTGCTCTCTTCTGCGAGTGTAAATGGACAAATGAAAAGGTTGATGCAGGCGTGCTTGACACTCTGGCTGAGCGAAGCAAGCTGTTTCGTTATGCCAATGTCTGCCTTTATCTTTTTGCCAAAACCGGCTTCACAAAAGGCTGTATTGATAAAGCGAATGAACTCGGCAATGTAAATCTTGTTACTTTTAGTGAGATGATGAAGTGAGCGTGTTGCGCACTTAGTAATGCTGCCTGTCGGCAATGCATAGCCGTTAAATACTACAGGATCCCTGAACTGTTGCTTTAAATTCAAGAATAATGCTTATAAAAGATATTCGGAAATATTCCCAACAGCACCTTACAAACGTTCTAATTCACGAATAAACGAAGATCGCCGCTTATATAAAACAGCATACTCCTTTGCCTTTTCCTGTATGATCTCCTTACAGCCGCTCATTTTGCCGATGTGCTTCATCCAGGACACGATTTCCATATAATGTTGTTTAGTTCCCTGTACAGATGCCGATTTATCAAGAAATGCCAGGTACAATCTTAATACCTCATTGTGATATTGATTCTCAAGCACCTCCTGATACTCTTTAAGATCATTAAGTCCGCCGCGGGATTCAATCAGTTTCAGCAGTTTGATATACATTTGTTCCTCTTTATAGATTTCAA
>JAQVYV010000169.1 GCA_028708525.1 Eubacteriales bacterium
TCTCCATACTCTCCATGCTCTCCATACTCTCCATGCTTTCAATGTAACCCGTACCTTCTTTGCCGGCAGAGCAACCAGACACAAATAGAAGTAAAGATGATACCAGTACCAAAGTTGTTGTCATGATCCTCATTTCGGGTCTCCTTTTCCTTTATAATTAACACTTGGTAGTTTTCCTATGTGTTTAGTATGATATTATCATAAACATGACCCAATCAAAAGTGACAAAATCACCAAATCATTCGATAGTCTTCAAGGAAGCGATATGCCAGGTAACAGCCGCACCTATCAGAGGAAGAATTATCCTCACATACAAATGATCTACAAGAATCATAGAAAGGATCAGCGCAGCCCAGAGAAAAATGACAGCTCTCACTTTAACTCTTTTCTTAATAGCTCTGTGTTCCATATAGTTATGGATATATGGTCCAAGATGCTTGCGTGAAATGAGCCAGTCATGAAGTTTCCGGGATGATCTCGCATAACAGAATGCTGCAAGCAGAAGAAATGGTGTTGTCGGCAGAACAGGCAGAAATATACCCGTTACTCCGAGAATCAGACTGATCGTACCGGATGTTATCAAGAGCCATTTAATGACGATAGTCACTCCCTCCGTTTATCCGAGCATTCAGGGCAGTACCCGTATATATTCAGGCTGTGCCCTTCTATGACAAAATCGGTTTCCTTTGAAAGAGACATTTCATAGGACACCAGAGGACAATACTCTATACTCTTTATTTTCTTACATAAAAGGCAGATCAGATAATGCCTGTGTCCGTTTCCGGCAAATTCATAATGCGCGGAATCATCATTTTCTAAAACGATTTTCCTGACAACGCCGGATGATTCAAGTGTATCCAAAGTCCTGTATACAGTTGACAGATCCATGACCATGCCGTTTTCCTTTAACATGTCATATATGGTTTGTGCGCACAAAGGTGTGCCGGTCTCTGTCAGTGCCTCCATTATATGATCGCGCTGCTTTGTATGTCTGAGACCGGATCGTTTCAGGATCTCTCCTCTTTTCTCAAATGTGAGTTCCTGCTTCATCATGACATCCACTTATTCCTGACCCTGCCGCCCGCATTGACGGCCAAGATCCTGACTGCTGACCATATCAGAAAATAAGATATTACAGCCAATATCACGATCGATGCACCTGTAGAAATATCCAGCATGTATGATACCCAAAGTCCTCCCATAGTAAAGAAAGTCCCAAGAATTCCCGCTATCACCATCCTCTTGCCAAGCCCGGCAGTCAGAAGAGACGCTGCCGCAGCCGGAGCAGTCAGCAAAGCAATAACAAGGATGATCCCCGTGACCCTGATCATGGCGACAGCAGACACAGCGATCATGACGAATATCAGGTAGTCCATTACCGGTACACTAATGCCTCTTATCTCTGCGAATTTGTCGTCGAAAAGATACGCTTTCCAGTAGTTGAAAAATATTACCACAATAAGCAAAACCACTGCAGTCACAAGAGCCATTATAGTAAAATCGGTCAGCCCTACAGATAAAATATTGCCGAACAGATATGATGACAGGTCCGGAGGATAACCCTTCATCATTGAAATAAACAGAACCCCCAACGCCATCCCGAGCGACCAGAAAAGTCCTATGATAACATCAGATTTGAACGTACCTTTTCGCTTTATGTATCCCATCCCCAAAGCAGCGGCGATCGCAAAAGCAAACGCTCCGATCATCGGTTCAAACCCTGCCAGATATCCCAGCCCTACTCCACCGTAAGCGGTATGTGTTATCCCTCCGCTCATCATTACAAGTCGCTTCTCGACTACTATCACTCCGATCACAGCTCCGAGAACACTCGCCAAAATGCCCGTCGCTATAGCATATTGAAGAAATCTATATTGTAAAACAGCTTCTAACATGAGCATCCGTCCTCTCCGCCATGTTCCTTCAGAACTCTGTGAGGAACACCATGAGCTATAAGATCTACAGGACAACCGTACAGATTCGTAACCACATCCTCATTCAGCTCCGGTTCTCCGTGATATATCAGTCTGTTGTTAAGGCAGGCAAGTCTTCTGACTCTTGACGATATCGCAAGAAGATCGTGGGTAACAAGAATTATCGTGACTTCCTTGTTAAGCTCATCAAGCAGATCATATATCTGCGCTCTGGAGGATGCATCAACACTTGCAGTCGGTTCGTCAAGAAGGAGTATCTTCGGTTTAGCCGCCAGTGCCCTAGCTATGAGCATTTTCTGGAATTCCCCGCCTGACAAAGCAGATATATGATTTCGGGCAAGGTGCTCTATACCTACAGATCCGAGCAGATAATGTGCTTGCCTTATTTCCTCTTCTGAGTATCGCCTGAATGGCTTTAGTCCTATCGGCAGCATCCCGGTAAGAACGACTTCAAGAACATCGATAGGAAAACTTCTGTCAAATTCTGTGCTCTGAGGGACATATCCGATAAGGTTTCTGCCCTCACGCAGACTCTTTCCCATGATCGTGATTTCCCCTGACATTATATCGGTCAGCCCCATAACGGCTTTCAGAAGAGTAGATTTCCCTCCACCGTTCGGCCCTATTATTCCCATATAATCACCGATCTCAACATCAAGCCTTACATTGTCAAGAGCCAGATTATTTCCGTATGCGACCGTCAGCCCTGAGACATGTATCGCTGTTCCCCTGGATTCATTCATTTGCTGCCTCCGCTATCTTTGAAGCGATCAGATATAGATTGTCGATATAATCTCCCGATAGAGGATCGAGCACTTCGACTCTTCCACCGATCTCATTCGCAAAAGTTTCAGCCTGCGATCCTGCATTTTCTGCTTGTGTGAAAATAACCTTTATACCTTCATTACGGGCAAGATCTATCATCTCTCCCAGATTTTTTGCCGTAGCCTCTTTCCCTGCGTCCTCAAGCGCATACATCTCAAGTCCGTAATCGTCAGCGAAATATCCCAGTGAAGGATGGAACATGATCATTTTCTTTTGCAAAAGAGCGTTGATCGTCCCGGTTATGTCTGAATCAAGTTTAGTGAGCTGCTGAATATATCCCGCTGCATTTTCAGCATATGTTTCACTGTTAGCAGGATCAAGAACTTTCATTTCTTCGGCTATAGCTTCCACCATTGCGATCACTCTTACCGGAGACATCCATATATGCGGGTCTCTGCCGGTGTGATCATGTTCTTCGTCTTCCTGCCCTCCGTCTTCATCAAAATACCTGTCAGGATATTTATCTGTAACGATATCCGCGAGATCAACGAATTTTGTGTTTTGAAAAATATTCGGATCAAGCTTTTCTTCGGGCGGCAGATCGATCCCGAAAAAAA
>JAQVYV010000034.1:0-5063 GCA_028708525.1 Eubacteriales bacterium
GCCTGTGGAAGGTTCAGTGTAAGCAGGCTTTATCAGACCGCACTGTTCATAATACTTCAGCATCTTAGTCGTAACCTGGGCCATTTTAGAGAAATCACTTATCTTATACATTACACTGAAACCCCATTGCCAGATTAGAACAAACTATTAACAGCAATATTATATAACAAAAGAAACGGGAGGTAAAACCCCCCGTTCCTATAAATTATCTGGCAGGGGAGACAGGATTCGAACCTGCAGCCAACGGTTTTGGAGACCGTTGCTCTACCGTTGAGCCACTCCCCTATGCAAGAATCGAGTATAAATGAACGCCAAGTTGATGTCAATAGTTAAAACCGAACAGGCATTCACGTTTTAATTTGTTCACTCCCTATCATCCTTAACACCGAACTACTCCCGATCCTCGAAACCCCTGCCTCGATGAACCGCCAGGCAGTTTCCGGATCCCTGATCCCCCCTGCTGCTTTTATCTTCACATCAGGACCGATATGAGTCTTGAACAATTCTATATCGCTCAGTTCGGCACCGCCCGAAGCAAAGCCTGTAGACGTCTTGATATAATCCGCTCTTGCATCAGTAACGATTTCACACATTCGTATCTTCTCTTCTTCGGTGAGAAGACTAGTCTCGACGATCACCTTAAGCACCTTATCGGCACAGGCTTGCCTGAGAAGACCTATCTCATCGCGCACATAATCGAACAAACCGCTTTTCAGAGCAGCAATAGAAATCACCATATCGATCTCATCAGCACCTTCGCCTATAGCATCACAAACCTCATAAAGCTTTGATTTCAAGGTTTGATATCCGTTTGGGAATCCGATGACCGTACAGACCGGGACTTTGCCGTCAAGATATGAAACAGCTGATCTCACATAAAAAGGTGGTATACATATGCTCGCAGGCTTATAAGTCAAAGCTTCCTCGCAAAGTTTGTAGATATCTTCAGCTGAAGCATCCTGTTTCAGCAATGTGTGATCTATACAGGAAATGATTTTCTCAATATTCATGACAACTCCTTTTCTTCGGGACTTCTTATCTTACGAAAGTTTAAATGCATATACAGAAACAACGCAATACTTATAAAGGATGAAACCAGCAGCAAGATCCGGTGTCCGCTGACATCGAACCGGCCAATTCCTCCACTCCCGACAGCATTAAGTATCCCGGAACCGGCCAGAGCAGAAACAAAACCCGCGATCCCGCTTATTGCACCGCAGACACCAATATATACTGTACTGCGTGAAGGCTTAATAAACTGGTACTGAAAATTAAAGAAACCGATATTCAGAACACTCCATGCAATTCCCGAAACGACTTGAGTCAACGGGTAGAACCAGATAAAGTTATTCCGGTTGAGGAAGAAGAGCATGAACTGACTTGAAGCGAAAATAAGGATCGCAAGTTTAAGAACATTCTCCCAGGTGCTCCTCTCTGCTAGTTTGCCCCAGATTTCAACTATCAGAGCTCTTTCAACAGTAATGATAAGCGCAACTATACCTATCATAGAATAACTGATACCGATATTATCGATAAAATACAGCCCCAGGAAAGGCACCGCAAGTTGCACCGATGCCTGCCACAATACAAGAACTACGATCACCTTCCTGAAAGTTGCGTCCTTCAGTGGTTCCGCAATATCACTAAGTGACGCCCTCCGCTTCTCGATACCGGAATGAGGTTCATATATCCGCGATACATGGATCACATCCACAACTGTGAATATCATCAGAAAAGCACCTATTGAGGCGAACCCGATAACGATCATGTCCGCAGCTCTGAATCTGTCAAGAAACTGACTGGCTACTACTGTCGCTGCTGCAACGAAAAGCAAACTCAACTTCTCCCTGTAACTGAAATACTTCGCTCTCTGACCTGAAGGAACAAGAGAAACAAGCCAGTTTCCGGCTGAAGGTCCGACCGTTGTTCCGGCCAGAAATCCAATTGCATATGTAAGCACCATCATCACCGAAGCCAATAGTCCCGGACCAAATATAAGAGGATAAAAGAAAATCACAGAAAGGCAGAAACGTTGTATCGCGATACCGCTAACAACAAATGTCTTCTGTGAATTCAATTTCTGGGAAACAAGAGCACCGGCTATCTGAAACGCCCCTGCAAGAACCGGGATCGCCAGTATAAGACCGTTAAGTTCATCCGGAACTCCCGCATACTGTAACAATCCGGCAAGATAGCTTCCTGCGCATATAGTAACGATCACATACGCGGAAATATTATCGATAACAAAGTTTCTTCTGCCCTGATGGACCCTCTGTTCATGAGGGTCCATCCCGGCTAAAGCATCAGCTTTGATCTTTCTTCTTTCAATGGTCCGCCTTACAAACCAAGCCGGATCAAACCTCATTTAATCCCTGAAGCCCCCGCGCTTTTTCGGAGCACCACCACGGTCATTTCCGCCTCTGCGGTCATTTCCGCCGCGCGGATTGAACCCGCGCTTGTCTCCGCTATGTTCACTATGACTTCTTCCTCCGCCATCTCTTGCCGGCTGATCGACATAACCTTCCGGCTTCTCCGTGCAGTCACGCATAGAAAGATTGATCCTGCCCTGCGCATCTATCTCAGCGACTTTAACTTGCACTTCGTCGCCTTCTTTAACGACATCCTCTACTTTATCTACGCGCTCCCAGGCCATCTTGGATATGTGTACCAATCCCTCTTTACCCGGCAGTATCTCAACAAATGCGCCAAATGTCATCAATCTCGTGACCTTACCGGTATAAACCGCACCTACCTCAGGGTCATTGGCTATCCCTTCAATGATAGAGATCGCTCTTCTTCCCTGAACTATATCCACAGCAGAAACATATACATGTCCTGTATCCGAATCAATGTCGATCTCGGTCCCCGTCTCGGCGATGATCTTGTTGATGACCTTTCCTCCGGACCCGATGACTTCTCTTATTTTATCTATTGCGATCGTTGTCTTCAGAATCTTAGGAGCATAGTCTGAAAGCTCTTTCCTGGGTTCAGCAATACAAGGAGCTATAACATCATTGATTATCTGAAGTCTTCCTTTGCGTGTCATATCCAAAGCCTGCCTGATCATATCATAAGACAAACCATCTACCTTAAGATCCATCTGTATGGATGTGATCCCTTCCGAAGTCCCGGCTACTTTAAAATCCATATCTCCGAAAAAGTCTTCGATCCCTTGGATATCCATAAATACCAGGAAATCATCCTCATTCTCTTCGTTGACGATAAGGCCCGTGGAAATACCGGCAACAGGCCTCTTGATCGGCACACCGGCATCCATAAGAGCAAGTGTGCTTGCGCAAACCGATCCCTGTGACGTAGAGCCGTTGGACATCGTTATCTCAGATACAAGTCTGATCGCGTATGGGAATTCCTCTTCTGAAGGAAGCACAGGAACAAGCGAACGCTCTGCAAGAGCACCATGACCGATCTCGCGTCTTCCCGGTGAACGGTTCGGCTTAGCTTCTCCCACGCTGTATCCGGGGAAATTGTAATGGTGCATGTACCTCTTCTCTTCCTCCTCATCAAGTCCGTCAAGCATTTGGACTTTAGAAAGCGAAGCAAGTGTACATATAGTAAGGACCTGTGTCTGTCCGCGCGAGAAATATCCTGAACCGTGGACTCTGGGAAGGATACCTACATCAGCGCTCAAAGGTCTTATCTGATCGATCGGACGGCTGTCCACTCTCTTATGTTCCTTGAAAAGATACTCACGAACGACTTTCTTCTCAAGTTTATAGATCGCTTCGCCTGCGAATGCAGTCCATGACTCGTCCTTTGCAGCTAACATTTCCTTCGTCTCAGCAGTAAGTGCATCCACAGCAGAATCTCTGACATTCTTATCATCTGAAAGGACAGCAGAGCGCATCTTATCATATGCGTATTCTTTAACTGCGGCAAAAACATCTTCAGGCACATCTACCGATGTATACTCGAACTTTTCTTTACCTATCTCGGCAACGATAGAATTGATGAATGCAACGATCTCTTTGATAACTGCATGCCCTTTGATTATCGCGTCAAGCATGACATCTTCTTTAACTTCGTTAGCACCGGCCTCGATCATAGCTATCTTTCTGTCTGTTCCCGCAAGAGTGACATACATATCACTTTCCGCGCGCTGTTCGAGATCAGGATTTATCACCACTTCTCCGTTAACGAGACCCAGCGCTACACCGCCTATCGGACCGTTCCACGGTATATCCGATATAGCCACGGCTGCTGAAGAACCGATCATAGCAGTTATCTCCGGTGAGCAGTCCTGATCTACCGAGAGAACCAGATTGTTCACGATAACATCATTTCTGAGATCCTTCGGGAAAAGCGGACGCATCGGCCTGTCGATGACCCTTGATGTCAGAATAGCCTTCTCTGAAGGACGTCCTTCACGCTTTATAAATCCACCCGGGATCTTCCCGACTGCGTAAAGTTTCTCCTCATAGTCAACACTCAAAGGAAAGTAATCTATACCGTCCCTGGGTGTCTTAGATGCTGTCGCTGTAGTTAGTATAACGGTATCACCATACCTTACCAATACCGAACCATTTGCAAACTGAGCCAGTTTACCTGTTTCGATCGAGAGCGGCCTTCCGGCCAGTGTTGTTGTAAAAACCTTTTTCATTTGTACGTATTTACCTCCATAGTACATTAGCTGCAATGGCGGTAGTCTGTAGAGTCTGCCTCCGTAATCATAATATTACCGGGAGCACAATCTACCTTCTACTGCTTGCAGCTGCTTATTATATCCGTAATACACGCAGGATCCTGATATTTGATCCTGCGTGTAAAAACGCTGTTAAAAAAATGGCAAACCTGTCCGGTTCACCACTTCAGACTACTTATTTCCTGATCCCAAGCTTCTCTATGATGGCTCTGTATCTCTCAACGTCCATCTTGGTCAGGTAATCCAGCAATCCTCTTCTCTTTCCAACCATCAACAACAGACCTCTTCTGGAATGGTGATCCTTCTTATGGGTCTTCAGATGTTCGGTCAGATGATTGATCCTCTCGGTCAGAAGAGCGATCTGCACTTCCGGTGAACCTGTGTCACCCTCGTGCGTAGCATG
>JAQVYV010000034.1:5163-13811 GCA_028708525.1 Eubacteriales bacterium
AACAAGATAACCTGTGTTCAGCGCGATTGCTTCACCCGGCTCCAGATAGATTTCAACTCCATACTTCTCCTGAAAAAACCTGATCGCTCTGACAAGTCCTTCCATATCATAGTCAGGACGCGTGATGTGATGCCCTCCGCCCATATTGAGCCACTTCATCTTTGCTATGTACTTGCCGAACTTCTCATCAACGAAAGGTACAGTGTTCAGCAGAGCATCAGAATTCTGTTCACACAAAGTGTGAAAGTGAAGTCCTGAGATCCCGTCAAGCTCATCAGGTTCAAAATTCGCGATTGTCGTTCCAAGCCTCGAATCAACTGAACACGGGTCATATATAGGCACCTTGATCTCCGAGTATTCAGGATTGATCCTTATCCCGGATTCGATAACCCTGCCGGTCCTTTCAATATACTGAGAAACAGCCGGACGGAATTTCCGCCACTGGCTGAACGAATTAAAAACTATATGGTCACTGATTTTAAGTATTTCCGGAAAATCTCTGTCAGAAAACGCAGGGGAATATGTGTGTACTTCCTTCCTCATTTCTTCATATCCGAGTCTTGCCTCATTAAGAGAGCTTGCTGTGATACCCGAAAGATACTCCCCAACGAGAGGAAAAAGAGAATACATAGAAAAGCCTTTAAGCGCAAGCAATACTTTACATCCCGTAGCCGACATGACTTCAGAGATGATCTTAAGATTTCTCCGTATAAGCGCTTTATCTACCACATAGCATGGAGACGGATATGATCCAAAATCAGGCAGCACTGCCATTACATCCCCTCCGGCAGTACAGGATCATGATCTTCGATCCAGGGCAGACCTTGCTTAGCAAGCTCATCAAGGAACGGATCCGGATCAAATTCTTCGACATTGTAAACGCCTGGCTTTTTCCACAGACCTTTAAGGACCATCATGGCACCGGTAACGGCAGGCACACCTGTCGTGTAAGATATGGCCTGTGATCCGACCTCGGCATATGCTTCCTGGTGATCGCATATATTATATATGTAATAAGTTTTCTCTTTACCGTCTTTAATGCCTTTGAAAATGCACCCGATATTAGTCTTCCCTTTGGTCCTGGGTCCGAGTGAGGCCGGATCCGGCAGAACAGCCTTCAGAAATTGGAGCGGTTCGATTTTCATTCCTTTGAATTCGACAGGTTCAATAGATGTCATGCCGACATTCTGCAAAACTGTCAGGTGGTTGATGTAATTATCTGAAAAAGTCATCCAGAACCTGATCTGCTTTATGCCCGGTATGTTATCAGCAAGCGACTCAAGCTCTTCGTGATAAAGAAGATAAATATTCTTCGGTCCTATCTTGTCAAAATCATAAGTTTGCTTTATCTCAAGCGGTTCTGTTTCTATCCACTTTCCATCCTTGAAATATCTGCCCTTCGCGGTTATCTCCCTGATGTTTATTTCAGGATTGAAGTTGGTGGCAAAAGGATATCCGTGATCTCCGCCGTTGGCGTCAACGATATCTATGCTGTGGATCTCGTCAAAATAGTGTTTCAAGGCATAAGCGCTGAAAACTCCGGTAACACCCGGATCGAATCCGCACCCGAGAACAGCTGTTATACCTGCATCCCTGAACTTCTCACGGTAAGCCCACTGCCATTTATATTCAAATTTGGGGACCTCCGGTGGTTCATAATTGGCGGTATCCAGATAATCCGTCTCCGTCTCAAGACATGCGTCCATGATAGACAGATCCTGATACGGCAGAGCTACATTGATCACAATATCAGGCTTAAACTCCCTGATCAGAGCAATGACTTGTGCTGTATCATCAGCGTCAAGCTGTGCTGTCGTTATCCCGGCCTTTGTCTCACCTATCGATTTCCTGATCGCTTCACATTTGGAAACGGTCCTGCTTGCTATACAAATATCTTCGAAAACATCCGGATTCATCGCACACTTATGTGCTACCACATTGGCTACCCCTCCGGCGCCTATTATCAAAACTCTGCTCATTGTACCGACTCCTTATCCGTAATCCCGTGTGTAATAGCATCTGCTATGATGACTCTGATTATATAAGACATATCCCCGCTAATCAACTGTAACATAATTTTAAGAAAAACATCCGTTTTTCGTATTGTCAATTTTTACCCCTTGATTTATAATCAACATGTTGTATAATAATCCCACTAGAAATCAATATATTGTGGAAAATTCATATGGAGGCTGATCATGAGTTCACTGGATACGATCTTAAAGAGGCATTACACAAAGGAGCTGGAAAGGGATCCGTCCAGGACAGTGTACGATCTTTTCAATTGGAAGAAAATCGATGTGGTTCTGAAAGACCACAAGAGCGGACGCACGCTTACGGACATGAGGGATCTCGAATTCCCTGATTTTTATTCACAGAATGCCTGCGATATAATTGCGTCGAAATACTTCAGACGCGCGGGAGTCAATAACGAATGCGGTTACGAAAACAGCATGAAGATGGTCGCACACAGAATGGTCAGTTTCTGGCTTGGAGCACTCAGAGATGAAGATCTTATAACAACAGACGAACAGGCCTCAGCTTTTTACGATGAAATGGTCTATATGATCCTCGATCAGCAGGTAGCCCCTAACTCTCCTCAGTGGTTCAACACCGGTCTGAATCTTGCCTATGGTATCAAAGGCAATAAATCCGGTCATTACTACTATGACGAGAAGAAAGGAAAGGTAACAGAAAGCAAGGATTCCTATACAAGGACCCAGGCTTCAGCATGCTTTATACTTTCTGTCGAAGACAAGCTTCTGGGACCTCATTCCATTTCCGAGCATTACATAACCGAGACACGTCTTTTCAAAGGCGGCTCAGGCACCGGTACTAATTTTTCCGCGATCCGCGGTAAAGGCGAACCTCTTAGCGGCGGTGGCGTGTCTTCAGGTCTGATGAGTTTCCTCAAAGGACTCGACAGAAACGCCGGTGCCATTAAGTCCGGCGGGACTACCAGAAGGGCTGCCAAGATGCTGTGCCTTGATGTTGACCATCCGGAGATCATGGATTTTATTTCATGGAAAGCTAAAGAAGAAGATAAAGTCAGGGCTCTCGGTAAAATGGGTTATGACACAAGCTTCGAAGGTGAAGCTTATGAGACAGTATCGGGACAGAACGGAAACAATTCAGTTCGTTTCAATGACGAATTTATGCGCAAAGTAGAAAACCTCGAAAACGATCCGGATGCTACGATAATCGCCCGGGGACGTAAGACCGAAGACGCAAGTAAAGAGCTGAGAGTAGACGATATCTGGAATACATTCAATAACGCGATATGGAAATGCGCTGATCCTGCTCCCCAGTTCGACGGCACATTCAACGCGTGGCACACTTGTCCGTGCGGCGAAGACGGCGAATACAACTCTCACAGAAACAGGATCAACTCAACCAATCCATGCGGTGAATACGCATTCCTTGACGACACATCCTGCAATCTTGCTTCGATAAATGTTTTCAGATTCTACAATGAAAACACGAATTCTTTTGACCTTGAATCATACATGCACGTCGTCGGCATAACTCAACTGGCACTTGAGGCATCGATCCGCTGGGGGCAGTTCCCGACAGAAGATATCGCCCGTAAAACATATATGTTCCGTACGACCGGACTTGGAATGGCTAATCTTTCTTCGCTTCTGATGGCCTTCGGATACCCATACGACTCCAATGAATCCCGTTCTCTGGCTGCAGCACTTGCAGGCATACTGACCGGACACTCTTATTATACCTCAGCAATAATGGCGGAGATGATAGGTCCTTTTGAGAAATACGAGATAAACAGGGAGCACATGCTCAGAGTAATAAGAAATCATTCCAGAGTCGCAGGTCATCTTAAGACTCCCTATGAGGGACTTGAATATGCACCTATGGAGATCAATCATAAAATACTGAAGAAGGCCAATTTTGAAGAACTCAGCAACGCCGCACTTATCGCATGGAAGAATGCTCTTGAGCATGGTGAAAAGTTCGGATACAGAAACGCGCAAGTCTCTGTCATGGCACCGACCGGAACCATTTCTCTGGCAATGGACTGCGGTGCTACTTCAGTCGAACCTTTCTTCAGTCATTTCGTGTACAAGAAATTGTCCGGTGGCGGGTTTATGACTATCGCTAATCCTGTTCTTGAACTGGCTCTGCGAAATCTTGGATATACTCCGGAAGAGACAGCAGACATAATCGAATATATCATGCGCAAGGAAACAGTCAACGATGACGGTTATGAATACGAGAAAATCGTAGACGGAAAGATCGAGGGAGCACCGCATCTTAAGAAAGAGCATTTACCGGTTTTTGACACAGCTAATGAATGCGGAACAGGAAAGCGGTACATTTCACCTATGGGACATGTCAAGATGGTCGCTGCAATAACTCCGCTCATATCAGGTGCTATTTCCAAGACCGTCAATCTGCCTCGAAGAGCTACAGTTGAAGAATTCAAGGAAGTAATACTCGCTTCATGGAAAATGGGTATCAAAGGCATAACTCTTTACAGAGACGGCTGCAAGGCAAGCCAACCACTCAACACTTCATTGAGCGATGAAATACAGAGAGATCCGGAAGATCTTACCTACGCAGAGCTTGTCGAGAAGGTAAAAGATCTTTCCGGCAAGCACGCTTATTCCAAGAGAGAAAAGCTGATAGGTATAAGACAAGGTCGTACACACCCTGCTCAGATAGATGATGTCAAGATCTATACTACGGTAAACCGCGGCCCATACGGCGAAATATCCGAGATTTACATAACGACCGACCGTGAAGGCACAATAATCACAGGTCTTCTCAATTCACTTTCCAAATCGATATCAGTCATGCTCCAGTATCACGTTCCTCCGCAGGATATATCCAGGATGCTTCGCGGACAGAAGTACGAACCATATGGTTTTGTTAAGAAACATCCCAATATAAAGTATGTGACATCGATATCCGACTTGATCAGCAAAGTTATTGACATAGAAATGGGTGATTACTCAAGGTGTCAGGTCAAGGATATAGATGAACAATACAGACCTTTCCCTGAAGCGATCAAGGCTGAGAAAATATCACCGGCAGTTGAAAGTATCAGTCTGAAAGTCAGCGGATCCGTTTCGTCATCTGTCCATGCTGCCAAAGCTTCCGGCGAAAGATTGTACGACAGTCTGTGCCCGACCTGTTCCAGCACAAGAATGGTCAAGAACGGCACATGCAAAGTATGTCTGGATTGCGGTGCTACGACAGGTTGCAGCTGATCAGAGTCGCTTCTCGCCCTCCAGCTCCCTGATATCAGTTATATCGCGACTGGCTTCGAGGACTCCCCGGTAATTACCGTGGGAGTCTTTTATTGCGTAATATTCAATAAGTATGAGCCTGCCCTTAAGTCTTATCCGGAATGATTCACGATTGCTTGCTCCGCTGCGAAAATCCTCAATTATTTTATCGACTGCGTCATAGCTTTTCGGCGGATGGCAGTTCCTTACATTGCGTCCTACAGAAGCAGGCGATCTGTGGAAAATCCGTTCCGGCGGTGAGTTGAAATATCTCAGGATGTTGTTCTCGTCTACATACGAGATATCGACAGGAAGCGCGTTAAGGATAAGCCCCAGTTGTTCGAATGTGAGTTTTCCGGTAGGTGAATCAAACTCAAGTCCGGGAAAATCAGAGACAGTATCGAGTACTGTTCCGTCATATTCCGCCGCCTGTTGAAGCATATCTTCAAATTCTTTTTCGTCAAAAAACTTCGCTGCCGCTGGAAACATTAATATTTCTTCCTTCTCTATCAACCCAAAGACCAGAAAATAGAGCTGACCGATAAGCTTATATAGTTCATCGGCATCTGTTTCAGGATCGGCAGCCCTCTTCTTGACCGCTTTCAGAAAACCTCTCAACTCATCATGCAAAGCCCACATTATGCCAAATCCTTCATATATAGCGTCCTTCTTCTCCATGAAAGGAAAAAGGATGTTCTCCTTCTTCAGCAAGTGCTTTTCGTATCCATTCAGTTCTTCGAGAAGTTGAGTCAGAAGTTTTGCTGTATTGAGGTTGTCATCATCTCTGAATTTGGCTTTATATCTCTCCAGTAACATGGCTGCATCTAAGTTTTCCTGCATCAAAGTGTAAAGGAAGCTGCCTTCCGGAAAATCGTCAAGAATGGAATGCGGAAGATTTCCTGAAAGGACCTTTATCACTTTACCTAAAACATCGAGGAGATCGTTTACCTGTACTCCGTCTTTCATTAGCCCGCTGAAAGCTCCGAAAACATCCTGCGGCTCCAATTGCGGAAAAATCGCACTGTATTCTTTGTATAATTCAGCCCTTTTCCGATCCTCCATCAATCCGATTATATACTCTCTCAGATATATGATTCTCTCTTGTGCAGTTGTGTTCTCTTTGATATTCATGTAAAATTCACCTCGTTGATCAGTTATATAATGGAGCGGACATAATGGATTTTGTAACACTGCTAATACTTGCTGTCGGACTGTCAATGGATGCTTTTGCCGTATCAGTCTCAAACGGTTTATGCTACAACGGACTCAAGAAATCGGATGTGATCAGGATCGCAGCTACATTCGGCTTCTTCCAGGCATTCATGCCTCTTATCGGCTACTTTCTTGGTCGTACATTCAGTTCCTTTATCGAATCAGCCGATCACTGGGTCGCTCTCATACTTCTGTCAGCGATCGGTATACATATGATACTCGAAGCTGTAAAATCTCTCAAGACCCCCGAGACAGAATGCGCTTTCAGAACATGCACTACGAAAAGCCTGCTGACTCAAGGGATCGCAACAAGCATCGACGCCTTAGCAGTCGGAGTTGGATTTGCGGTACTTAAAATCAACATATATGCAGCTGTCTTATTCATCGGTATCATAACCTTCATCTTTTCCGCTTTCGGTGTAGTTCTTGGCCGAAAATTGGGCTCCAGGATAAGCGGCGGTGCGGAGATCATCGGTGGCGTGATCCTTATCGGGATCGGGCTTAAAATATTTCTGGAACACACGATATAGATCCTCAGGCGTTATTTCCTGTGCTCTTGCAGATACCGAATAACCTAAATGAACTAAATATTCGTTAATGAAAGTAAAGTCTTTGACTCCTCCATCAGCGACTCTCAAGACCTTGACAAGCTGCTTCCTTCGGTGTCCGAAAGCTGTCTTCAGAAATCTTATGAACCCCTCTTTCTCTGCTTTATCAAGTAAAACAGATGTTTTTCTGTCCAAAACCATAACCGACGACTCCACCCCCGGTTGAGGATAGAAACAGTGAGCGGGGATCTTGTCTGCGATCCGCACTTCATACATCAAAGACGCAAGAACGGGTAATATCCCATACCCCTCATCGCCCGGCTTGCTCATGATCCTTTCTGCTGCTTCAGTCTGGACCGTTACAACTATCCTGTCGAATGAAGGAACAGTTGAAACAAATCTGTTGATCAGCGGAGTCGTTATGTAGTACGGTACGTTTGAAATGAGTTTAGTCCTGGCTGCTTTCTTCATAATCGGCCTATCTGTCAGGATGATATCAGAAAGTTCCAGTTTCATTGCGTCCGCATGTATGATGCGTACTCCTTCAATACCTGAAAATCGCGTTCTCAATAAAGGTATCAAATGTCTGTCGATCTCGATCAATGAAAGGCTGTGACATTTCCCTGTAATATGCTCCGTCAAAGAACCTGTGCCCGGACCTACTTCAATGATCATATCTTCAGGTCCGGGATCAAGAAGTCTGACTATCCGTAATATTTGGGTTTCATCCGCAAGAAAATTCTGACCGAGAGATCTGGTCGGTACTATTTCATTTGCACTTATAATTGCTTTGATCCGGTCTATATCACTCATGATGTTATTATACACAATTTTCCTCATGCATTTTTGTATAAATGTTTATTCTAAAGACACAATTTTGTGTTCATTTTATCCATAAAGTACGGTATCATAAATATACAGGTACTCACCTGGAATAACGCAAAGGGGGATTTTGGCCCATGATAAAGGTATTGGTCGGCCTGAAAGGGTCCGGCAAGACGGCAAAACTCGTAGACGACATGAACAGACAGGCAGCGGACAACACAAGAATAATAGTATGCATACAGAGAGGAACACGTCTTGATACTCAGTTGAAACCCCAGATCAGGCTGATCGACATGAATGATTACCCAACACAGGGATACGATGGAATACTTGACTTCATTGCCGGTATCTGTTCCAAGGATTATGACCTTACTGATATTTACATCGACAGTATAAGAAAAGTCACTAAAGCTGATGACGAAGAACAATTCCAAGGTTTTCTTGAGAGACTTGAACCTTTCGCAGAATCACAGAATATAGACATTACGATAATTTACAGCGCAGATCCTTCACAACTACCGGACGGTATAAGAAAGTACTGCTCAGAATATTGATACAGCTTGACTTGACTTGACTTGACATGAAACCAATTGAACCGATCCTGAATTAGGATTTCTGTAAGTCCTGATTTGATGGGGTTGGTTTTTTTTCACAAAAATGATGCTTTTCAGACTTTTTGCCTTATAATATTGATATTGGCATGTAATAGTGTTAGTTTAATAGACTAAAGGAAAGGAGATCACATGCAGCATACATTATCTATACTTGTTGAGAATCGTGCCGGCGTCCTTTCACGTGTTGCAGGATTATTCTC
>JAQVYV010000170.1 GCA_028708525.1 Eubacteriales bacterium
ATACCATGTTTTTCCGTTCAACAGAAGATCTTAATTCTGATTTATATGCATAAAGCTTCTCTGAAAGTTCACTATTTTCTACTGCAAGTATCTGTACTGCCAGCAGTGCCGCATTTGTGCCGCCATTTATAGCTACCGCCGCCACAGGAACACCTGAAGGCATCTGAACTATAGAATACAACGCGTCTGTTCCATTCAAAGGACCGGAAGCTATCGGAACACCTATGACAGGAAGAGTAGTATAAGCAGCTATCACTCCGGGTAAATGAGCAGCAAGACCGGCCGCCGCGATTATTACGCCGTATCCTTTTTCTTTTGCTTCTCTTGCTGATTTAGCAGCCTGGTCAGGAGTTCTGTGAGCTGAACAAACGATCGTATCCGCTTCAATCCCGAATCGTTTCAATATGCTCAGCGAATCTTTGATCACCGGGAAGTCAGAATCACTTCCTATGATTATAAGTATTTTCTTCATATCAGCCCTCCATAAAAAATCATTTCTCGTTCTTCAAGCCGGAAAGAAACGCGGTAATAAAACCATCAAGATCACCATCCATTACATCCTGTATAGCGCCGGTCTCATATCCTGTACGGTGATCCTTGACCATAGTGTATGGACAAAAAACATAAGATCTTATCTGGCTTCCCCACGCAATATCCATCTGATTACCCTTCAGATCTTCGATTTTATCCATATGAGCGGCTCTGGCTAATGCGAATAGTTTGGATTTCAACATATTCATAGCTGTTTCTCTGTTTTGTATTTGTGACCTTTCAGTCTGACAAGAAACAACTACACCCGTAGGAATATGAGTCAGTCGAATAGCCGACTCTGTCTTATTTACATGCTGTCCGCCTGCTCCTGACGACCTGTATGTATCTACTCTGAGGTCTTCTTGTCTGATGTCAATGTTGATTGAATCATCTATCTCCGGCATAACTTCCAATGAAGCAAAAGATGTGTGCCGTCTGCCGGAAGAATCGAACGGTGATATCCTAACCAGTCTGTGGACGCCCATTTCTGAACGCATATAACCATATGCATTCTCACCAATAAGCATAAAAGAGCAGCTTTTCAGTCCTGCTTCCTCACCATCAAGGTAATCTAAAAGTTTTACTTCGAAATCATGCTTTTCAGCCCACCTGGTATACATTCTGTAAAGCATTTCTGCCCAATCCTGTGCTTCGGTGCCTCCGGCTCCGGCGTGAAGCGTCAGAATTGCATTACTACTGTCATATTCACCTGTAAACAAAGTAGCGAGTCTTATCTTCTCATAATCCGATCTTATCTTAATAAGTAACGCTGAAATTTCTTCAGCGATCTGCGCATCGTCTGCTTCTTCCCCTAAAGAGCAAAGAACCGAAAGATCATCAACTTCCCGCCTGAGTGCTTCAAATGTATCCACCTTCTTCTGCAGATGTTTCATTTTAGTCTGGACCTGCTGAGCCTTCTCCGGAGCCGCCCAGAAATCCGGTTCCTGTGCTCTGTTCTCCATTTCAGATATTTCGTCTTTACTTCTTTCAATATACAGAGCCTGACGTAAATCATTTATATTTTCTGAAAGTTCAGATATTTCCTGTCTGAACTGATCATATTCAATCATCTTCTCGTGACCTCCGCACAGAAATCACCAAGTCTGTGCATTGCTTCTATTATACTATCAGACGATGCAGCATAACTTATTCGTACATGACCTTCACCGGCATCCCCAAACGCAGTCCCCGGAACAATCGCAACCTTCTTAGACAACAGAAATTTCTCACAGAAATCTTCTGATGTCATGCCTGTTGATTTTATCGAAGGGAATGCATAAAATGCACCCTTAGGTTCAATACACTCAAGTCCGCAGCTGCTCAACGCTTCTAACAAGATCTTCCTTCTTGTATCATATTCAGTTCTCATCGCCTCAACAGACTCATCTCCGTTTTTCAGTGCCTCGATCGCTGCATATTGCGCAGTAGTAGGTGATGACATAATAACATATTGATGTATTCTGTTAATAGCAGCGATCAATGATTCAGGTCCAACAGCAAATCCTATCCTCCATCCTGTCATTGCAAAAGCTTTCGATAAACCGTTTATCACAATTGTTCTTTCTCTCATACCTTCGAATTTTGATATTGAAAAATGTTCTGTTTCATCATAAATAAGTTCAGCATATAATTCATCAGACAATACAAGCAGGTCCTTATCTGCGATGATACCGGCTATCGGCTTCAAGTCTTCCCTGCTGAGTGTTGTACCGGTAGGATTAGTAGGATATCCAAGGATCACTAGTTTCGTCTTTTCGGTGATAATTCTTCTAAGTTTATCCGGATCGGGCTTGAATCCATCTGAAGCATTACATGGTAAGGGAACAGGAACAGCACCTGCAAGGATAACGCATGCTTTATATGCCACAAAACACGGTTCCGGTATAATAACTTCATCACCGGGATCGACGATCGCTCTTACTGCAGCATCGATAGCCTCACTACCACCCACAGTAACTACGACTTCTTTACGCGGGTCATATTTCAAATCAAACTTTCTGTCGAGGTACTCAGTTATCGTCTCTCTAAGTTCAATATACCCCTGATTTGGTGAATAGTGAGTCTTTCCTTTCTCAAGAGACAAAATACCTTTCTCTCTTATATGCCATGGTGTAACAAAATCCGGTTCACCTATTGAAAGAGAGATGACTTCACCTTTCATTTCATTTGCCAGGTCGAAAAACTTTCTGATTCCTGATGGTGGCAGACTTTGCACTATCTTCGATAACCGGGGATCAGAACTCATAATACGACAGCCTCCCGGTCGTTTTCACCTTTATCTTCAAAAATAACACCGTTGGATTTATAGCGTTTTAGAATAAAATGTGTTGCCGTAGAAATAACGTTATCCAGTTGAGCAACTTTCTCGGACACGAAATTTGCAACATCTTTAAGAGATCGGTCTTCAACTATAAGCAACAAATCAAATCCTCCGGACATCAGAAGACAATCTTTCACCTGAGGAAAACTATATATCCTTCTGGCGATCCTATCGAATCCAAGGCTCTGCTGGGGGGTTATTCTTACTTCTATCATCGCTGTAACTGTATTCTCGACTATTCTGTCCCAATTGATGACCGCTTTGTATCCTAAGATCATTCCATCCTGTTCAGCCTTATGAATAATAGCCTCAACTTCGGAAACAGGAAGTTTGATACGGGTAGCGATATCTTCAGCGGTAAGCTTAGCATTTCTGTCAAGCAACCCAAGGACCCGAGTTATTGTATCCATATAAGACCTCCGA
>JAQVYV010000171.1 GCA_028708525.1 Eubacteriales bacterium
AAACCGGATATCACTATTTTACCCAAAGAAAGTATACTTCTTTTCAACATATTCCCGGTTTTCCGGTCAAGTATGATCAATAGCATTGTTCCGCCCAGAAAAGCACCTATTGCAGCTCCGATCCCAAGACCTTTATAGCCAAATGTTCTTATCAGGATCACATCTGCTGAAATGTTGATTGCGGACGAGATCATTATCGCTACAGCAGGCAACAAGACATACCTCAACGAAAGGAAAAACCTCAGGCATATAAAAATAACACCTTGTCCGATTATTGAAAGTGAATATCCTGCGAGTATACCCGATGTGATCCTTATCGAATCCGCATCAAAGGCTCCCCGTCCCAGCAATAATTTAACCAAAGGCTCCCTCATGAAAAAGATAAAAACAGCAAACGGTACCGTTATCATGATAGTTCTGCTTAGGATGATCATCATGCTGCTCTCGTGTTCAGCTGTGGTCTCCCGACAGCTGATCCTTGACAGTGAAGGAAGAGCCACCACACCTATCGCAGCAATAAATATCCAGGTAGGAAGCGAAGCCATCCTGTAAGCATAATTGAGTCCCGATATCGTTCCGGTACCAAGCCTCGCCGCCAGTATCCTCTCTGCTATCAAAACTCCCTGAGAAGCAATATATACGATGATATAAGGCAGCAATGCTCCTGCATATCTGCGTAATATTTCGTTCCATTTCACCCCGGTCGATTCTTTTCCGACATCTGATACGGCAATAGCCCCGTACTTCAGAATACCTCCCCATACTATCAATGCCATCATCGCAGTCCCGGCAGTTACCGAGACCGCAATGTATACGATCATAGATCCCGGATCACTAACGAATATCATCGCAGCAAATATTCCTGCAAGGAACAGCAGATTAAACACAACAGGAGAGAAAGACACCGGCAGAAATCTGTTTCTTATGTTCAATATCGCTCCACCAAGCGAATATAAAGGAAAAAACAACATAGCAGGCATAAGGATACCAAGAAGCTTAACTGATAGAGAAATCGTTGCCTGATCCATACCCTGCCCGGCAAACCCGATGATATTATGCCGGAATATCAAACCTGAAACAAAAATCAGGAGAGAGACAGTCATTACCGAAGTGATCAGAATTTTAGCAGCACGAGCGAATTCGTTCGTGCCCCTCTTCATAAGGATCTCTGTCAGTAAAGGGATCGATGCCATCCCCGCAGCTACAGCAAGTATATTGTTTCCTATGATATCGGGAACTGAAAACGCCAGAATGAAAGCATCCGCTGCTGCACTTGTGCCCAAAGCTACTGCAAAAAGCATATCTCTTGCTAAAGCTGCAAAAGCAAGGATAATATTAACGGCAGCGATCATTCCGATTTTCATGGGTACTGCGCCTTAACAACTATATCAGGGAATCCATCATTCTGAACAGCAACCGAAAGCGAATGAAAATCAAACTCCTTAAGTAACCTTCTCATTTTACGTTCTGTAGTATCAAGGTTCTTGTAATGAGAAATATTGAATGGGAACTCGCTTTCAATGTGAGGCTGTTCTGTGTCCAATTCCCAGGGATGAACGTATATCATGCCGGGTCTTTTCCTGGTCACCATCCGAAAAGCCCATATTATAAACGATTCAGGAAGCATCCTAAGATAGGCTCCGCCCGAAAACGGCATCCTCAACCCTAAAAATCCAATAACCGTTGACGGAAATTCAATAAGGCCAAGACGTCTGCCTTCAATAACAGGATGGAAGGGATGCATAGGAAGCTTGCTGTTTCCCGACAGAAAAGTCTTAAACGGCTGAAAACTCGAATCAACTTTGATCCCTTCTTCCTCAAGTACTTCCAAAGCCCAGATATTTCCGGGACCTATACTCCAGGAGGGTGCCCTGAACTCAATGACCTTAACACCCGTTATGTCTTCAATACTTCTGCAGGACCTTCTGACGTCCTCCCTGAAAAGCTTCGGTTCCATTCTGTCTGCCATCTCATGATAAGAACCATGTGACCCTATCTCATGTCCTGCTTCGATTATGCTTCTTATAACACCCGGTTCACTTTCAGCCACTCCGCCAAGCACGAAGAATGTAGCTTTCACATCATATTCATCCAGGATCTCAAGTACTTTCTCTGTATTTCTTCTGATCCTTGACTCATAGCTGCTCCAGTCCTCCTTGCGGATGTTAAAATCATTGGTATGGAACCAGTCTTCCACGTCTATTGTAAGTATGTTCTTCACTTCACCTGTCACCAGTCCATATGTATTATCGTCTGAGCACCGCACGTCTTCTTTCTCTGTTAATGACATGATATATCGCCGATAGTATCAGACCTCCTGAAGGCAGCAGATCATCCGGCCTAAACGTATCATTGATTATACCGTATTTACCTGTGAAAAAGAACGGTATCTCAGGTCTCTTCTTCTTCTTTACATGATCCAGCAAAGCAAGCACTTCACCCGGAAATGACCATTTTGTCCGCACTCCGGCTTCAGGACCTGCAACGACCGGACAATCACCTGTTTTAGCGATCATAAAGTAAAGATACGGGAAATCGACACCTGACAGTACAGACAGTTCAAGTGAAGCCCAAAACCTTGTATTTGCTTCCAGAAAATAGTATTCACCATTTTTATCTTTCACAAATTCAATTTCAACAGGCCCGGTCCATTCGATATCTTTCATAAACTCTAAAGCCAGCGCGACTGCTTTTTCATCAATAATGGCTTCCTGTATGGTACTCGGGCCCAAAGGATCCGGGTAATTTCTAAGTTCTTTCTGTACAAGGCAGGCTCTCATTTCACTTTTTTTATTAAATATCATACACACATCGATCTTATCGGCAATTTCTATGAACTCCTGTACCAGAGGTTCCGGATGCGATGCGGATATTTTCCTGTATTCCTCGGCAAAAGACTCTTTGTCTCTGACAACTCTCATACCTCTGGAACCTGAGCTATGCCTTGGTTTGATGATCAGAGGAAATCCCAACCCGGAAATCTCCGGCATATCAGAGTCTCCATCAATCATAGAATTCGCTGTAGCGGGACAGTTCAGTCCGGCTAAAACAGCGTGATCAAACGCTGATCTTTTATCAGAAATGATCGCATAATTCTCAACTGAAGGCAAAGCAAAACCACAGAAACCTCCTAAATACTCTGAATTACGAACTGCTATGCCGGTCGTACGGTCATCCATCGGCATCAGTATGTCGATCCTATTGTCTCTTATAATAGTTACCAACTGTTCAAGATAAGCCTCATCACTCTGCTCCGGT
>JAQVYV010000172.1 GCA_028708525.1 Eubacteriales bacterium
GTTGACTCAGCAAGCAGTGACCGAGGCTATCATCGCAGGCAGTTTCTACGCGTCAAACGGGCCGGAGATAAGAGATTTTTATGTTGAAGATGGTAAAGCGGTAGTCGAGTGCTCTGATTGTGCATCGATAGGTTTTCTGGCTGACAGTATTTTCGGCGAAGCTGTAACATCTGAAGAAGGTCTTATTACGAAAGGTGAATATAGTATCAAAGGAACTGAATCTTATATCAGAGCAGTGTGCAGAGATGACAAAGGCAGGAGTGCATGGTGTCAGCCTATATGGCTAACTTGAGATCATATAAAAGCCAGAATGAGCGAACCCGCTCCTGCCCCCAGATAAGTGAAAAAGTCAAGTATCCCGCTGACTTTGGATACCTGATTGGTTGATTTGAATCGCATCGGATATATACTGAGAAGCGAAGTATTTACCATCATAATCGCGGCTGACATGATACTCAGACAGACAGCTGAAAGCCCGGGATCTATACCCCGGATCGTAACAGCTGCTCCTGTTAACATACAGATCCCGAATGAAATCGCGGTAGTCAATGTCAGATTCCTTCTGCACAGTTTATACAACGGCATGAACAAGAGTCTCCCGAACAGTCCTGTCAAAGGAATAGCTATGACATAAAGAGTCGTCTTGGGAAGATCCATAGCATATCGTTCAGTGAAAAAAACAGCCATCCAAAGCGTAAGATTGTCTTTGATCGCACCATGCAGAGCAGCAGGAATGATCACTCTCAGAAAATTTCTGTTTCGGAAAAGCTCGGCAGATGAAAACGCGCGAATAACACTTTGTTTCTGAGATGTCTGTGTGGGATCATCCCTTACACCTTTGTTAACTGAAATCGATGCGATAAGTGCCATTAATCCGGGAATAATAAATGCAGCCTGAACACTTATCTTCTCGATAGCGAAAAGAGCCAGAAGGACTCCGAGCATGCTACCTACCGCAGTGGAAGTGACCATGATAGAAGTGTTTCTCTCAGCATTTTCAACAGACCTGTTTCCGGACATGATCTTAAGGATCGAGCCCCAGAGCATAGATTGGCCGAAAGCATTGAAACCCCATAGAATAGCGATCACCGGCGGAATGGGAAATGCTCCAAGCAATATATTGCTTATACCAATGATCATCAGACCCGTTGCAAGGAAGCGCCCCGGGCGGAAGTGGTCTCCCAAAGCACCGTTTACGAGTCTGCCCATAGCAAAAACACAGAAAAAGACCGTTCCTGTGATCCCTGCCTGACTTTTAGTGAGAAAACCCATTTCTATTAACGCTGATATGCCCATTGTCATATTCAGACGAGCGATATACACTATGCTATACGAGGTATAGCATATAGCAAAAACTACCGGCAGTCTTCTGTTCAATAGCTTCATTTGCTGTATCTGAGACCGCTGAGCAGGCTATCTGTCTCGGTCATCCGTTGTGCTGTGACACTGTGTTTTGCCGTAGCAAGAGATACCGCTATGCTGTCAAGTACACACATATGTGCCAATCGTGACGATATCGCTTCAACTTTGTAACGGCTCTCCTCCGAACAAATCGTTATGCCGATATCGGCAGATCTATATAATGGACTCTCAGAAAAAGTCGTTATACAGGCAGTGTGAGCACCTTTCTCATGAGACAAGGCGATCGCATCAACAGTAGCTATGGTGCGTCCGGAATGAGAGATCCCTATTGCCAGATCATTGCGTTCGATATTCATCGTCAGCATTTTCATGCTTACGACATCGTTTGACGAAAAGACCGGATACCCAAGCTGTAATAATCTGTAAGCAGCATCACATACAAGGGGGGCTGAAGTACCTACTCCGAAAATAAATATCTTTTCCGCATTCAGGACCGTATCAACAAGGCGTGAAAGCGCTTCTCTGTCGAGCAATCGTATCGTGTCCTTCAATGTGGTCATTCCGGAGGCGAAAACCTTATCTGCTATGGATGATGAATCATCATTGATATCTACATTCGGTGCATACAGGTGTTCTCGTGAATAAGATTCAACCGCTAACATCAATTTCAGATCTCTGAACGAAGCAAAGCCTGATTTGCGGCAAAATCTTATTACTGCAGAGGGAGCTACATCGGCCTTGTTGGCCAAAGTTGATACTGTCATATCATTATCTGAAAAAGCATGAGTGTCCGATATGATGACATCAGCAACTTTTCTTTCGGCCTCGGTGTAAGTGTTATGCTTGCTTTTTATAATAGCCTTAAAATTTGCTTCATTCATGTTTACCCCTCGCTATGATGGACTATTGTGTTAGAAATATATTCTAAAGATAATGTGATGATAGAATAATATTCTATTGCTGTGTGAATGTCAATATTTGGGTTATAACATTAAAACGATTAATTCGATCATGATTTCATTCATCGTAAACTCGAACATGCTGACGGAGGAAGACCGAAATGCTTCCGATAACTCTTATAGAAGCTAGAGTAATCCGCGAAGCCGCTCTGAATACATGCATTGCCGGGAGTAGACCCTCCGACGATCAGTCTGCGTGCAAGCACGAGCCGCTTTTTAATAATAAAATCTCCGATTGAAGAACCGGTGCTCTCCTTGAATATCCTGCTCAGATAGTATTTGCTGACGAAAAAATCCGAGGCGATCATGTCTAGGGATAAATCGTCTGTCAAGTTCTTGTTGATATACTCAATAACTGAAGCAACTCTCTCACTTGTATCGGATTCATATACCGGAGCCTGAGACTCAGCACACAGCTTAGATATGTCGATCATTAATCTGCTTAAGATAGAGATACATGCGATCCTTCTGGTTTCAGAATGATCATCGATGAATCGGTCAAGGTCAGTAAAAAGTGCGGGAATACTGCTTTCCGCAACGATTTTGCCATTGACGGCTCCAAATCTGCTTATTGCGTCGATTAGTAGGTCACCGGGATCGAACAGTCTGCTGAATGAGTAATCGAACCTTATCACTCTGCGTTCGTATGGTGCTCTGCTTTCAGGGATAGCACGGTGAAATCTTCCCGGACAGATGAAATACAGGTCCGACGGAGATAACGCATACAAACGGTCTTCGATATTCATTCTCGCATTGCCACGTATATAATAGAATATCTCAAATGCTTCATGCATGTGAAGATTGAAATAATTTCTCTCAGGTTCCTTAACTTCCAGTAAATTTTCCGACTAAATAAAACACATAACATTAATTTTCGCAAAAAGCCTGGGAAACTGGGCTTTTTTTGAATTTCCATTGCAAAAAATATTGCGGCA
>JAQVYV010000035.1 GCA_028708525.1 Eubacteriales bacterium
AAAACATCTTCCGCTCATGCTGCAAGACTCAGGAGGTCGTCCGCGGAGCATCTGTACCCAAGTGTCAAAATGCCTGACACTCATGTATCTGCCGTTGACCAGATCCGTATACCACAAATCAAAGAATGTTTTAAGAAAGTGAGCATATCGTTCCGGAGTGAGTGAGAAGCCTTTGCTTCCGTTCTTAGTATCAAAGTCGTCTATGCAAGGTATGAACTGGATGAATCTAAAACCTTTTTCTCTGAAAAACTTATAAACATGCTCTGCTCTTCTGGCTAATTCGTTTGTGACAACACACAGGATGTTATACTCTGTCTTGTGCTTGTCCATCAGCTCTGCTGCACGTATCACGCGCGCGAAAGTTCCTTTCCCTTCTGCATCGACACGGTTTAGATCATGTATATCCTTGCTTCCGTCCAGTGAAAGGCCTATGAGAAAATCGTTCTGAGTGAAAAAATCGCACCATTCATCGTCGAGCACGATACCGTTTGTCTGTAGTGAATTGAATATTGGGATATTTCTTAGATTATACTTCTTCTGCAGACTGATGAGTTTACGGTAAAAATCAATTCCTGCAAGTGTCGGCTCACCGCCCTGAAAGGCGAACGAACATTGTTCTTCAGACTCGGAAAGCGCTTTCTGTACGAGCAACTCCAGAGTCTCGTGTGTCATCATACCGTAATTGGTTACTTCCCTGCTGGTTGTAACGTCTTTATAAAAACAATAATTGCATCTCAACTGACAGCTTCCTGAAGCGGGTTTGATTAGCAGACTGATCGATTTCATCTTTGACTCCCGTGAAGTTATTTTATTTGCTTGTTTTATACTATATCATATGAACCTGTTGTTTTGGCCATTTGTTGTTAGATGTGCACATAAATAATGCTATATATTTGTTATGTTTTTGCAGTATGTTAATATACAGCACAAATCTGTTAAGATAAAGCAAGTTTTTCCGGAAAAAAGAGAATATCATTATCCTGCAATAACCAGAATATCGGAACATCACACCTTTGTTTGGTGGTATTTGTTTGTATTTGTTAATTTCATGAAATGGGGAGGGGAAGTTATGAAAATCAGAAAAACGCCAAAGCATGTGCTTGCAATGTTTTGCTTGTTGACTATAGTTCTCAGCAGTCTATTTGCAACACCGATTTTTGCATACACGGAAGATACTGCGACTTATACATTTGAAGACAACTATGCGGGCTGGACCTCAACTACCGATAATAAACAATATGCACCAGCTGCATTATCGATCAGCACAGAACAGTTTTTTGCTGGAAACAGCTCTCTCAAAGCTAGTTTCACACCTATTGAAAATACTAATGACAGAATCAGAATAGGCATGCCGATAGATCAATTGGTTTCAGGAAAAATTGCTACATATAGGTTTTATCTTCCAGTAGGTTCTCCTGTTACTTCAGTCAATTTTAACATTGACCCTAAAAGCAGTGTTACTATTCGTTCTTTGACAAAAGGCGGATGGAACACAGTATCTTTTAAATTACCGCCAGTCACATTTTATACAACTTATCATTTTGTGAACTTTAATTCTGGTACTAAAAATGTTCCTTTTGATGTTTACATCGATAGTGTTGATTTTAATTTCCCTGATCCTGTTGAACCTGTTGTTGATCCTGTCTATGGTTCAAATATCATACGTGGGAAGTATTTTAAAGGTGCTGTAGCAAAACTAGGAAACATCAGTAATATAACATGGTTTGATATGTTTCATGGAAACTATCTGACAAATGAAAAAATGACCGACGGAAACACTACACAACATTATGACTACAATTATGGAGACAAGGCTGATACAGATTATCCTGCAGCTGTTTATGATCTCGGTGATTACTATGATGTGACAAAAATGACAGCATTTGTTGGGATCAAAGATTATGAAATAACCGGAATGAATTTTTATGCTTCTGAAGATTTAGATAATTTATTTTCTGATGTAAATAAAGTTTTCACGATAACAGATGACCTATCATTTGAAAAAACTTTGGATATAAATGAAAATCCCAAGAGAGCTCGTTTTGTAGCATTTATGATGACAACTCATAACAAAACAAATTTTAGAGCCAAGGAATTCGAACATAAATATCAGGCACCCGGAATGCAGGAGATGATCCGTGTGATCCGTGCAGTCGGAGCAAAAAATGTCCTGACTGTCGGGGGGCTTGACTGGAGCTATGAACTGGATGGTATCGTAAACGGGTATGCTCCGGATGACTGCGGAGGTAACGGGTACATGCTGGATTCGCATGTTTATCCTTGTAAGACTCTGGATAAATGGGATGATTATGTTACGGTAGCTAAAGAGAAGTTTCCGATCCTGATCGGAGAGTGCGGACATTACGGAGAAGCTCCTGTTCCTCATGAGTGGCCTCAATTAGAAACAAGTGACATTTGGGTGCCTAAATTTCTGAATTGGGTGGAAAAACACGGATATCATATTACAGCCTGGGATTTTCATCACCGTGCCGGACCGCCGCTGGTTGAAAATCTGGACGACTATACGCCTACAAGTTTCTGGGGAGTTTATGTAAAGGAGTTTCTGCATAAACATAACGGTTAGCTCTTGGAAAATCCTATAATTGTGTTAAAATATCAAAAAGCGAAGCGCGGATATCACCAAACGACCCGGAATCAATATCACAACTAAATTACTTCGGTTGATTTACCGAAGATCATACACACTTGCCATTCCGGGAAGAGTATTTATGTAGCTTTTTGCATGGAAGAAACGGTAGGTAAATTGTGAAAATGAAAGAATATGAAATTAAAGCAAACAACCGGTATGTCAGGTTTTTCGGAAGGACAGCACCGGATGTTTTGGATGGTTTGACTTTCTTTAACTGGTCCTGCTCAGGATTCGAATTTAGTTTTTACGGAAAGGGTGCGGCAGCCAGGATATTTACAGGAAAATGGCGGGACGGTAAAGTCGCTGGAGAAGATAGCCGGGCTTATCTTGGTGTCTGGCTTGATGATTCTCCTGAAAAGCATGCTGTGATAGCTCTTGATGAGGAAGAGAAGCTTGTGACTCTTGCTGACGGACTTGAAAATGGTCAGCATAAGGTCAAGGTCATGAAACTGACCGAGGCAGGGTATGGGCGGGCCGCATTGCGGAGTATACTGATCGAAGGGACCGGAAAGCCTGAACCAACAAGGGCTAAATCAGTAAGGATGGAATTTATTGGTGATTCGATAACTTGCGGATACGGGAATATCTGCCCTGATGGTTCGCCTCTTTTCGTGACCCGGGAAGAAGACGCGTCGCAGACATTCGCTTGGTTTCTTGCGGAGAAGATGAAATCGGAGATTTCCTGTGTATGCGCTTCAGGCAATGGCGTTTTCCATGACTATGGAATGAATACGGTCAATCTGATTCCTGAACTTTATAAGTACACTGATAAGATGCTCTCCGGCCATTATGGGAAAACTCCTTCAGAATGGGACAGTTCGTCATATATTCCCGATTATGTTGTTATTAAGCTAGGTCAGAATGACTCCAGATTCTGCATGGGTATGGATCTTGATGAAAGTGATCGCATTCCTGAAGTTATTAAAAGCAGGGAGGAGCAGTTCAGAGACAGATACATAGAGTTTCTTATACAGGTGCGCTCAGCAAACCCGCATTCTAAAATCATTGTTTTCTATGACAGCGATACCCATTTGAAAGAACGGATCCGGCAAGCGGTTGCTTTTTGCCAGAGTAAAAACGGAGATGATAATATTTTCGTGACAGGTGTAATGTCAAAGCTTCCTTCCGAAGGTGTCGGGGCTAACGGCCATTGGGCAGTCGCTACGCACAAACGTGTTGCGCATGATCTGTATTATTATATTTTGCTTACTTGAAATACATATAAAATGCGAATACTGAAATCAGAAGCAATACCAGATTGGTCATTGTGAAGTACTTCAGCATTCTGCCTGAAGGATACTGCGCTGAATAAAGTTTATATGCGATCAGATTAGCCAGTGAAGCTACAAGTGTTCCGAGGCCTCCCGCACTTACACCGATGAGCAAAGGACGGAAGTCCCGTGTGAAAGGACCGAGCACCATTGCTGCGGGTACATTGCTTATGATCTGAGAAAGTCCGGCACCTGCAAGGAAAACATTTGCAGAGCTGCCGGTCACGGATCTGAGGATCTGACTTACAGCTGGTATCCGTGATAAGTTGTCTACGAATATGAAAAATGCTCCGAATGTCATCAGAAGAAAATAATCGATTTTCAGGATAAGTTTGCGATCATAAATCAGGGAAAAAATGAACACAGCGGCTGCTGCATACCTTATATCGAAAAGTCTAAGAGAAGCGGCAAGGACAGTAATGAACAGAACAGCTGCAACTCCGATAGCGGTTCGGTTGCCCGGTGTGATCTTAGCAGAAACGAATACGAGTTTTTCTCCGGATAGGAGAAGAGCGGATACAGTCAGTATGAGCATTCCCGGTAAAACAAACAATATCGATGTTTTCATGAACTCACCGGGACCAGAGGCCAGGCAGTTGAAGATGTAAATATTCTGAGGATTTCCGAAAGGGGTAAGACTGCTTCCGATGTTTGCTGCGAGTATCTCGAAAGTAACTACCCTGTATGGATCAAGGCCTGTTTTTCTGCCTATCATAAGAGTCACCGGGACTACAGTCAGAAGAGCGACATCGTTGGTTATGAACATTGAAACGATGGCAGTAAACCAAACCATTACGAGTGCCATGGCTGATTCGCTGTCTGCGAATTTCGTTGTCCATGCAGCAAGACGGTCATACACTCTGAGCTGCTCAAGTCCTTTGGAAACCAGCATCAATGAGAATAGTACAAGGATAACATCCAAGTCTATCGAGCGGATATCCGGCGGCACGATGAAAGATGTTATAACAGCAGCTGAAAGCGCTGCTGTGAATACTATTTCTTTACGTAATTTTATCAATATGGTTCTTGCAATTTTGCTCATGAAAGCAATTATACTGCTTTTCTGACATAGTGCGATATATGTTATAATATGCTCTGACCGGCAGGCCAAATATATGAGGAGATCTTGAGAAAATGAGCAATGTTTACGATGTGTTGAATGAGAGAGGGTATATCGCCCAGATCACCGATGAGGATGCGGTAAGAAAGCTGCTTTCCGAAGAGAGGATCACCTTTTATATAGGCTTTGACCCTACTGCGGACAGCCTGCATGTCGGTCATTTCGTCGCTCTCATGGTCATGGCCCACATGCAGAGAGCAGGGCATAAACCGATAGCTCTTCTTGGGGGCGGTACAGCTATGGTCGGCGACCCTTCGGGCAAGACAGATATGCGCAGGATGATGACAGTCAAGACAATAGAGCATAACGCCGGATGTTTCAAGACACAGATGTCTAAACTCGTAGATTTCTCTGAGGGTAAAGCTGAAATCGTAAATAATGGTGACTGGCTGCTTGGCTTGAATTATATTGAATTTCTCCGTGATATAGGTGCTCATTTTTCCGTTAACAGGATGCTCGCTGCGGAGTGCTTTAAACAGAGACTTGAGAAGGGATTAACTTTTCTTGAGTTCAATTACATGCTGATGCAGGGGTATGATTTCTATTATCTGTTTAAGAATAAAGACTGCCGGATGCAGCTTGGCGGAGACGATCAATGGTCTAATATACTCGGCGGGATAGATCTTGTCCGGAAGAAAGAGCAAGCGGAAGTCTACGGTATGACTTTTAAACTCCTTACGACCAGTGAAGGGAAGAAGATGGGTAAGACTGAGAAAGGGGCTGTATGGCTTGATCCGGCCAAGACTTCTCCTTTTGATTTTTACCAGTACTGGAGAAATACCGCTGATCCGGATGTGATCAATTGTATGAAATTGCTTACTTTCGTTCCGATGGATGAAGTGAATGAATATGCTAAGCTTCGTGATGTACAGATAAATGAAGCGAAGAAAAGGCTTGCTTATGAGGTGACAGCGATCGTACACGGTACGGATGAGGCGGAGAAGTGTGCTGAGCAGGCAAGGGCTTTGTTCGAAGCCGGCGGGAGAAGCGATGACATGCCTTCGACCAGGCTGTCTGATGACGAAAGGGCAAACGGGATCGGTATACTCGATCTGATGCTAAAAGCAGGACTTATACCGTCTAAGGGCGAAGGGCGCAGACTTGTTGTGCAGGGCGGTGTATATCTGAATGATACCCCGGTTTCTGATCCTGCGCTTATGATCAGCGGGGACACACTGACTGATGGCGAGCTTATTATAAGAAAAGGCAAGAAGGTTTTTCACAGAATAATATAAAACGTTATCCGGAGGGTCATCATGGAAATAAATTCGGGAAATGAGCTCAAAACGCCTTTGTATGATATCCACATAGCTTCCGGAGGTAAGATGGTCCCTTTTGCGGGCCATCTTCTGCCTGTAAGATACGAAAGCGGAATAATCGCGGAGCATAACGCAGTAAGGACTGCAGCAGGATCTTTCGATGTTTCACATATGGGGGAGATCATCCTGGATGGGACGGGGGCGTTCGATACTATTCAGAATGTTCTGACCAATGATTTTACAGGTCTTGCTGACGGGGGAATGAGATACAGCCCCATGTGTAATAATGAGGGCGGCGTCATCGACGATGTCATCGTGTATCGGTTTTCCGCAGATAAATATATGATAGTTGTCAATGCTTCGAACAAGGACAAGGACTATGCCTGGATAAGTTCTCATCTTTCGGATGGAACCGAATGTCGGGATCTTTCGCCCCTGACGGCCCAGATCGCTCTTCAGGGACCTGAGTCTGAGGTGATACTGAGAGCTGCTGCCGGATCAGAAGCAGATCTGCCTGTAAAGGCGTATACTTTTACAGACGGTGTGGTTGTCGCGGGCATTGAATGCCTTGTTTCTGCGAGCGGATATACAGGCGAAGCAGGGTATGAAATCTATATGCCTCCCGAGGGTGTGGCTGTAGTATGGAATGCCCTAATTGATTCCGGACGTGACTTCGGGTTGATACCATGTGGTCTCGGGGCAAGAGATACACTGAGGCTTGAGGCTTCAATGCCGTTGTACGGGCATGAACTGAATGAGGATATCACTCCTTTTGAGGCTTCGCTCGGGAGATATGTGAAGATGGATAAACCGGACTTCATCGGGAAAGGGGCTTTAGAGGGGAAAACTGAACCCGAAAGGATAAGAGTCGGGATCGAAGTTACGGATAAGGGAATAGCAAGGGAAGACTGTCAGGTCTTTTCAGGCGATGTAGTGATCGGAAAAACGACTTCTGGAACTATGTGTCCTTATATAGGCAAAGCGGTCGCCATGGCTATCATCGACAGGGAGTTTGCTGACCCCGGAACACAGTTGGAAATCGATGTCAGAGGAAGAAAGCTTAAGGCAGTTACGGTTAAGATGCCTTTTTATAAGAAAGAGAAATAAGAGGAGGGCGGACGGATGAATAACGGGATGATGTTTACTAAGACCCATGAGTGGGTAAGGAAAGAGGGCGAAGGCGTAGTTCTCGCCGGATTATCGGCACATGCAGTGACGGAGATGGGGGATCTGGTATTCATTAATCTTCCGCAAGTCGGAACAAAGGTTACGGCGGGAGAGACCATGGCTGATGTAGAATCTGTTAAAGCTGTTTCTGATGTTTACAGTCCGGTCAGCGGAGTGGTCGCAGAGGTCAATGAATCACTGGCTGATGCACCGGAGAAGATCAATGAAGCACCTTATGCTTCGTGGATCGCTAAGATCGAGAGTGTTGAAATTCCGGAAGGTCTTATGACAGAAGAGGAATACGAGGAATATTTAAAGGATATTTAAGGAATCAAAGATATGGGAAATTATATACCCGTTACAGATGCAGAACGGGAGAGAATGAAGAAGACAGTCGGGATAGCTGATGTATCGGAATTTTTCGCCGGAATACCTGAAGAGGTGTTGCTTGAAGGGTCGTTGAATATTCCTGAAGGCGTGAGCGAGCTGGATGTACTGCGGAAATTTGCGGATATCTCAAGGAAGAATGTTGTTTTCAGGTCGGTTTTCCGGGGTGCGGGGATCTATGACCGCTATATACCGGCGATCGTTGAATATGTTACCGCGAAGGAAGAATTCGTTACGGCATATACACCTTATCAGCCTGAAATCAGCCAGGGCGTGCTTCAATCTATATTTGAATACCAGACGATGATCTGTGAACTGACAGGCATGGATGTTTCGAATGCCTCTGTTTACGACGGAGCGACTGCTGCTGCGGAGGCTGTGGCGATGTGCAGAGAGAGGAACAGAAATACTGTTGTACTTTCTGAAGGACTTCACCCTCAGGTCTTAGAAGTTATCGAGACCTACTGTTTTGGCTCCGGAATGAAGATAGTCAAGGTGCCGCTGAAACACGGACGAACCGATACAGGTTTACTTTCACATATGCTGGATGAAACCGTTGCTTGTGTTATGATAGCTCAGCCGAACTTTCTCGGACAGATAGAGGATGCCGGGGTGATCGGTGATATGGTGCATGATGCTAAAGTGAAATTTGTCATGAACTGTGACCCTTTCTCGCTTGCGGTGCTTAAGACACCTGCCGGATACGGGGCGGATATAGCGGTAGGTGACGGTCAATCGATCGGACCGGCTATGTCTTTCGGCGGACCGACTTTCGGGTACATGGCCTGTACTTCTGCTATGATGAGAAAGCTTCCCGGGAGGATAGCGGGTGAGACTGTTGATACTGAAGGGAAAAGGACATTTGTTCTAACGTTGCAAGCCAGAGAGCAACATATCCGGAGAGAGAAGGCTTCGAGTAATATCTGCTCCAATCAGGCTTTGTGTGCTATGACTGCTGCTGTTTATCTTTCATCTGTTGGACCGGAAGGCCTTAAGACTGCTGCTTTAAGCTCGATATCGAAGGCTCATTATCTTAAGAACAAGATAAATGGACTAAAGGGATTCGAGTCGCCTGAGTGCGGAGAGTTTTTCAATGAATTCGTTACACATTCTCCTGTTGAACCGCATCTGCTCTGCGATAGACTCGCTAAGCGCGGGATACTTGGCGGGCTTCCGCTTAAAGGCGAGCTTGAAGGCTATATCCTCTGGTGTACCACCGAGAAGAATACACGCGAACATATGGATGAGCTTGTTGAAGTTCTCAGGGAGGTATGCGGCTTATGAAACTTGTATTTGAACGAAGCCGTAAAGGGGCCGGAACAAGCTATTTTCCTGCGAATGATGTTGAGGACCGGGTTTTGCCGGAGCATTTGCTGAGAGAAACTCCTCTCCGGCTGCCCGAACTTTCTGAAACCCAGATAAGCAGGCACTATACGAAACTTGCTTCGGAAGTTTTCGGGGTCAATAACGGTTTTTATCCTCTCGGATCCTGTACTATGAAATATAACCCGCGGATCAATGAGAAGATAGCTGCACTTGATGGATTCAGGAACATACATCCGCTGCAGTCAGATGACACCATACAGGGAGCTTTAGAAGTACTTTCTCTTGCTGAGAAATATTTCTGCGAGATCACCGGTATGGACAATATGACCTTCCAACCTTCGGCGGGAGCTCACGGGGAACTGACAGGCGTTCTTCTGATAAAGGCTTACCACCATTCACGCGGGGATTTCGGAAGGACCAGGATAATAGTTCCTGATTCAGCTCACGGAACCAATCCTGCGACTGCTTCCATGGCGGGCTTTACTGTAGTGACGATCCCTTCCGGGAAAGATGGGAGAGTGGATATTGAAGCTTTGCAGGCAGCTGCAGGCGATGATGTGGCCGGTATAATGCTGACCAATCCCAATACTGTGGGTATCTTCGAGAAGGATATTCTGAAGATAACCGAGATCGTTCATAAAGCGGGAGGTCTGGCATATTATGATGGGGCCAACCTCAACGCGATAATGGGTATCGCGCGTCCCGGAGACATGAATTTCGATATCGTGCACTTAAATCTTCATAAGACTTTCTCCACACCGCACGGAGGAGGCGGGCCGGGAAGCGGTCCGGTAGGGTGCAAGGAATTTCTGTCGAGATTTCTGCCCGGACCGGTTTGCGTGGATGAGGGTGGAAGTTATAAGACGATCATGCCGGCTTACTCTATAGGCAGGGTCAAGTCTTTTTACGGGAATTTCCTTGTAGTACTACGAGCGCTTGCTTATGTTATGACTCTCGGCAGTGACGGTATAAGAACTTCCTGTGAGCAGGCGGTCTTGAACGCCAATTACATGAAGAGAAGGCTTGAGGAGCGGTTTGAGTCGGCATTTGCCGGTCACTGCATGCATGAGTTCGTTCTGACTTTGGCAGGGCTGAAGAAGGAGACGGGAGTATCGGCGTTGGATTTTGCCAAAGCATTATTAGATGAGAAAATGCACCCTCCGACGATGTATTTCCCGCTTATCGTTCCGGAGGCTCTGATGCTCGAACCTACGGAGACTGAGTCTTTGCAGGAAATGGACAGAGCGGTAGATGTATATATGAGACTTTTCGAACTGGCTCACAGTGATCCGGAATACTTCCACACCGCGCCGCATACGACTTCGGTGAAAAGACCGGATGAAGTTCTAGCTGCGAGGGAGCCGAAGCTGAGGTATGGGTTTAGCGAATAAGTTCTCTCGAAAGCGTCGTATCTTTGTGTTAACATAGAAGCCTATACCATTGATTTGACTTGTTTTCTCAAGACAAGTCCGAAAATTTAATACCGTTGTTCTCTTCATCAGTTCTCTCCTTTTTCCTAGGGATATCTGAGACCTGATGTTGAAAATAAATATTGGAGGGTTGTCCGAGAGGTCGAAGGTGCGAAACTCGAAATTTCGTGTCGGTGATGAGCCGACCTAGGGTTCGAATCCCTAACCCTCCGCCATGAAAAAGGATGTTACATTTAACATTGATTCGGACGTATATGAAAAATATTGTCTGGCATTAACCCTCTCAAGAGATGAAAGGAATGATGCAATCGAAACCTATATGCGCACATACATTGCAAAATCATTTGAAAGAGTATCTCAGGAATATAACCCCAAGACATCCAAGCCAATTAGTAGTGGAGATTTTTTCGGAAAAGCTGAACAACGAATACCAATTTGGGCTTTGAAACCTGATCAATATAATCATAAGATAATTCGGGCATATTTTACTGCCGTTGATATGGCTGGTGAAGCCACCATTACGATGATGGAACAGCTATGCAGTGATAAAAACAATCCGGAATTATATGTTCCGACTTTCAAAAACAACTACTCTCAAATGAAAATCGATAGTTCTAAAAGTCACGGTAAGGTATTTGAAGATAACGGCGACAAGGTTTGGATATGGAGTGAAGTAGAAAATACTCTGATGAAATACAAATCGAATTTTTACAACGAGGAGGATTAATATGATGATTGATGATGATAAATTAAATAACTCTTCGCAGAACATCTACGATAATCAAACATTTTTCGATGGATATAAAAAGTTGCGTGATAACCCCGACAGCGCCAATATCCTCGAAGAAAAACCTGCACTCTTTTCACTCGCACCGGATTTGACAGGCAAAGCCGTACTTGACCTCGGCTGCGGGTACGGAGAAAACTGCGCCGAGTTTAAGCGTCTCGGAGCCTCAAGAGTGGTCGGAATCGATATATCCGGAAAGATGCTTGAGGTAGCCAAGAATGAGAATACAGAGATTGAGTTTATCAAGGCTGATATGAGCGATTTGTCATTCATTGACGGACGATTCGACATCGTGTTTAGTTCACTGGCTGTGCATTACATAAAGGATTTTGACAGCTTTGTCGCAGGCGTCAGCAGGATACTTGCAGACGGCGGCGTTTTCATATTTTCTCAGGAGCATCCTCTGACGACAGCCCCTCCTGCTGGAGCGAGCTGGACGAGGGACGAAAATAAAAACGTGCTGCATTACAATCTCATGGGATACATGAGAAGCGGACTACGCAGTACGACATGGCTTGTCGATAATGTCATTAAGTATCACAGACCATTTTCCGAGATAGTAAATGTGCTTATAGATAATGGCTTTGCAATCGAAAAGATGATTGAAACTGTACCGACGGAAGAAACAATCAAGCGGTTACCCCATTATGAAAAAGATTTGGATAAGCCAAATTTTCTGCTTATTAAGGCGCAAAAGAGGATGGTGAGTTAATGCAGGATAAAGATTTTTTGATACCTTTTCAAAAGTCGAGCCAATCACTAAGGGCTGGTCAGAGGACAAAAAATACTGTGTGACAAAAGCAGACGGAACAAAATACCTGCTCCGCATCTCGCCCGCCGAGCGATACGAAACAAGAAAAGCTCTGTTTGAAATATTGGAACGCGTGGATGCGCTGAATATTCCGATGTGTAGACCCGTTGAATTCGGCACCTGCGTGGATGGCGTTTATATCCTTGAAAGCTGGATTGACGGTAAGGACGCGGAACCGGCACTCCCCATGCTACCTGAAACAGAGCAATATGTGTTGGGATTGAAATCGGGTGAAATTCTGCGAAAGATACATTCCATCCCCGCGCCGAAAACACAGGAAGATTGGGCAATACGCTTCAATCGCAAGACAAATAATAAAATCCAGAAATACCGTGAGTGTGAGCTGAGCTTTGCGGGCGATGATAAAATAATTGATTATATAGAAAATAACCGTCATTTGCTTGAAAACCGCCCGCAATGCTTTCAGCACGGTGACTATCACGTCGGCAACATGATGCTTGAAAACGGCGAACTGCGGATTATTGATTTCGACCGATACGATTTCGGTGACCCGTGGGAGGAGTTTAACCGCATTGTCTGGAGTGCTACGGCAAGTCCCCATTTTGCTACCGGTCAGCTTCGCGGATATTTCGGAGGTGAGCCACCCCTTGAATTTTTCAAGCTGCTTGCTTTTTATATCGCCAGCAATACATTGTCGTCGATTTATTGGGCTATTCCGTTTGGACAGGGCGAAATTGACACTATGATGAAGCAGTCGCAGGATGTGCTTGCTTGGTATGACAATATGCAAGATCCCGTGCCTACGTGGTACTTGAAAGACTTCTATATCCAGTACATAGACGGTATTCCGTTCAAACTAAAAGCACCCTTCGATTTGGATTTCATCCACCGCTATGGCACAGTATTTAAAGTGTTTGATGACCAAGACAGCGGAAACCTTTGCTTTGGTGTTAAATCTGAAGACGAAAAGCGGTATTTCATTAAATTCGCTGGTGTACCGACTGCTCGTGCAATTGTAAGCAGTGAAGAAGCAATCGCAAATCTGAAACATACCGTGCCGATTTATCAAGACTTGGCACACCCAACATTGATAAAGTTCGTGAAAGCTGAGAAAGTCGGTAATGGATTCGCTATGGTGTTCGAATGGGTAGATGCTATTTGCGCCCAAAGGATGTATCCTGCAGATTATAAAGCGTTTCAGGAACTCTCGCTTGAAACAAAACAACATATCTTTTCGGATATTATAAAATTCCACACCCATATTGCCGCCAAGGGCTATGTCGCCATTGACTTCTACGACGGCAGCATCATGTGGGACGCAGAAAACGAACGGACTATCATCTGCGATATCGATTTTTACCAAAAGTCACCGTATGTCGGGCG
>JAQVYV010000173.1 GCA_028708525.1 Eubacteriales bacterium
CTCATAAAGTTAAGTCCCCAGTTCTTTCCGTCAAAAGTGGACAAATTGGTATAGGCATCGACCCACCTGGGATCTTCAATGTTAATCCCTTCGACATCGTTCCACGGGATTATGTAACCTGCCTTAGAAGCAGGAAGCCACATATCTGCCATCATCTCTATGACGTCGGCTACTTTGTTACCTGCCATGATCCTTGGCATCATAGTATTCATGTCAGCATATATACTTGAAATCTTGATCGTGCAATTGTATTTCTCTTCTACTTCAGCTTTGTGGTCGAAAAATAATTTCTCGAATTCAGTAGCGTTTGCTGAAGGTCTGGCGCGCATCCACGCTGAGCCGATAACAAACTCATAGCCCTCCATATCTACTATAGGATCATCGTCGTAGACCGGACCGGATTCACTGCTTGTTTCAGCAGAAAGCTGAGATTCGGCTGTTGTCGGTGTACTTGCAGGCTGACATGCAGTAAACAGTAATAACGAAAACATTGTCAGTAGCGCAAGTAGAATAATTCTGTATTGACTTTTTTTCATTGATTGCCTCCTTGATATAAAAGAATCATATATGCATCCTACTATGATATTGATTATATTATTATTCATATTGATAGTCAATAACCGCTTTAAAAAAATAATGATTTATGCAACATGCACATATTGAAGTTAAAATACAGCTGATAAGCTTTAAAATTGAAGATTTTTGCGATATGTGGTATGAATTTGAAATGTAAGCATTGCATATAAAGCGTTATTGTAGTAAATTTAGGATAAAAGTATATCCTTCGCGCCTGTCATGCATTCTGAAGTATTCGGGATACAAATAACTTTAAACCGATTAAAAAGAAATTAGGAGATGTATTATGAATTCCAGGATCGATAACTCTGACTTGATGCCGAAATTCAAAAGATGTGCAGAAACTCTGTACGACGGACCTTCACCTGACTGGCTCAGTGATCTTATAATGATGCAGTTCAGGATCGAAACTTCAAACGCTGAACATAACTTCAAAGGAGCAGTTAGTGTACTGGATCATCTTCGTGAGATGGGAGTGAACGGAGTCTGGATAAATCCTGTGTTTCAAAAGCCCGAGGAAGAAAGAAAAGGCAATAATAACGGATATAACTGCTGCGACCATACACGGATAGACACTGTTATTGCAGGTACACCTGATAAAGGTGAAGGATTCAGAGCAGCGGCACGTTTTGTTGAAGAAGCTCACAAACGAGATATCAGGATATTTTTTGATATAACCATTTGGGGGACGACTGCCAACTCCCCCTGGGTCGCTACAAATCCGGAATATTATCAGAAAAATGAAGACGGCACTTTTGTTAAAACCTGGGGTGGCTATGCTTACAATTGGTTCGCCCCCGAATTCAGAGAATGGTATATTCAAAATGCCGTAAATATCATAATGGAAACAGGTGCAGATGGATTCAGGTGCGATCTGGAGCCTGATATAACAGGATACTCTCTTTGGAAGGAAGTGAAAATGCGTCTTCAGAAGTTGGGACGAAAGGTTGTTCTGATAGCTGAGTGCGGAAGCACTGATGAGGAGTATACTTTCGACTTTCAACAAGGGTGCATGGGTCTGGACGATGACTGGGACGAGAAAACATATACAGACACTAATCAGACAGATTATTTTTTTCGCAATAATATCGTTGATTCTATCAGGACAGGTAAAGGGCACGGCAAGGCCAGTGAGCAGAAGCTTAAGCGGAGCGGCATGCAGAGATTTTATTGCCATAATTTGTGCTGTCATGATCATTACGGACCGGTCATAAAAGGGAATCGGGTCAAGATCGGTTACCAGGCGATTTTCGCACCTTTTATACCCTGTTGGTATATCGGGGAAGAATGGAATAATCCTAAGGAGTTTGTCGGTGGCGACGGAGTTATGTATTTCAACAAGATCAACTGGGCAGAGAAAGAAAGACCTGTCAATAAACAATTCTTCGAAGATGTGAAAATGATGATCAGGATCCGCCGGACTTATCCGGAAATATTTCACTATTACGCAACAAATCATCGGGAGAGCAATATCTGTAAAATATATGCAAATGATACTATAATCCAGGCATACGGACGCTTCGCCGAAGGGAAAGGGGTCATGATATTGCCGAATATTTTCCCTGAAGAAAGAGTCATCCCTGTCCGGGTGCCTTTTAGTGAAATGAAAATCGCACAGGCGGACAAGTATGAACTGGTGGATCTTTACAATGACAGGGTGCTGATGAGCGGAACAAAAGATGAGCTTTATAAAGTCGATATCATTTTGAGGCCGGAGTTTGTGGAGGCAATATTAGTAAGACCGATAAGCTGAGTTTGTATCACACCCGGACCACGCTGTCCATGTCACATATCTTATAAAATGAAGTTTTGCCTTCTTTGGAGCTGTCGGCCAGAAGATAAGCTTTCCTTGAGCGGCTGACAATGAGCTTTCTGAGTCTGGCTTCGTCCTCGTTGCTGTCCATGAGTCCATGTTCAGTGCTGAAAGCATGGCATGAGAAAAAAACTTTGTCAAAAAAATATTCCGACAGATTCGCGTGCGTGTTCTGTCCGGCGAAAGACAGGCTGTTTTCGCGAAGCGTGCCGCCGGTCGAAATGATCACAGCATCTGTCAGGGAAGCCAGCCAAAGTACTGTCTTTGCTCCGTTGGTCACTATTCGCAGACCTTTGCGGTCCTCCAGATAAGGGATCATGAACGCGACCGTTGAAGAGCTGTCCAGAAATATCGTGTCACCGTTCTCGACTTCCCGTGCAGCTCGTTCAGCTATCCTTTTCTTCTCCGAGGCAAACCTAACCTGGCGGTAGGCAAACGGCAATTCGCTGTCGGGACCGGACGCCAGGACCGCTCCGCCGTATATCCGCTTTACATGACCTTCCTTCTCGAGAACATTCAGGTCGCGCCTTATCGTTGCTTCGTTTATGAAAAGCGCTGCTGACAGTTCATGGACCTTTACAGTTCGGGACTTCTTTACCTGTTCAAGTATCATCCGCTGCCTCTCAGCGGGAAGCATATCCGGAACGGGACGTATATCGTAATGTGAATTGTGTTCAATGTTGTTCATTTTACCTCCTTCGAGCGATATTTGTGTTAAATGCGCTGTTTATCTGACATATATTGGTGAAAGTATACATAAATGATAAAATGCTGTCAATGATTTTTAATATACAGAAATTTTCGATACATGACGGACCGGGAAT
>JAQVYV010000174.1 GCA_028708525.1 Eubacteriales bacterium
TCATAAGACTGTATATGTCAATTATGATTTCGAATGAATCAGAAAGGTTAATCCTGTCAATATACAGGATGGTGATTGAATATGCTTCCTGAGACATTCTATAGCACTGATGCTCTCGACCTTTCACGAAAATTGCTCGGCAAACTGCTTGTACGCAAACTTCCCGGGAGTGAGATCGTGTGCCGTATAACTGAAACAGAGGCATACATGGGGGTCACTGACAAAGGATGCCATGCTTACGGAGGGAAAATCACGCAGCGTACACGCACTATGTACCTTCCTTCCGGACATACTTACATTTATCTTATATACGGGATGTATAACTGCCTTAATGTTGTTGCGAATGTTGAAGGTGTACCTGAGGCTGTACTTATTCGCGGAGCTGAGCCGGTCGGAGATCACAGAACTGACGAAGCTGACGAAGCTGACGAAGCTGACGAAGCGTTTATGTCAATGAAACTTGACGGTCCGGGAAAGCTTTGCAGGGCGATGAAAATCGACAGGTCACTTAATGCCCTTCCGTTGTATACGGGGGAGGAATTGTACATTTCTGACGATGGTTACAATGGTTTCGATATCTCCTCCGGCCCGAGGATAAACATCGGATATGCGCAGGAGTATAAGGATATACCGTGGCGATTCTTTATCAGTCGATAGATTTGTCTATCTCAAAGCGCAGAATTTTCTTAGAAGTATTCTTAACAAATTCCTCTTCTCTCAGTTTTACAACATTGACTGCCTTGTAAGAGACCATACGCTCGTTTATCTTGCTGACCTCATCTTCGAAATATTTCTGCGGATCCGTGATGCCTTTGGACTTGATGTGCTCGCTGTCAGGGAAGATCTCGGCTACTATAGCTTCCTTCTTTCTGTTGCTTGCGCTTTCACCGGCGTAAACGATGACTTCGGTTACACCGGGTATCCTGGAAAGCTCGTTTTCGATTTCTTCCGGGTATACATTCTTCCCGTTGCTCAGGATAATTATATTCTTGATCCTGCCTGTGATATATAGCCAGCCTTCGTCATCAAGTCTTCCATAGTCTCCGGTCATAAAGAATCCATCTTCATCCATGACTGTCGCTGTTGCTACCGGATCTTTAAAATACCCGAGCATGACATTCGGTCCCTTTACACAGATCTCACCTTCACCGTTAGCATCGGGGTCCTTGATCCTGACTTCCAGATCCTTGATCGGCATCCCGACACTTCCGTCTTTTCGGTATTTGTTGCGATTGCAGGAAATGAGAGGTGAACATTCGGTAATCCCGTACCCGTTGAGGATCGTTATGCCTACAGCTGTGAAAAAATCGATTATCTCCTGATTCAGCGGAGCTCCTCCGCAGATAACAAGTTCAAGTTTTCCTCCAAAATTATCGAGGACGCTTCGGAAGAGCTTTCTCCTGATGTCGATACCGATCTTGAGAAGAGCATTGCTGACCTTGATCATTACGCGAAGCATAGAGGCTTTTCCGGATTCTTCGGCGCCCTTCCACACTTTATCGTATAATTTCTCGATAAAAAGCGGGACAAGTATCAGGTGTGACGGCTGCTGCTCCTTTAGCTCCTGTGGGATATATCTCAGTCCGCTTGAAATATATATTTCTATGCCCTGAGCAAAGTGCCCGACAAAGTTGACTGTTGAGCCGAAAGTGTGGTGCGGAGGAAGGACATTCATGGTCTTAGGAGTCAGAGTGAAGAAGTACATTCCATTGGTCATGTCCAAGACGATGTTCTTCTGTGAAAGCATTACGCCTTTGCCCTTGCCGGTGGTCCCGGATGTAAAAACTATGGTTGCCATACGATCTGTATCGATCTCATAGTCATAATATGAGTTATCTCCGTTTCTGAACAGATCAGAACCTTTATCAGCGATATCTGACAGTCTGAGAGAGGCTGAAGTCTTCGGTTCACCCATGCAAATGTAAGTCTTGACAGCCGGTAGACGGTCTCGAATAAGATCGATCTTAGTTTCGACTGCCGGACTATAAAACACAAATCCACATTCACCGGCGATAAGGATGTTCAAGATGTCATCTGCGGGAAGGTCTCTATCGATCGGAACGGTTACGGAACCAATGGACATCAATGAGAAGTATGAGCATATCCAGTCATATGAGCTTTCTCCGATGATAGCCACATGCTTGTCACGAGCACCGATGGAGATCATCCCGGTCCCGATATCGCGTATATAGTCACGCGCTTGTGAGTATGTTACTTTGATAGTTTCGCGGTCTCTGGGATTTTCCTTATAAGATATCGCGACTCTGTCGGGGTATTTCTTCGCGACGTTTTCAGTCATTATTCTGAAGTCTTCAAAAACAGTGGTTTCATATAAAGGATAGTTCTTATTATGCATTTGTATCTCCTTCGCAGTTCAAAATAAATTTCTGACTATGCATATAACATTTTACAGTAAATGACGTATTTAATCTAATATATTTTCAAAATCGTGCTTTTGGGGACACATTTTACTATTGAACCATAATTAGCGGATGTTTGTATATAATTGTTAATTTATTATGTACACGGATACCGGCTATTGACATAGTGCACAATGGTGATAGAATCAAAGTATACCGGTAACGTTACCGGTAACGTTATTGGAGGGATATCAGAAGATGAGTAAATTGACTATCAGAGAAATAGCGCGGTTGGCTGAGGTTTCAGTCAGTACTGTTTCAAGAGTCATCAACGATATGCCGGATGTTAATGCAAAGACGCGTGAAAGAGTGAACAGTCTGATCGATGAGCACGGATATGTCCCAAACGCTTCGGCCAGGACTTTAAAACAGAATCAAACCAACATAATATGCATCATTGTGAAAGGTATCCACAACCCGTTTTTTGCACCTATAGTAGAGAATATACAACAGGAGATCGTTAAGACAAAATACATACCGGTCGTACACTATATAGACGAATCATCTGATGAAGTTGGAGCAGCGTCGCAGCTTCTGATCGAGAAAAAGGCTGTGGGTCTTGTTTTCCTTGGAGGTAATCCTACATCAAAGGCAAGAGCAGTTTCTAAGTTTAAAGTGCCTTGCGTACTTTCAACAATGACTCAGAGGAGCCAGGAACTTAAAAATGTTTCAAGTGTATGTGTTGATGATTTTAAGGCTGCCGGATCTGCAGTGAGATATCTCACAGACAGGGGACACAGAAGTATAGCTATACTGGGGGGCAGGAGAATGGA
>JAQVYV010000175.1 GCA_028708525.1 Eubacteriales bacterium
CCTGCATGTAGTTTTCCTCAATAAAATCAATGGCATTTTCAACTATATGATTTTCCAGGAACGAATCATTCCTTTGTTGAGTTGGCATCTGTGACACCTCAAGTGAATATGATCCCGCTAAGTGAGTGATGATTTCAAGAAACGCAAACTGCAGATCTACCATAAATCGATTTCCTGATACCTTTGTGATCATATTTGTAACACCTTCATAAATAACAGAGTGATTATCATAAACAGGTTGCATAGGCACACTGCGCAGTAATGGATCAATACGTTCTAAATCAGAAAATGTGTTACTCAAATCAGATTGCCTTGACTCAACTCTTGAAAATTCCCATCTTAACGCAAATCCTATGTGGCTTGTTCCGGCACACTGATGATGAGCATGAGAAGTACCGGGAGGCATAAGATAAAATTGCCCCGCCTTAACATCGTGATCTTTTCCGTTCAGGTTTGTGATAACACTTCCCTGTAAAACATAGTGCAACTCATAAAATGAATGTTTGTGTTTCTTTACATTCCATTCAGGACCGTAATCCATGAAATGTGCTCCCAGAACTCTGAAGCGCCATCCATTCACCACAATATCTCTGAAAGCAATAGCTTTGAGTTTTTCAAGACCAACTGCAAATTCGCAGAAATTTTCTGTATCTTCTGAACGCATATTTCACTGTCCTTTCAGATCTCTCCCCTGAAAAATCTCTCGAAAATAATCGAGGCAGCGGATATCACGCCGGAATCTTCATTTATAGAAGAACTGACAATGATCAGTTTATTGATCTTCCTTGTTATTCCCGATCTCCAGACAATGTCCCGCACAGACTCCAGCAGCATTTTCGGTTTATACCCGATATCTCCTGTCAGAACAACCGCTTCAAGGTCCAGAATATTCATCGTGTTGACTATACCAGCAGAAAGGTAAACCGCCTCCTGTTCGATAGTTTCCTTACAGATACTGTCTCCCTTCAGAGCTCTGTCAACGATTTCTTTCCAGGTAGTAATGCTGCTGCCGCGACTATTTATATCCTTGATAACAGCCGGTATCGAAGCATATATCTCCAGACACCCTCTGTTTCCGCACTGGCAGAGTTCACCCCTGAAGTCTATCGACGTATGTCCCACTTCGTTGCCGAATCCATATGCTCCTCTATATATCTTATCGTTGATCACTATACCGGCACCGATCCCGGAATCAACTACCATCAGCATAAAGTTTCTCAGTTCGGCACCTCTGCCATAATTCTTCTCAGCGATCGCAAGAGATATCGAGTTGTTCTCAAGCAAAACCGGAAAATCAAAGTACTCACTAAACTCCTTGACGATATCCACATTATTCCATTGGCTGAAGTTCGGAGGATTCAGTATAGATCCTCTGACGGCATCAACGGGTCCGGGTGCATTTACTCCAATACCTAACACCCTTTCATTTGGGATCGAGACCTTCTTCAGAAGCATCCGGACACTTTCGGCGATCATCCTGATCATTCCGATCGGGTCCGCAGTCCGCTCAAGATCAACGGCCGATTTATGCAGTAATACTCCTTTGATATTCATTATCCCTACATTGCAGCCTTCTCTTGTGATCGATACACCTATTGCGTAATAGCCTGAAGGCACAAGATCGAGAAGAACAGGCTTTCTTCCGAAATCCGCATCCGCTGATCCCGTTTCAAACAAAACACCGTCTTTAATAAGTCCCGAGACTATTATAGTCACAGCAGCTCGCGTCAGCCCTGTGATCCTGGCAAGTTCAGCTCTTGAAACAGGCTTTCTCCTGACAATGTTTATCAGGAGAAGTCTGTTGCTGTTTCTCATATGATCCGAATTAGTCGCGCTGCTGTAAGATCTGCTCATGCCGCTCCCTTATTTCATCAGGGCTTGCCGAACCGGTCATCCCGATTTTTCTTATTGTAACATCCGCGGCCATGTTTGCAAACGACGCTGCCTCAAATGGTTTTGCTCCTGCAGCAATGGCACATGAGAAAGCAGACAGAAATGTGTCCCCTGCTCCGCAGATATCTATGGGTTTAGCAACTTCATAAGATGGTACGTATGTTGTAGTTTTACCGTTAGTATATACACATCCCTTAGCTCCCAGAGTCATACACACATCAGACTTATTTGACACAGCGAGAGTCTGTGCAGCCAGTACGTAATTCTCCAACGTCATTTCCTCTTTGCTTGCATCGATATTGGCCGCACGCATCCCTTCAACTTCATTGGGCTTCAGAATAACACCCTGATACAAGCTGATCCGGTCTCGGCTGTCAACGATCACCTTCGATCCCTTTTTCGCAAAGGACAATATTTTCTCTCTGATGAACGGTGTGATACAACCAAATGCCACCTGATCGGAGACACAGAGTATATCTGTTTCGCTGATGCTGTTATCGAGAAATTCACTGAGCATTCGTTCAACTTCGCGGGGAAGTATTTCATAATTGGCAAAATCCAGCCTCGGATCCTCATATACCACATCTGATATGCCCTTTCTTATCGGTTTGCAGAAAGCATTCGTAACGACCAGATCACTGACAACGATCCCGCTTGTGTCAACACCGCATTCCAGCAATTTCCGGATCAGGTTATCTCCCCTCCAGTCTCTGCCTGTTACCCCAAACACTTTGATGCCTTTAGGTTTCAGCGCTGAGATATTGACAGCCACATTTCCTCCGCCTCCCGGGGACATCTTCTCTTCGACCACCGGCAGCGGAAAATGGGGAGTCTCCCGTGATAACTCACTTTTCTTCATATCTGAAATCCAATAAACATCAAGGCATATATCTCCGATAACAGCGATACGTATATCAGATATTCTGTTCAGGATAGAATTCAGCCCTGCTTTGTCGATACCTGTGAATTTTTCCATTTAAGTCACCTGCCCCCCCTCCATGATTTCGGGTGATTTCTCGATCAACCTGCTATAGAGATTTGGTATGGTTTCCTTATGATCACCGCAGAAATGCCAGCCTTTACCACCCATGCTTGTGGGGCGGTTGACAATGTTTTTACGAGGTCTGTAATAGTATTGCGGATCCTTCTGCCCGATCTTCTCACGATAGTCTCCAAGATCGATCAGATCAAAATTAGCAGTAGTTATATCAAATGTCGGATAACCAAGATTTCGCGAAATAGACAGAGCCTTAAGAAATACCTCCGGCCCGATTACACCCGAACCGAAATTCAGAAAC
>JAQVYV010000176.1 GCA_028708525.1 Eubacteriales bacterium
TCGCGATTATAGTTCACAGTAGCTACATTATATGCTTCCAAATGAAACGGATCGATCATGTTGACGTCGTTCAAATCTGCTGTCGCAGCTTCATAGGCGAGGTTGACTGAGTGTTTCAAAGGAAGGTTCCAGATTGGGAAGGTTTCAAACTTTGCATACCCGGCTTTGATCCCTCTCAAATTATCGTGATAGAGCTGACTTAGACAAACTGCCATCTTTCCGCTTCCCGGGCCGGGGGCTGTTACGACAACGAGAGGTCTTGTTGTTTCGATATACTCGTTCTTTCCGCATCCTTCATCGGATACTATTTTGGATATATCATACGGATAACCGGAAATAGGGTAGTGGTGATAGACCCTGATCCCAAGATTCACCAAACGGTTCTCAAATAATTGTGCATCAGGCTGACCGCTGAATTGCGTTATCACTACGCTGCCGACATATAATCCACTTTCTCTGAAAGCATCTATCAATCGCAGCAACTCCTGTTCGTAAGGTATATTGAAATCCCCTCTGAATTTGCTTTTCTGAATATCTGAAGCATTGATGGCAATAATGATTTCAGCCTGGTCGCTTAGCTTCATCAGCATGTTGACTTTGGAGTCGGGTTCAAAACCAGGTAAAACCCTTGATGCATGATAATCATCAAACAGCTTTCCGCCGAACTCAAGATAAAGCTTACCTCCGAAACCGGCGATTCGTTCTCTGATCTTTTCTGATTGAAGCTCGATGTATTTGTCATTGTTAAAACCAGGCTTAAACATAGTCACGCTCCTAAATGATTTTTCCAAATAAAAATTATATCAGAGATTATATGGCTTTGGTTGTTTCTGCTGAAAAAACAATACCAAATTCTGCCAAGGATATTTGTGCTCTTTACCGATATATTCAGTCAAGTCCGAATGCTGTGTCAATGTCGGATACATCCTTCTCGCCTATGTGAACGATATCTCCAATACCCAACGAAGCAAGTATGGATTTGGCTGTGAACTCAGCTACTTCCAAACGGTCGAACGCATTCAGAAGGCTCTTTCCGGTCACTATTATGCAGTCGTTTTCACAAAGAAGTGCAGGGGTTTTATCGGAAATCTGATCCGCAGTCATTCCGGGCTGCATGAATGTGCTTCCGAAAGGCACTTTGATCATATTCCTGAGCAGAATATAGCTTTCCGGAATAGTTCTTGGATCAAATGGTGAATCTGTTACGGCAAAAGCCATTACATTGGGCGGATGCGCTACTAATACTGACTTTACATCAGGATGCTTCCTGTATATTTCTGCATGAAGCGCAGCCGATCTGCTCGGATTCTTACCTTTCTCTTTCTGCCCATCCTTGATCAGCACAAGATCTTCGATTTCAAGATATTTTCTGTCCATTCCATATGGAGTAATAAGGAATGATCCGTCAGATAGGCAGGTCGAGTAAGTTCCCTGTGTGCTCGTGAACAGGAATTGATCATAGGAGCGTCTTATCAATTTGATCAGATCCCGTCGGGCCTCGTTCTCTTCGCTGCTGTGGTATTCCGGTGTAAAATCAGGCATATCTACTTTGTTTTTCTGCCGGGATATATCGATTTTTCTTTCTGTAAGCGGTTTTATTTTACCTAGCTTGCCGGCATTCATTTCAAGACTTGCGCTTGACTCAAGAGTCTCAAATGCCATGAAAGCTTTAAAAATGTCTTTCGAACCAATAACTACTCCGTGATTTTCCAGCAAGACTGTTGAATAGCCTTTAGCAAATTCGGCAGAGATATTATCTCCAAGTTCCTTGCTTCCCGGCAGAGCGTACGGAGCCATGCTCAGTTTACCGCAGATCAGACTGACTGTCGGAATAAGATCTACGTTAGGAAGTTTGCGGACAATGCTGAATGCAACCAAAGCAGGCGAATGGGCATGCAGTACAGCGCCGATGTCCGGTCTCTGTGCGTATACTGAAAGATGGAAAGGATACTCTACGGAGGGTCTGTGCCTGCCTATTATGCTCCCGTCAGGTCTTATTCTCATTATATCGGCTCTTGTCAGCGAGCCTTTATCTATGCCACTAGGTGTTATCCAGACATCTCCGTTTTCATCACGGATCGAGAGGTTTCCTCCTGATGTAGTTGTCATTCCACGATAATAGATACGGTCCATCATCATTACAAGCCGGTCAGCGGGATGAAGAAGCTCAAATCTCATTTGATCACCCTTTCGTTATTAATAGTGTTGCAGTATTTCACTGCTAATTGATATTGTACATCAACGATAGCAGAATATGATAGAATATTAACGTGAATTCGTTAAGAGGATAAGATAAATGTCAAATGTCAGTATTTTTGATCCTCAACTGGTCAATCTTGATACCAAACCTGTCGCAACAGCTTATTATTTTAAGACCTGGAATGGGTTTGCCATGTCTTATGCGCATGCCCATAACGCTGTTGAGATAATGTATGTCTTAAGCGGTTCCTGCAGAGTATACGTGAACAGTGCGGTTAAGAATCTCTCCAGGAACGATATGATAATAATAGAGACCGGTGTGTCCCACCGACTGATAGTTGATAAAGGCATAAACTGCCGAATGCTGAATATCGAATTCAGATTCAGAAATCCGCAACATAATGTCAGGCTTCATGATGCCGACTGTATCATATTTAAGGATCATGAGGAAATACTGTATATATTGAAGGACCTGGTGCTGGAGCATCAGCATGATATGATGAAAAGTGAGGAAGCTAAACAGGTCCTTTTCAGGTACCTGTTCCTGAAACTTTCAAGGTATTGGACGGATAACAGATCTGTGGGAAATGACGCTGTCTCAGGTTATGTAAAGAAAGCACTGGAATTTATTCACAATAATTATGACCGGCAGCTTAAGGTCAGTGACATAGCGGATCACGTAAATATCAACCTCAACTATCTGCAGAGAATTTTCAAGAAACAGATGACGGATACGATCATCGGATATCTAACATATCTGCGTATCGAGAAAGCGAAACTTCTGCTGAATAATACTGATATACCTGTGACAGATATATCAGCTTATATTGGGATCAGCAGCCGTCAGTATTTTTCATTTCTTTTCAGTAAGTATTGCGGGATGTCACCGAGTGAATTCAGGAAAAAGTCAGAATATCTTACATCTTCGGTTGAAGATGAATGAATATCGGAAGC
>JAQVYV010000177.1 GCA_028708525.1 Eubacteriales bacterium
CTCTGCGTGTTTTCATCAATAAGCCTGATACGTGACGGATTTATATCAAATGCATAAATCTTTCCTTTGTTGTTCATCAGTTCACCCATATGGCAAGCTTTGCCTCCGGGGGCTGCACAGAGATCAACTACTATATCTCCTTCTGAAGGATCAGCAATAACTGATGCCAGCATCGCAGCTTCATCCTGAACAGTGAAACTTCCTGTGCGGAATCCCTTAAGCGAACTTATATCGCGTCCTCCCGTCTGAATGATAAGTGCGTCCCGGATAAATTCAGACTCTTCAAATTCAATACCGGCCTCAGTCAATTCAAGCATGATTTCATCAATACCGGATATCATTCTATTTACTCTGATAGTGATCTCAGCATTCTGATGCAGAGAAGCTGCTATTTCAAACCCTCTTTCAGCACCAAACCACTTTTTAAAATATCCCGCAAGTTCAGGCGGAAGGCCACACTTCAAATGATATTTGACAGGATCTGTTATATATCTGCTTTTAAGTTCAGTCTTTTTCGAAGTAATTTTTCTTAAAACAGCATTAACAAATGATGCCGGACCTATACCGCTGATTGAACGAGCAACAGAAACCGATTCGTCAACCGCTGAGTGGTCCGGGATCCTGTCAGAATACATAATCTGCCATACCGCATTCCTGAGAACGGCAGAAACAAAGGGGTCTGTCACATCGATATCACGAAAAGAAACAGAAGCTATCAGTGCATCAATATTAGTGATCCATGATAAAGTTCCCTTATAGACCGCTGATGCAAAAGACTTATCAAGCTCATTTAACAAATACTTTCTGAATATTGCTGATTCTGCAAGATTGCCAAAAGCATCATCTTCAACCGCAGCCTTTGTCAGTTCAGCTGCTGCACATCTTGCTTTGTCAGCCCTAAGACCCAATTATCTTCTTCTCCCACGTGAAAGTAGGATAAGTCTTGCAAAACTGGCCAATGCTACAACTAAAGATGCAACATAAGTCATCGCAGCAGCGGTAAGAACTCTGCGTGCAGCTGTGATCTCATCCCCATACAATATCCCGGTGTTATCAAGAATACTTATAGCCCTTCTGCTGGCGTTGAATTCAACAGGAAGCGTTATCAAATAAAACAGTACAGCTACAGCAAATAGTACGATACCTATATTAGTAAGTATAGTCATCCGCATGATCAGCCCGAAAATAGCCAGATAGGGCCCGATCCTTGAACCTATATTTGCAACAGGAACAAGAACTCCGCGTATCTTATTCGGCATGTACGAACGTGCATGCTGTATCGCATGTCCGGCTTCATGTGCTGCAACACCGATAGCAGCTACTGAAAATGAGTTAAAAGTTGATTGTGATAATCTCAGAACATTACTTCTCGGGTCAAAATGATCGGTCAATTCTCCCGGAACCTGTTCAACAGAAACATGGCTCAGATCATTGTGATCAAGAATCTTTCTGGCAGCCTGAGCACCTGTTATTTTCCGGGCGGAAGGCATATTGCTGTATTTCTGAAAAGTCTTCTTGACAGCTGATGAAGCAATCAGACTGAAAACAAACGCAGGTATAACAAGAACAAAATACCAGATATCCCAGTTCATATACATAAATCCCATTTCAGTTTCCTCCCAAAACCGCACCATTTGCAAAATTGTGCGCACACACAGATGCCGGCAGATTTCTGCATCCCTCTATCTGAAGATCATGTATCTCTATAAAGCCATCCGAACACTTGATGAATATTCTGCCTTTATCCGGTGAAACAACAATTGTACCCTGAATTTGATCACTATAGCAAATATCGCAGGGGGAATAAATATTTACAGGCACGGATGATCTGAATATCTTGATCCGTTTACCATTAAGAGATGAAAAAGCACCCGGCCATGGATAACAACCTCTTACCTTATCGTGAACACTCCTGACATCGAGCGTCCAGTCGATACATCCATCCGATCTGGTAACGGGTCTTACTACCGTTGCCTCGCTCTCATTCTGTTTCAATGGTATTATTTCACCTGAAATAAAACCGGGTAAAGTCTCTGTTAGTAAATCAGCTCCAAGTTCAGCAAGCTTATCTGTCAGTTCTCCGGCATTCATATCCAAAGGCACTGCAACCGAAGACTGTGTCAATATATCACCCGTATCCATCCCTTCATCCATAAGCATTATAGTAACGCCGGATATCTCATCACCATTAAAAAGGCATGCCTGTATCGGAGACGCACCACGATATTTTGGCAAAAGAGAAGCATGTACATTGATACAAGCTCTTGGTATTTCCAATATCCTGCGAGGAAGTATCTTCCCGTATGCTGCAGTTACTATAAGTTCAGGATTTAAATCTTGTATGACATCGGAAAATTCATCCGATTTTACAGAATCAGGCTGAAGAACTCTCAGCCCAAGTTCTGCTGCAGCTTCTTTAACCGGTGGCGGAGTCATTTTCATATGCCTTCCTCGTGGCTTATCAGGCTGAGTAACTACTGCGGCAATATCATACCCTGCCTTATAAAGAGCACACATAGAAGGCAAAGCGAAATCAGGTGTTCCCATAAAAACGACACGCGTCATTCGGTCACCTTATCTCTAAACAGTATTCCGTTAAGATGATCATTTTCATGTGACACACAGACTGCCCCAAGATCCCCCGATTCATATTCGAAGATTTTACCATATCTGTCATAAGCCCTGACTCTGACAAACGCAGGTCTTATAACGTTGCCCTGGAAATCAGGAATAGAAAGACAGCCTTCGCATGAAGTCTGAGAACCACGTGTTTCAATGATCTCAGGATTCACAAATTCAATAAGTCCTCTTCCGTCCTGAACATCTATCACGAAGATCCTCCGAAGAACACCGATCTGAGGTGCTGCAAGCCCAACACCATTAGACGCGTACATCGTTTCCTTCATATCATCAAGCAGAACTTGAAGCTTATCATCAAAATGATCTACAGGTCTGCATACTTTGCGAAGTATATCATCACCTTCAATAACTATATTTCTAAGTGCCATCACCTTTCTCCTAATTTAAAACATATCTATACACTAAATAATTATAACTCAACAGCGTTCAAAACTCCAGTCAGAGCATCTGGAAGGGATTTATATCATAGGATATAAGCAAATCATTTTTCCTTGGGAATTGTCTTACTCTTT
>JAQVYV010000178.1 GCA_028708525.1 Eubacteriales bacterium
AGGCTCTTCTTTCTTTACAGGCTCTTTCTTCTTCACTGTCTCTTTCTTCGCAGGTTCATCTTTCTTAACAGAAGGCTCAGAAGAACCCTCTTCGGCACTGCGAAGGAAGTCGACCAACTGTTTCTTGGTCATTTTCTTAGCTTTCTCGGGCGTCAAAACCTGCCCAAGGCTCGCTATAAGGATAAGATCCTCTTTGCTCTTACTCGAAAATTTGTCTGAAGACATAAGTTCACTCCATTTGATATTAAAATTTTATTGATACTTATGAAAAGGTAGTCTGCAGCGATTTTGACAAAAGGGAAAAATGTGTCAGAAATCCAACTGGAATTAAACTTAAAAGAATCAATGCACATTAATTATAATTACAAAAAACGTTATCGTCAATACTCAATACCTTTTCTGGCAAGAATTCCTCTGTCAAACGGGTGTTTTATCTTATGGATATCCGAAACATAATCCGCGATATCAACAAATTCAGGCAAAGGATTTCTTCCCGTCATTATGACTTCGACATTATCCGGTTTATTTTTAAGGTAATCCAGGACCATATCACTGTCGATATACGAATACGAAGTTGCCCCGATCATTTCATCCATGACCAGCAAAGTAGGCTTGTCCGGCTTGACCGAAGCAACAGCCTTTCTGAACATTTCATTGTGCACTTCTATGATCCCGTGCTGTGATTTATCCGTCAGTTCCCAAGTAAATGCATGAGGCAGTTCACCGCGTACTATCGTCACATTCGGAAAATTCTCCAATGTACGTAATTCGCTCGTGTCCCAGCTCTTAAAATACTGAACTATCACGACATCATATCCGGCTCCGCTTGCCCGAACGATAAGACCGAGCGCGGCAGTCGTCTTTCCTTTACCCTCTCCGCAGTAAATATGTATAAGCCCGGTCATCTTTTCCATTTCTCAGCAAGTTCGCTTATTTGTGATGCAAATTTTCTCAGGTCTCCGTTTGCTCCGCCTTCATTTTTCCGTATGACAGCCATCAGTCTTTCGGCAGCGCTCAGTAGATCGACATAGACTGCCTTAGATGCCTCAGACAGAGGCTTTACGCTCTCGAGAACCTCGGGTTTGATACCCTCGCTCAACACCGTATCTGTAAGCAGATCATACTCGGATCTATAGTAAGGAGCAACTGCATCATGCCCCAGTTGTCTCAGAGACTCTGCGAAAATGTCGCAGACTTCAACGTCTCCGTGTACGGCAAAAACCTTACTTGGCTTAGGTGAGAACGACCCTACCCATTTCAGCAGCCCATCGCGGTCGGCATGGGCTGATAGTCCTCTGAAGTTTATTATCTCAGCCTTAACTGCGATCTCTTCCCCGAACATCCTGACTTTCTTAGCTCCTTCAAGGATGATCCTTCCAAGTGTACCGTTCGCCTGATAACCGACGAAAATGACCGTACACTCCTGTCTCCACAGATTGTGTTTAAGATGATGTCTTATACGTCCGGCCTCACACATTCCGCTCGCCGAGATAATGATCTTGGGCTCCATATCCTCATTTAGTTGTTTGGATTCATCGGTGCTTTCTGTGATCCTGAGACCGTCGAATATCGTAGGAGAGGTACCGGAACGGAGGATCTCGCAGGTTTCTTCATCTGCATATCCTCTCAGATCTCCGTCATAGATCCTCGTAGCCTTTCCGGCAAGCGGGCTGTCAACGAAGACTTTGAAATCGGGAACGCTCTTAACAAGACCTTTCTCCTTTATCTCCCTGAAAAAATAAAGCAGCTCCTGCGTTCTTCCTATCGCAAAAGATGGGATTATAACATTACCTCCGCGGGCGAGTGTCTTATCGATTATCTCTGAAAGATCTTCGACATAATCGCCCGGATGCTCGTGGTTTCTGTCACCGTAAGTGCTCTCCATGACCACATAATCTGCGCTTTCGATATACTGAGGATCTCGTATTATTGGCTGTCCGAGGTTACCTATATCTCCCGAGAAGACTATCTTTCGTACAGTATCACCTTCCTGCATCCACATCTGCACACTGGAAGATCCCAAGAGATGTCCCGCATCGGTAAACATGATCTCCAGTCCGTCAAGAACATTTATTTTCTCACCGTAACGGGATGGCTGCACAAGGCTGAGTACCTTATCCACGTCTTCAAAATCATATAGCGGCTCTGCTTTGTCCTTGCCCGCTCTCTTTCCTTTACGATTTTCCCATTCAGCATCCATTTTCTGAATATGAGCACTGTCTTCAAGCATGATGGATATAAGTTCATACGTCGCGGAAGTCATATATATCGGCCCCTCAAATCCCAGCTTAGTGAGAAGAGGAAGCCTTCCGCTGTGATCGATATGGGCATGAGTCAGTACCACGGCATCTATTTTAGCAGGGTCGAACGGAAATCCCTGATTGTTCTTAACATCCCCGCCCTGCTGAAGTCCGCAGTCTACCAGTATCCGGCCTCCGCTCACCTCGAGCTGATAGCATGTTCCGGTAACTTCGTGCGCTGCGCCGTAAAAAGATAGTTTCATGGTTTCCCTCCGATTCAGGTCTGTGTGGTATCATGTTCATGACATTATTAAAATAATTATAAGGATAATATGTGTTTTTGACAACGAAAAAACTATACCTAAAGCTTTTTACTTCAACATTCAAACTCAGTCTGTTCACTTTCGGTGGCGGGTATGTGATCATCACTCTTATGAAGGACAAATTCGTCGACGAACTGGGCTGGATAGATGAGAAGGAGATGCTTGACATCGTTGCGATCGCTCAGTCGGCTCCGGGAATTATCGCTGTCAATACTTCGATCCTTTTAGGCTACAGACTTGCGGGTATCAGAGGTGCACTGTTGTGTGTGCTCGGAACGGTTCTTCCGCCGCTTCTTGTGATGACCGGTGTTTCTCTGATATATGAAGTTCTGAGAGACGATCCCAATGTAAGATATGTGATGTTCGGATTAAGGGCAGGGATCGCTGCAGTCATGACAGATGCTGTCATAAAGATGGCAGTCAATGTAACGAAGGTGAGAAAGGTATTTGCTGTAACAGTGATGCTTATCGCGTTCATACTCGGATTTGTTTTCGATATCAATGTTATTTTTCTTATACTTGGTGCCGGGGTAGTTGGGCTTTTTGCCGCATACTCTGACCGGATCTTCAGATGGAT
>JAQVYV010000001.1 GCA_028708525.1 Eubacteriales bacterium
GGTACGGCAAAAACCAGTGCTGTTATCAGCCGCAATTTCATTCTTCGGAGTTCTTCCTCATGCCTTATAGCTTGCGCGTCAGGAAGATCATCAGCACTCTCTTCTTCCGGAGAATAACCTTTATTCGTGACTGCATCCATTATTTCTGAGAGTTTGATCATTGACGGATCATATGAAAATGATGCTTTTTCTGTTGTGAGATTCACGGAAGCATCAGTTACGCCTTCGAGAGTACTAATTGCCTTTTCAACGGCGGCAGAACAGGAAGCACAGGACATCCCTTTAACAATGATTCGTTCACTTATCATCTCAATATTATTTTTCGTTTCATCATTTGCCATTAATGCTGATCTCCTGATATCTAATTCATAGTATATTAGTATAGTATAGCATTAACAAAGATAAAACCGGAACAGAGGTTACACTTCTGTCTTATTTAGATTCAAAACTCTGGCTACTAAATGCATAACAAGAAATAAAATATAGTAGCTGACGAAAGCGGCAGTGGTATATAAAAAGCTGTGTTTTTCATAAAGCCATGAATAAACAGGGAAATCAAAAGGGGGATGGTCAAGATAAAAGTAATTCATCTGAACGACTCCACCTGCGGGATCACTGAATATGTTGTTGAACAAAATTGAAATAGAAAGAACAGGTAAAAGGATCAGACCGGATGTGAAGAGCGCTTTTCTGTCTGTTCGAATACCGCGTACCAGAACAAGGTAAGTAGAATTAAAGAATATAAGACCATGTATTACAAAATAGGCATAGAACCTAAACCTGTCATAACCGAATGATTGCTGAGGAAGAAGAAATGAAAAAAATGCCCCATACGAATAGTAATATATAACAGAACCGATAGTTCTATTTCCTGTGATCATGGCATAACTGCTAAGATATATCGTCAAACCACACAGAGTCGTTGGATAGATATTCCTCCAGTCGGTCTGCCCTCCGATATAATGCCAGTAGTATTGGACAAACTCGAAAGTCATGCCCACGATCCCCGCACTTATCGCTATAGCTTTGTCGAATCTCGACGATGCGATTCTTTTCCTGAAAAAAATTATAACGGTTACAGGTATCACAGCAAAAACGATCGTTGCGATCAGATGCTGTAAAGAGAACTCATAGAACTGATGACCAAAATCCTCGTAATTGAAAAATAATCTAAATGAATCCACTATGGTCATATATTATAGTCCGGAGGGTTGATCGATTTCTGTTTATCAAGAAGATCCTGAAGCGTTGTATCGTTGATATATTCATTTATGACATTATAAAGACCTTGCCAGAAATCAATCGTTGGGCATGTACCGTATCTTTTACATGATACTGAACCTTCATCGACACAGTCTACAGGAGACAGAGCACCTTCTGTAGCCCTAATTATATCTCCGGCTGTGTATTCATCAGGCCGTCTGGACAACATGTATCCTCCTGCAGGACCTCTAAGGCTTCTTATCAATCCGGCTTTGCCCAGAAGTGTTACTATCTGTTCCAGATATTTTAGAGATATTTCCTGCCTTATTGAAATATCTTTAAGGGCTACATAGTTGCCATTGCTGTTTTCCGCTAAATCTATCATCATTCTCAAAGCATATCTGCCTTTTGTTGAGATTTTCATTTTATTCACCTGCCTTAACATTATTATACTATAGGAATACTATGAAATCAAATCTAAAAAATCTGAAAAAATTGTATATGTAAACTTATCTTAACTTCAAAGAATGTTTACTATATGGTAAAATCATTTCGTTACAGCGAACATGATCATGAGGAGAGAATGAACAGACATCAAAGGATATTCACAATTATCAGAGATTATGTTTTGATAGTTGCAGGCAGTGCGCTTGTAGCTATTGCCATGGATATTTTTCTTGTCCCGAATAAGATCGCAAGCGGAGGAGCTACAGGACTTGCAACTGTACTGTTTCATGTTTCCAATGGTTTTCTTCCTGTAGGGGCTGTTATACTTGCTGTTAATGTACCATTGTTTATACTTGGCATGAAAGTCATGGGCAGGTTGTTTCTTATCAAATCTGCTGTAAGCACTGTTTTATTGTCGGTTATGATAGATTTGTTTGAGCCATTCGCAGCTGATTTTACGAGAAAGTATCTTTCAGATTTTAAGTCGACCGGTATCGAGACCGATCTGTTGCTTTTATGTATATTTGGAGGAGTGCTTATGGGAACAGGCATAGGACTGGTTTTCAGAGCGGGTGGTACAACAGGAGGTACAGATATCGCAGCGACGCTTCTGAGCAGGATATTCCAGAATGCAACGATAGGTCAGATACTTCTGGTGATCGACGGTATAGTTGTGCTTTTTGCCGCAATAGCATTCAAGAGTTTTCTTCTGGCATTATACGCTATAGTTGTTATATACATCTCAACTAAAATAATTGATACTATCCTGGAAGGAGTCAATTTTGCCAAAGCGGTTTATATTATAACGGACTATCCTGAAGAAATTGCGGATATAATATTAAAGCAGCTTGACAGAGGGGTTACTGCTTTTGATGGAACGGGTATGTATACACGCAAAGATAAGAAAGTGCTTTTCTGTGTACTTGAGCGAACTCAGATACCGAAACTTAAGAATATAGTTAAAGCACATGATCCGAAAGCATTTATCGTCATGAATGATATTCGGGAAGTTCTTGGCGAATTCAATCGGGGGAAAAGATGATGAATGACAGATCTAAAGGGTTTGCATATATCGCTGTTGTTTATGTTGTGGCTTTGTTAGCCGGATCGTTTATTTATCGTAATTGTATCAGCTTGGGGTATCTTATAGCTATAGCTGCTGCGGATTTTGGTGCGACAGTCATAATATGGGCATCCGGTGTTATGATCAGGAATTCATCTGTTTATGATCCATATTGGAGCGTTGCACCATTTGTTGTACTGATTCTGTTTTCTTGTGATAGAGGCTCTGTTTCATCTGCCGGGATGATCATGCTTGTTGCTGTTACTTTATGGAGTTTCAGACTGACTGCAAACTGGGCTTATACTTTTCAAAGTATTAAATACCAGGACTGGAGGTACGACAAGTACAGGAATGATTTTCCTAAGTTATGGCCTTTAGTGAACTTTTTCGGAATAAATTTCATGCCGACGGTCATTGTCTACTTTGCCATGGTGCCGGGACTTATTTTAGTGAACGGAGATCACGCAGCCGGTCCTGTGACTTATTTGGCATTTCTGATATGCCTTGCGGCTGTTATGATACAGTTTGTATCCGATTCTAAGCTTCACAGATTCAGAAAGGTGAGCAGCAACAGTGAAGTTTGTTGTGAGGGGCTTTGGCGATACAGCAGACATCCGAATTACTTTGGCGAGATACTTATGTGGTGGGGCGTGTTTCTGATGCTTTTATCTGTCGACAGAAGCATGTGGGTTACAGGAGCAGGTGCTTTGATGAACACTTTGCTGTTTGTTTTCATAAGTATACCCCTCATGGAGAAGAGGCAACTTCTTAATAAGAAAGGTTACGATGAGTATATGCTCAGGACCAACAAACTGATACCATTAAGCAGAGAGCTATTTACAAGAGGTATAAATGAGCACTAGGAGAAGAAAACGGCGCAAGCGCAATTATTTGCCGTACATCATAATGTTTCCGGCAGTTGTTATAGTTTGTGTTGCTGCTATTGTTATCATTCAAAATACACTTATAAACAACCGGATCCTTGCTGAAGTTATCATTGAAGCAGGCGATGAGTTACCTGATGCAGGAGTGTTCTGTAAAGATGACTCACTACAGGCATCTTTTAATGGTGACATCGCTATCTCTGATACTTCAGTGCCGGGAAAATACCCGTTGGAAGTTACTGTTGATGGTAAAATATATAAAGTCAGCTTAATAGTTGAGGATACTGTTCCTCCGAGCGGTACAGTTAAATCATGTGAAATATGGATGGGTGAGGAGATAGGTGCTGATCTTTTCGTGACCTCTGTTACTGATGTTTCTGAAGTTGCTGCAACTTTTGCTGTAAGACCGGACTTTGATCTTCCCGGAACACAGGATATAAATATTCTGCTTGAGGATTCATCAGGTAATAAAACAGAGCTTAACACTTCTCTTACGATAAAGGAGGATAAAGAGCCGCCGGTCATAAGCGGAACATCTGACAAAACGGTTTTCATCGGAGAAAATGTTTCATATCGTAAAAATGTTACAGTGACTGACAATAAGGATGTTGATGTACAGATCGAAATAGATAACAGCTCGGTTGATCCTGCAAAGGCCGGACGCTATCCTGTTAAGTATTCGGCTGCAGATTCAGCCGGTAACAGAACCGAGATCACTGTTTACTATACTTTTCAAATCAAACCTGAAGGATATGTCTCGGAAGAAGAGCTCTATGAACTTGTCGATCAGGTGCTCGATGAAATAATCGATCCCGGAATGAGCGATCTGGAGAAAATGTCAGAGATATTCTATTGGATAGCCGATCATATAAACTATATCGGAACATCGGATAAGTCGGATTGGATCAAAGGTGCCTATTTGGGAATGACTAGAGGGACAGGCGACTGTTTTAATTATTTTGCCGCAGCTAAAGCATTTCTGACACGCGCGGGTTATGAAACGATCCCGATCGAAAGAGTTAAAGACGCTAAGACCAGGCATTACTGGAATCTTGTAAAATATGAAGGTGAATGGTATCATTTCGATCCGCTGCCGAATCTTGCAAAGTATCACTATGTGTGTTTACTCAGGACCGATGCAGAAGTCGCGGAGTATTCTAAGAAAAACACGCGATTCTATGAATTTGATAAAACGGGAATACCCGCTACGGCAACGAAGCCGCTGGATATCGAAAGAAAGGTCATCAATGGCTGAATGTTTTAGCATAAGTAAATCTGAACGGAAGTGCCTTGGTGTGATCGGCGGACTCGGACCGCTTGCTACTGTATATTTTATGGAACAGGTTATCGGGATGACTGAAGCTTTAACAGATCAGGAACATCTGGATATGATCGTTATCAATTCTCCCGGCATACCTGACAGAACGGGTTTCATTCTTGACAGGAGCAAAGAGGATCCGCTTCCGGAAATGATATCGATAGCACGAAAACTTGAGATGCTTGGTGCGGATAACATTGCTGTTCCGTGTATAACCGCACATTATTTCTATGATATGTTGAACGCTTCTGTTGACATCCCTGTCATAAATGCTGTGACGGAGACAGTTGATCATTTAGCTAAAGCCGGTTTCATTAAATTTGGGCTAGCCGCTACTGACGGGACGATTTCCAGCGGGTTATTCCAGAAGGAGGCATCAGCTAAAGGGATGGAGTGTATATTGCCCGATGAGATCTGTCAGAAAGATTTGATGAAGCTTATATATGATGATATCAAAGCGGGGAAAGAGCCGGATATGAAGCTTTTTCATGCAGTTGTCAGTGATTTGAGAAATAAAGGAGCACAGATGATCGTTCTGGGATGCACTGAATTGTCGCTTCTTAAGAAGGAAGAACTTATCGGACCGGGGTTCATTGATGTCACGGATGTTCTTGCCCGCGTTTCTGTGGTCACTTCAGGTGGACAACTGAAAAAGGAATACTTTGACTTGACGGGCGGCATAAGAAAATTTAGACAAGGAGAAAACGATGCAGTATAACGTACTCGAATACCTTGAAGATACAGTCAACAGAGTGCCCGGAAAGATGGCTTTCAGTGATGGAAATTTCTCTGTGACGTTTGCTGAGGTATATCGTCAGAGCAGGGCTGTAGGCACCTGGTTGTCAGTTCGGCAATACTATAACGAACCGGTAGTTGTTTTCATGAATAAACATCCTAAAACAATTACGGCTTTTCTCGGAGTTATTTACAGCGGAAATCATTATGTTCCTTTGGATGAAGAAATGCCTCTTTTCAGAGTTGGTCTGATACTTGAAACGCTTAAGCCCCGTATAGTTATCTGTGACAGTGTTGGTGCAAATAAGCTTGCTGGTTTCGGATATACCGGTATGATTGTCGAATATGATGACATTGCTGACTCAAAGTCCGATGATGAGGTTTTAAGACTGATCAGAGACAGACAGATCGACACAGATGCGATCTATGTAGTTTTTACATCAGGCTCTACAGGTGTTCCTAAAGGCATTGTTGCCTGCCATCGCTCGGTAATAGATTATATGGAGGCATTTACTGCAGCACTTGAATTGAATGAGACTGCGATTTTCGGTATGCAGGTACCTCTTTACTTTGATGCTTGTCTTAAGGAAGTTTTCTCTACGCTGAAATTTGGAGCGTCTACATATCTGATACCCCGAAGTCTATTCATGTTTCCTGTAAAACTCGTGGAATTTATGAATGAGAATAAGATCAACACTGTATGCTGGGTCGTTTCTGCGTTGACGATGATCTCGGCTTTTGGTGCACTTGAGAAATCTGTGCCGGTTCATTTGAAAACGATAGCATTCGGAAGCGAAGTAATGCCGGTAAAACAGCTTGATTTGTGGCGTAAAGCACTTCCGGGAGCGCATTTCTATAATCTGTATGGGCCCACAGAAGCTACGGGCATGAGCTGTTTCTACAAAGTGTCAAGGGAGTTTTCGGAGGGTGAGGTCATTCCGATCGGAAAGCCCTTCAGAAACACGTCGGTATTTTTGCTGAAAGAAAATAACGAAGTTGCCGGATTTAATGAAACAGGGGAGATATGTATCAGAGGGACAGCACTTACTATGGGATACTATCGTTCCTTTGATAAGACCGCGGAGGTCTTCGTTCAGAACCCGCTGAACAAAGTATACCCTGAACTGATATACCGTACAGGTGATCTCGCACGGATGACCGAAGACGGTGACTTGATCTTTGTATCAAGAAAAGATGACCAGATAAAGCATATGGGTCACAGGATCGAGCTTGGTGAGATCGAATCGCAGGTCAGTCTTATTGAGGGAATAGGTCATTCGTGCTGTCTCTATGATAAGTCGACTGACAGGATCGTTCTGTTCTATTCAGGGGATACAGATGAAGGAGTACTGATCAAACAGTTGCGCGGGAAACTTCCCAGATATATGTTACCTAATACTGTAGAGAGAATGAATAAGATCCCGTTGATGGCTAATTCTAAAATAGACCGTTCAGAATTGAAGCGGCGATTAAATAGTAATATTAAATAGATACAGGAGACCGGAATAATGAATGAATTAATAAGTATACTTAACGGATTGCATCCGGATGTTGATTTTGCCGAAGCAGAAGGACTCGTAGACAACGGAGTGCTTGATTCGTTTGACATAATTAGTCTCGTCGCAGAAATCGACAGCGAATTCGATGTACGTATACCGGCTGAAGAGATCCTGCCTGAAAATTTCAATTCAGCTAAAGCACTTTATGAACTTATAACACGGCTTGGCGATAACTGAGGAGCAGTCAGCAGATGCTTTTTACATCATACGAATTTTGGGGATTCATAGCATGTCTGTTCCTGCTATACTATTTAATACCCCGAAAATATCAATGGGTCATGCTTCTTGCCGCAAGCTATATTTTCTATTTTCTTGCGCATCCTACATATCTGATATATATCTCTGTAACGACCATGACAACATTTTACGCAGCGATGCGCATAGGTCAGCTGCTTAATGTTCAGAAAGCACATCTGGAGATTAACAAGGAGACTTTCAGTAAGGAAGAGAAGCAGGGGTATAAATCTTCTGTGCGGAAGAAGCAAAGAAAGTGGTTTATCGCTTGCCTGCTCATCAATTTTGGTATCCTTGCTTTTCTGAAATATACAAATTTTACGATAGCGAACATCAATTCTCTGTTATCGGTTCTGGGAACCGGAGAGCGACTGACATTCATGAATGTCATTCTTCCGATGGGGATCTCGTTCTATACATTTCAGGCAATGGGATATCTTATCGATGTTTATCAGGGAAAGATCAAACCGGAAAAGAGCATCTTCAGATTCGCGCTGTTTGTGTCGTTTTTCCCTCAGCTCGTGCAGGGGCCAATCAGCAGGTTCAACGATCTTTCAGCAACATTGTATGAGGAACACAGATTTGACTTTAAAGAAGTAAGTTATGGATTTCAGAGGATATTATGGGGTCTGTTTAAGAAACTTGTGATCGCTGACAGGATCCTTGTCGCAGTTAACACGATCATAAAGGAACCGGATGAGTACAACGGTGTCTTTGTCTTTGTCGGAATGATGTTTTATGCAATTCAGTTGTACGCTGATTTTACCGGCGGGATAGATATAACCATAGGTATAGCGGAAGTTTTGGGAATCAGGATCAAGGAAAATTTCAATGCTCCTTTTCTGGCGAAAAACATCACAGACTACTGGAGACGCTGGCATATCACAATGGGTACATGGTTCCGTGATTATCTGTTCTATCCGCTTTCGGTGTCCGGCCCGATATTAAATCTTTCACGGTGGTCCAGGCGCAGACTGGGTGATGGGTTAGGCAGGAAGATCCCCGTGTATCTGACAACTCTTATCGTGTGGTTTGCAACAGGTCTCTGGCATGGAAGCAGCTGGAATTTCATCGCATGGGGATTGACCAATGGTATAGTGATAATCATATCACAAGCGTTTGAACCGCTTTACGCACGCTTCCATAATAAGTTTCCTGTTAAAGGGAAGCCGTTATACTCGGCTTTCGAAGTGATAAGGACAGTTTTACTGATGAGTGCGATCAGGATGTTTGACTGCTACAGAGATGTTCCGCTGACTTTTAGAATGTTCGGATCGATGTTTACTACCGGGAATTTTTCAGCTCTTTTCGACAGAGAGGTTATGAAACTTGGTCTTAGTGGTGCTGATTACATCGTTCTCGCAGCAGCGACCGTGATCCTCATAGCAAGTGGGATCCGAAGGAAAGAAGGCAGTATGCGTGACCGACTGGAAAAGATCCCTGCAAGGCGAAGATATCTTATGATATATCTTCTGGGTGTGATAATACTTTTATTTGGAGCATACGGGGTCGGTTATGACGCTACACAATTTATTTACAATCAGTTCTGAGTAGGATGGTAACGGGTGATATATGAAATGGGTCAAAGTGACATTACGAATAGGAGTTGTTTCTCTGGTCATTGCAAGTTTTTTCTTTCTTCAGAGACTTGTGATGCCAAAATATGTGAACGGGATAGTCGAAGGGTCTCTGATAGAAACATACTACGAAGAAGAGGGGAATCACGATGTTATCTTTGTGGGAGACTGCGAGGTTTATGAGTGCTTTTCACCGGTTGCTCTCTGGGAAGAGTACGGGATCCCCAGCTTTATCCGGGGAAGTGCTCAACAACTTATTTGGCAGTCATATTATCTGATGGAAGAAACGCTCAGGTATGAGAAACCGGAGGTTTTTATTTTCAATGTATTGGCAATGAAATACAATGAGCCTCAGAAAGAGGCATATAATCGTCTTACTTTGGACGGAATGCGTTTGTCTTCAGCCAAAATCAAGTCGATAAAGGCTTCGATGATGGAAGATGAGAACATGATTGACTATATCATCCCGTTGTTCAGGTACCACTCAAGATGGAGTGAACTCTCCTTTGATGATTTTAGGTATTTTTTCAATAAAAAGAAACTTTTCCACAACGGTTATTATATGAGGGTAGATGTCAGACCGGTAACGACATTTCCACAGGGGAAGAAACTGCCTGATTATAGTTTTGGGGATAACGCGTGGGGTTATCTTGAGAAAATGAAAAAGTTGTGTGATAATAACGACATCGATCTGATGCTTATAAAGGCTCCGGCGATATACCCTTACTGGTATGATGAATGGGATGAGCAGATAAGGGAATATGCTGATTCGAATGATCTTATATATTTGAATTTTCTTGATCTGATCGAGGAGACCGGAATCGATTATAATACAGATACCTATGACACAGGACTGCATATGAATCTGTCCGGAGCTGAGAAATTGTCTCGCTACCTTGGTCCTATATTGCGGGAGAAATATGGTGTCCCGGATAGAAGAAATGATGCAGAACTCAGTCGTATATGGGAAGATAAAACAACATTTTATTATGAGATGAAAGCCGCGCAGGAAACTGAGCTGGCGGGAAAATGATTTTATTGGGGGATTTGATGTTGAGAATGAAAAAAACATGTGTTTTATCGGTGGCTTTTATCATGGTTCTGACTTTATTCAGCGGTTGCGCTGATCCGACAGGTTCGTTAAGCAACAGCGATTCGGAAACTTCAGGTGCACAAGATAATGAAGGGTATTCATTTAAAACTTCCGGGATTGCGATCAGCATGCATGATGATATGGCACCGATCCTCGATAAACTCGGTGAAGCTAAGAGTTATTTTGAAGCTGAAAGCTGTGCGTTTCCGGGTCTTGAGAAAACTTATACATACTCAAGTTTTAGCCTGTATACGTATGAAGATGGAGATATTGACCGTCTGGCAGCTCTGGTCATACTTGATGACAGCGTGGGGACTGCTGAAGGAATCTATCTGAATGACAGCCTCGATAAAATCATTGCAGCGTACGGAAGTGACTACACACATTCACTGAATCTCTATTCGTTTGAGAAGGACAGGATGAAGCTTTCTTTTATTGTTGAGGATGATATCGTGACTTCAATAGAATATGTTGCTTTGGCAGGGGAGTAATGGAAGCGATGGAAGCGATCCCTTCGTCGATTTGACCCATACACCTTTCCGGTGTTACAATAAATTCAAATTTCATATGTACTGATGCTGAATTTCCTGCGACACTCTTATCGCGGGAATACGGGGGAACCAATTTGTGGGGTGAATCGAAGGCTGCGACGATCAAGTCGTTTGTGCTGACGTAGGGCTTATCCTTAGTCCGAATCCGGCAGCTAACCTCGGAAGCTTATAAGGATCTGATCAAAGTTTCTTTTAAGCGGTTACTGACCTTTGGCATCAGTGTCCGCTTTTTTAATGTTTTGAATCGGAGGTAAGTAAATGCAGGAGAAGAAAAGAGAAGCAAAACAGATCAGGGTAAGTAGATTTGAAGGTTTGAAATCAGAGATATCCGATTATGAGAAGGTCAGAAAATCAATAAAAACGGGTATCGATGAAGCCGAAAGGATAGCTGCTCAGAAGAAAAAGATAATGAAAATTCTGCGTGCAAATGAAGAAATGTGGGAAGATTATAAATGGCAGCTGAAAAATCGTTTTACTGATGCTGAAAAAATAGCAAAGATCATCGGGTTAAGCAAGGAAGAGGCGCAAGCCGTCCTTGAAGTAGGCAAAATTTATAGATATGCAATATCACCTTACTACCTTTCGCTCATCGATCCGAAAGACCCAATGTGTCCCATCAGGATCCAGTCACTCCCGGACTCCAAAGAGCTCGATAACTACGGCACTTTGGATCCTATGGATGAAAAGGGCTGGACACCTGAAGAACTGATAACGCGCAGATATCCTGACAGACTCATCATAAAGGTCACTAACCAGTGCGGTATGTACTGTCGATTTTGCCAGAGAAGAAGAATGATAGGTGAACGTGATACTCATTCCGGAGAGAAAAGACTTCAGAAGGCGGTCGATTATGTGAAGAACAATCCCGAGATCAGAGACGTGCTAATAACAGGCGGAGATGCGTTCATGCTTTCCGACGGTATGATCGACTGGTTATTGAGCGAACTAAGGAAAATAGATCATGTTGAGATCATAAGGCTTGGAAGCCGCACGCCTGTAACGCTGCCGCAGAGGATAACGCCCGAACTGGTTTCCATACTCAGGAAGTATCACCCGATCTATGTCAATACTCACTTCAACAGTCCGGCTGAGATCACAGAAGACTCCGCCAAGGCTTGTGCTATGCTGGCAGATGCAGGAATACCGCTCGGAAACCAGATGGTCCTGCTCAATAATGTGAATAACGATCCGTTTATAGTAAGAAGACTCAACCAGGAGCTTCTGAAAATAAGAGTGAAGCCATATTATATATTCCATCCCAAAACAGTAAAAGGAACCCGACATTTCTGGGTCAGGATCGAAGAAGGGCTGGAGATAGTAGAATCACTACGAGGCAGGACATCAGGAATGGCCATTCCCACCTACATAGTTAACGGCAGCGGAGGATTAGGAAAGACACCGATACTTCCGAATTATCTGCTTTACATTGGAAAGAATAAAGCAAAATTCAGAAATTGGAGAGGTGAAATATTCGAGGTGAAAAACTCTGCGGAGTGAACTTAGGAACATGCGGGAAAATCATCATATTTCTTAATATAGTGGAGTATTAAGAAATAAAAATATATAATTATATCGGAGAGAACTTTAAGTTAGTTTTCTCCGATATTTTTACATCGAACGGAGAAAATATAATGATCAGATTTGATTCGGATTATCTTGAAGGAGCACACCCCGATCTTTTGAAGAAAATTTTGGAGACCAATTATGAACAGACACCCGGATATGGTGAAGATATATACTGTGATAATGCCAGAGCGCTTATCAGAGAGAAATGCGGACGGGAAGATATCGATGTCCATTTTCTGGTAGGCGGCACCCAAGCCAATCTTACGCTTATAGGCGCGGCCCTTCGTCCCCATCAGGGAGTGATCTCCGCTGACACCGGACATATAAATGTCCATGAAACAGGTGCTATCGAAGCAGGTGGACACAAGATACTCTCGGTCCATTCGGAGGACGGTAAGATCCGTGTGAGAAGTATCAAGGAATTATATGATGAACATTATAACGATCCATCACGGGAGCACAGTGTTCAGCCAGGTATGGTATATATATCAGATACGACAGAGCTCGGAACGATCTATACAAGAAATGAACTTCGAGAAATCAGCGATTATTGTAAAGAGAAGGGGATGTATCTTTTCCTCGATGGTGCAAGACTCGGGTATGCACTTAAAGCAGAAGATAACGATGTTTCGTTAAATGATCTGACAAATTTCTGTGACGCATTTTATATTGGAGGAACTAAGGTAGGAGCCCTTTTCGGAGAAGCAATGGTCATATCACACCCGCAGCTGAAGAAAGATTTCAGATATATAATGAAACAGAAAGGCGGACTGTTGGCTAAGGGGAGGCTTATTGGTCTTCAGTTCACTGCTCTGTTCGAAGACGATCTCTATTTTAAAATAGCCGGGCGTGCCAATTCCATAGCGCTGGAGATAAGGAAGGCTTGTGAGGAGAAGGGCTTGAATATGCTTTCTGACAGTAAAACAAATCAGCAGTTCCCCATAATACCGGATGAACTGCTGAAATCGCTCAGTAAACATTATTCTTTCTCTGTGTGGCGTAAACTCCCCGGAGGGAAGACCGCTGTAAGATTCTGCATCAGCTGGGCTACGTCAGGAGAATCAGTAAGAGAGCTGATAAGGGATATCAAGTCCTGATATCACAATAACCCGTTTTTCTTCTTCATCTGTGCGACGACTTTCATCGGAAGGCCGAAGCAGTTGATGAATCCGCCCGCATCTTTCTGGTCATAGACCTCGTCTTCGCCAAAAGTCGACAATTCTTCCTGGTACAGAGAAAAGGGAGATGTTGCGCCTGCGGACATACAGTTGCCCTTGTATAGTTTCAGTCTGACTTTTCCCGTAACAGTTTTCTGTGTCTCATCTACAAAAGCACTCAGGGCTTCTCTCAAAGGATGGAACCACTGACCATTATAAACAAGCTCGGCGAATTTGTGTGCGACTGTATCCTTATAATGCAGAGTATCTCTGTCCAGACAAAGGAGTTCTAGTTCTCTGTGTGCATAGTAAAGAACAGTGCCTCCGGGAGTCTCATAAACACCACGGGATTTCATACCGACCAGTCTGTTTTCTACCATGTCTGCGATCCCGACTCCGTTTTCACCTGCGACTTTGTTAAGGTATTCAAGTATCTCGGTGTTTCCGATTACTTTGCCGTCTACACGAACGGGGATACCCTGCTCGAACTCGATCTCGACATATGAGGGAACATCAGGTGCTTTCTCAGGTGATACCATCAGTTTCAGGATCGAATCATACATTGGTTCGTTAGCCGGGTCCTCAAGGTCCATGCCTTCGTGACTTAAGTGCCACAGATTCTGGTCCATTGAATAATTGTCCTTCTTCGTTACAGGAACAGGAATACCTCGGGCGTTGGCATAATCGATTTCTTCATCCCTTGAACGGATATCCCAGATGCGCCATGGTGCGATGATCTTAAGCTCAGGAGCAAGAGCTTTAATAGTCAGTTCAAAACGGACCTGATCGTTTCCTTTACCCGTACAGCCGTGCGCGATAGCTGTGCAGCCTTCACGCTTAGCTATTTCGACCATTCTCTTAGCTATGACTGGCCGTGCAAATGATGTCCCGAGTAAATACTTATTCTCGTATACGGCATTAGCCTTGAGCGTGGGATATATGAAATCCGTTATGAACTCTTCGGTTATATCTTCGACAAAAACCTTGCTTGCCCCGCACTTCATCGCTTTGGAAACAAGCAGCTCGCGATCGACTCCGATACCGACCTCACCTGCCATAGCTATAACTTCGCAGTCATAATGCTCTAACAGCCAGGGTATGATTATCGATGTATCGAGCCCGCCTGAATAAGCCAGTAATATTTTCTCTTTTTTACTCATCTCTTACCTCCTCGATTATGCAAAAAAATGTATATTTAGAATATTTATGCAAAGAAGTATAGCATCACCTCATAATGATGTCAAAGAAATACTCTTATGCTATAATAACAAATTGATCATTAAAAAAGGAGCTGGAACTGATGGCACATTCGGTTTTTGAAGGAAATATCGGAAGAAACGCGGTAAGTGATCATATCGTTACTGAACTTACTGAAGCCTTTCTACTTGAAACTGACAGATACGCATCTATGCCCAGAATATATGAAGTCATCAGATGCATAGGGGGCGTCCCGCTTTTTGCCGAAGACCACATTGAAAGATTAAGTGAAAGCTTTCGAGCTAAATTTGGCAGTGATGATCTTGAACAGAACCGGATCATGTCAGACATAAGGGCACTTATACTATCTGAAGGGATAATTGACGGCAATGTGAAAGTTGTTGTTACAGAAGAAGCGTCATTTGTTTTTCCTTCCGCATTCTACTATCCCCCTGAAACAACATACGCCCGCGGTGTATTTGTCGGCATAACTGAGTGGGAAAGGTCACGCCCGAATGTTAAGATGATAGTGGATCAGTATAAGAAGACCATTGCGGATAAACTTTCTTCGGTAGGTCCGATGGGAAGCTATTTTGAGACTTTACTCAAGACGGAAGACGGAAGGATCACGGAAGGAAGCAGGTCGAATGTGTTTTTTGTAATGGATGGTGAGCTTTATACCTCGCCTGATGACATGATCCTGAAAGGAATAACCAGAAGGTATGTTCTTGAAGCTTTAGAAACAGCGGGATACAAGGTGAGATTTGAATGTGTCAGAAATACTGATATCGGAAGGTCTGTGTTTGCCGGTTTTCTTTCGGGTACATCTATAGGAGTTTTGCCTGTTGCAGCAGTTGAAGATGTGGAAATGGATTCTGCAAGTAATGAAATGATTTTAGCGATCCGTAATGAATACAATAAATTGGTCAGTAAATATCTGGATCAACATAATATATAATAACATAAATATACGAGGAGGTTTGACACTATGACACACGAGAAAGGTAATGTATCAGTAAATACGGAAAATATTTTCCCTATAATCAGAAAATGGCTTTATTCTGATCGGGATATTTTCTTGAGAGAGCTTGTATCTAATGCTGCTGACGCTATTTCTAAAATGAAGAAACTGACGAACTTGGGCGAGGCAAAGATTGGAGAAGGTGAAGAGTATAAGATAAAGGTCACGCTTGATCCCAAGAAAAAGGTCCTGAAAGTTGAGGACAATGGCATCGGAATGTCGTTCGATGAGATCAAGAAGTACATTAATCAGATAGCATTTTCCGGAGCGATGGATTTTGTCGAAAAATATAAAGACAAAACTTCAGACACTGCGGGCATAATCGGACATTTCGGACTCGGTTTCTATTCAGCTTTCATGGTCTCCGATAAAGTGCGCATCGACACACTTTCATATGACGGAACAAGCCCTGCCGCTTCGTGGGAGAGTGAAGACGGAATGGCTTATGAAATGGGTGAGTCGGATAAAGAAAGCAGAGGTACTTCCATAACTCTTGAACTATCCGATGAAGGGGGAAAATTCCTGACCGCTGATAAAAGCAGGGAGATCCTAAGAAAATACTGTGCTTTTATGCCTTACCCGATATATTTCACTGATCTTGAAGAAGAGAAAAACAGGGTAAAAGAGGAAGAGAAGCGTAGAAAAGAAAAGGAAAAGGAAAAGAAAGAAAAACTGGAAAGCAAAGAGGCTGAAGACTCTGAAGATACTTCAGATGTTTCAGATTTCGAAGAAAAGCCTTACACTCCAAGACCGATCAATGATACTCATCCGCTTTGGCTGAAAAACCCGAAAGACTGTACGGATGAGGAGTATAAGGAGTTTTATACAAAGGCTTTTAATGATTACCGCGAACCGCTTTTCTGGATCCATCTCAATATGGATTATCCGTTCGATCTCAAAGGTATTTTGTATTTCCCGCAGATGGACAATACCTATGAAACACTGGACGGAAGGATCAAACTTTTCTACAATCAGGTATTTGTCGCGGATAATATCAAAGAGGTCATTCCTGACTTCCTGTTCCTTCTGAAGGGCTGTCTGGACTGCCCGGACCTGCCGCTCAATGTTTCGAGGAGTTTTCTGCAAAACGACGGTTATGTTCAGAAACTTTCTTCGCACATAATTAAGAAAGTAGCGGACAAACTGACGGGACTGTTCAAGAAATCAAGAGATGATTTCGATAAGTACTGGACGGATATAGGTGTTTTCGTTAAGTACGGTTGTATGCGTGAAGAGAAGTTTTATGACAAGGTCAAGGATATACTCCTGGCAAGAAATGTAACAGGTGGAATGTCAGCATTACAGGACCTTGGAGAAAAGATATACTACACAAATGATGAAAAGAAACAAGTTGCGTATATCGAGATGGCTAAAGACAAAGGAAATACTGTAGTAGTGTTGGATCATGAACTCGATCCCAACTTTATGTCGTTTTTAGAATATAAGAACAATAAGGTCAAATTCGTGCGTGTCGACTCTGAAATCGCTGGGGAAGAGGGGATGCAGGAACGTAAAGAGTCTCTTGAAAGTCTTTTCCGTAAAGCGTCCGGAGATGAGAAGCTTGAAGTTCAGGTAAAGTCTCTAGGTGAATCGGCTCTTGCCGCAGTTCTTACTGAGACTGAGGAATCAAGGCGTATGCAGGAAATGCAGAAACTTTATATGAGACAACTCGGAGGGAAGTCAGATATGGATATAGCTTCACTTTTCCCCGTGAAGCAGATCCTTGTAGTTAATACCGACAGCAGTCTTGTCAGCAAACTAAGTGCGCTCGCGGATATTCCCGGTAAAGAAGATAAGACTGAAAATTTCGCAAAACACATTTACGATCTGGCAAGATTGAGCCACGGGTCGCTTGATGCTTCAGGAATGAACGATTTTCTTAAGAGGAGTACTGATCTCATTTCAGAATTAGTCGAAAGCTGACGAACGGGGGATCCATGAAACTTGTAACCTGGAATGTAAACGGAATGAGAGCCATTCTTAAGAAAGGCTTCAATGAAATATTCCTTGATCTTGATGCTGATGTGTTTTGTGTTCAGGAAACCAAGATGCAGGAAGGACAGGCTGATGTAGCTTTTGAAGGGTATACCTCATATTGGAACAGCGCAGTTAAGAAAGGTTATTCAGGAACCGCGGTTTTAACAAGGATAGCACCTCTTAGTGTTACTTATGGTATAGGTAACCAAGAACATGATAACGAGGGAAGAGTCATCAACGTTGAGTTTGATGACTTTTTCCTTGTGAATGTCTATACGCCTAATTCACAGCGCGAACTCGCAAGACTTGATTACAGAATGAAATGGGAGAACGCGTTCAGAAACCATCTGCTCAAATTAAACAGAAATAAGAACGTCATAGTATGCGGTGATCTAAATGTTGCGCATAACGAGATCGACCTTGCTAATCCTTCCTCTAACAGGAAAAATGCAGGCTTTTCTGATGAAGAACGATCTAAAATGACGGAATTGCTGGGTGCAGGGTTTACCGATACATTCAGATACCTATATCCGGATAAAACTGATGCTTACACATGGTGGTCGTACATGTTCAACGCAAGAGCTAACAATGTTGGATGGCGTATAGACTATTTCATTGTTTCCGATGCTTTAAAGGATTTGGTTGAGGATTGCATCCTGAGACCGGATATATTTGGAAGCGATCACTGTCCTGTGGAACTTATCCTTAAAAATGTAGTATAATAATTAAGTTTAGTGTCATCGGCGAATTTTGCCGGATCAGGCTGAGAGGAGACTTACCGGATGAAATGGTTTTCTAAGATCAACAGAGGCGCGATACTGACTGCCGCTGTTTTACTTTGTGTTGTGATCTATCTTGTAGTGCTTTCAATTACACAGAAAGCAAGTGTGCCTGAATTGAAGAAGATATGCGAGGAGTACATCGAGCTTGATGTTAAGTACAGCATGTTACCTTCTGAACAGAGAAAATCAACACCTGATATTACAGATGATCAACTTGATGAGTATATCAACGAAATGGAGAATGAACTTTCTGTCTTTTATCCTTCAGGTGAACAATACTCAGAATTTGCATTAAATGCTAAATCTGCTTTGTTAAAGAAACAGGCTGCAGGACAATCGGTCACAACGGAATATGCGAAAGAGATCATTCGTTATCAGAATTTTGTTTTTAAAGATGATACAGTAACAGTCACACTTCTTACAGAAACTTCGATCGAACGAGCCGGTCAAAGTGAGAAGGACATTTACGCTGCCGGTAAGATGGAAATGACTGACAGCATAATACTGATGAAATTCAACGGACAGTGGAAAATCATACATGCTGAAATCAACCAACCGGGTGACAATTACTCGGAGTACCCGTACTATAAGTGAATTTGTATCTTGGTTGATTGGCGAAAAGGAGATTATGATGAGTGAAGCAGTGCTTGAAGTTAAGAATCTGGTTAAATATTTCGGTAAACGGAAAATAATAGACAACGTGTCATTTGAAGTTTTCCCGGGTGAGATATTTGGATTTCTGGGGCCTAACGGAGCAGGTAAAACTACCACGATCAAGATGATAATGGGATTTCTTGCTGTTGATGAAGGAGAGATAATGATCAACGGGATCAATATCAGATCGGATTATGAGAGTGCGATGAGCTCCATAGGAGGGATAGTTGAGAACCCTGAGATGTACAAGGATCTGAGCGGACAACTGAATCTTGAAATGTACGCGAGGCTTCATGATGGAGTCACTCCCGAACGCATCAAAGAGGTCGTTGAACTGGTTGGCATGCAGAACCGTATCAAAGATAAAGTAAAGAAATATTCTCTGGGAATGAAGCAGAGGATAGGTGTTGCTCAATCCATCCTTCATAAGCCAAAGGTGCTCATCTTGGATGAGCCGACCAATGGTCTTGACCCTTCAGGTATAAAAGAGCTCAGAGATATTTTCAAGAAACTTGCTCACGAAGAAGGTGTAGCTGTATTCGTTTCAAGCCATCTGCTTTCTGAGATGCAGCTGATGTGTGACAGAGTAGGTATTATCCATAACGGTAAACTTCTGGGAGTCAAGCCGATAAAGAAATTGATGGATGAAGCGACAGGCGGAGTTTTCTACAGATTCATGACGAAGCAGGCGCAGCAAGCTGCTGAGATCCTAAAGGTCGACTACCCGGAAAAAGTCAGAAATTTTACTGCGGATTATATAGAACTGGAGATCGAAGAACAGGAAGTGCCTGAAGTTAATAGAAAGCTTGCTTTAGCAGGTATACCGATATTTGGAGTGAACAAACTCGAATCTTCGCTGGAAGATGCGTTCATCTCTATCACGGGAGGGGGGAATTCAATTGCGTAAGTTTAAGGCGTTATATATCAATGAAATGATCAAGATATCCCGCAAACTGGTCGTGATAATAGTTATGGGCGTCATGGTACTGGGACTTTTCGGATATGGCGGTATCATCAAACTCACTGAATTAGCTCAGAAAAGATATGACCAAGTCGACATGTCCGGATCTGAACAGGACTGGCGTAAAGATGAAATGCGCAATATGCTCGATAACTTTAAGTCGGAGAAGGCTAACCTTCAGGACGAGATGGATAAAGCTGATGAAGAAATGAAGAAACAATATGAATTTCAAATCAAATCGCTTGATGTTCAAATCGAGATCTATGAGTATGCTGTGGAGAAAGATATATACCTTTATTCAGGAGGATATACTGCTGTCTCGCTTAGAAACATGATGGATCTGAAGTTCAGCCTTATAAACTATGAAGGGATCCCGGTTGAAGAAATGAATGACATCCAGAGGGCTGAGAAGAAAAGGACCGAGGATGAGATTTCTAAATATGAGGAAATAATCGAAAAGTCAGATTACAGGATGTATATCGATTTTCAGAACGAAATAATAGATTCTGATACTTCGATGACAGAAGAAGAAAAGCAGATAATGAGAGAGTCAAATGATTTGCGCGTCAAGATCGATCCTACAGGGGAGATATCTGCATCAAGCGATTATGACCCTCTATCCTCATATATTACCGGCATTGAGAATATTAAGAAATCACTGCTTCACAATATCGACTATACAGGTTATGGTTCGATAAAACCTCTTACTCCTTCCGGACGTCAGGAACTTGAAAATTCTCTTGCAGTACAGATATATAAATTGGAAAAGGGTGATTTCGAACGATCCAATAATTACATGCAGGTCGAATTGAGCGATGTCGCAATGACAGGAATGCTCGGATTCGGGACATTTATGATGATCTGTATGGTGCTGATACTTGCAGGAGGAGCCATTTCACAGGAGATATCCACCGGTTCGATCAAATCCCTCATTATATCGCCGGTGAAACGTTATAAGATATTCTTTGCCAAACTGACCTCTATAATAACAGCAGGTGTTGCCACAGCCGTGGTCTTGTATATAGTTTCGATCCTTGTGCACGGTATACTTTTCGGATTCGCTAATGGTTCGGATTATATCTATGCCATAAATGGCAAAGCTCATGAACTTAGTTTTTACATTTACAGAATGGCTTATATCGGTCTTGAATTTGTCGATGTACTGGTTTACCTTGTGTTCGCCTATATGCTTTCTATCATAACAAGGAATACGGCAGTTTCTGTCGGAGTATCGATAGCGATATACTTTGGCGGGAATCTTGTGAATCTTTTCCTGTCTGCAACAGAAATTTTTTCCGGTGAATGGCTCAAGTTTATACCATTCAATAATATGTCACTGGCTGACAGGATCTTTAAGGTTCAAATGAACAATATTGGTATTTCAGGTTTGTTCGGTCTTAATCTGAACGCTCCGTCATCTATGTTCTCAGTTGTGTACCTGGTAGTGATGCTGATTTGTTTCGGTTATATTGCACTGGATTCGTTCAACAGAAGGGATATAAAGTGAGATGCGGATCAAATCTGTTAAGATACTGCATTGTGCTGATCTTCACATAGGAGATCATGAGGGGATCCGGACTTTTGAGACCATTATATCTTTGTGTAATGATGAGAAACCGGCGATTTTGCTGATCGCAGGAGATTTTTTCGACAGAATAAATGTATCTGCGAATATATTCGGTACGGTTATTTCTTTGATTTCTCAGCTCCCGGACACTGTTGTGGCTATCGCTCCGGGGAATCATGACCCTTTCAGTGCGGATTCAGTATATAACATAAGAGAATGGCCTGAAAATGTAATCATATTCAGAGATAAACTGTCTTCCGTTATACTTGAAGATATCGGGGTACGTTTGTGGGGCTGCGGATTTACAAGTTATTATGCAGATGAGCTTTGGCAGACTGAAAGTTCAGAGAATATTGAGAGCGGGGATGGATACATTGAGATATGCGTAATGCATGGAGACCTTGCTCCGCAAGTTTCGTCGAGTCCTTATAACCTTATTCCGCAAGAAATTCTAAAAGATTTCGGGTTTGATTACGTCGCTTTAGGGCACGTTCATAAAAGGACCCCTGTAATGAAGGCCGGCAGAACTTTCTATTCATACAGCGGATGCCCATACGCTCGCGGGTTCGACGAGCCCGGTGATCTGGGTGTCTATATTGGTGAAGTCGGTAAATCATCTTGTGAACTGAGATTTGTTAAAACGAATAGCAGAAGATATATTACGGAAGAAATCGTGATTGATTCATTCGGTTCCAATCTGTCAGTTTCAGAACGTATCATAGATTTGATCAGAGATAAATATCCTTCTTCATATGCAGTTGACAGATTTAAGATCATCGTTAAAGGTGAGCTTCCGGACGGCAACATGCCCGACCCGTTCAGCGTTACTGACCACCTGAGCAAAGTGCTTTCTGATCCGAGGGTAGAAGTTAAGACGATCGTCAGACCGGATTACGAGAAACTTGCAGGGGAAGGCTCTTTGAAAGGACTTTTCCTTGGCAAAATGAAAGCGCGTGTCGAGTCAGCCGGATCTGAGGAGGAACGTGAACTTGCGCTCAGAGCTTTGGAATATGGATTGAAAGCTTTCGAAGGTGAGGTGAAGATCGATGAAGATAACGTCTGTCTCGATCGATAATTTCGGTAAGTTCAGAAACTTTCACATTAACACGGATGATGGTGTCAACGTTATTTTCGGCGGCAATGAGCAGGGAAAGACAACTTTAATGACATTTATCCGGATGATGTTCTACGGAGCAGGGTCAGGCGGAAACGATATCATTAAATATCCAAGAAAGAAATACGCACCTTGGGATGGAGCTGTTATGGCCGGTGTAATTGAATTTACTCATAAGGACAAGCAGTACAGGCTGGAAAAGGTTTTTGCAAATTCGGTCAAGACAGATAAGACCAGACTTATCAACAAAGTCACCGGTGAGACAATAAAAGTTTCCGACAGCAGAGAAATCGGAAGGATGTTTTTCGGTATGGGCGAAGACGCCTTTGAAAGAAGCCTTTTCATAGGTCAGGCAGGTACTCTGATAGACAGCGGTGCAAGCGGAAGCAGCGAGATCATCAACCGCCTTCAGAACCTTGTTTCTTCAGGAAATGAGAAAGAATCTTATACAGATATCTACGCCAGACTGAGTAAAGCATATGAGGTGTTTCGATCTAAAAGCGGAAGAGTCGGTATTGTTGACCGGAGAAAGACAAGGATTTCTGAACTCGAAGATATTAGAAGTGAAGCACTTCAAACTGAAACAGAGAAAAATATTTTGTTGGAAAAATATTACGATGCAGAAAGAGAGTTGAAGTTTCTTAAAGAAAGATCCAAAGAACTGGATAAGAGAAAAAAAGATCTGCAGAAAGCAGTCGATGCTTTTGAAATCAGGAACATACTTCGACTCAGAGACGAAGAAGAGCGATTAACAGCGGAGAAGAATAAACTCGAACAAAACCTTTGTAAAGATAGTGTTGTCGCAGATCAGAGATTTCTTGAGGAGACAGCACAAGAACTCAATGACCTTATGCGGAAAGAAGTAATTCTGTCTGAAAGAAGAGATGAACTTGAACTGCTGAAAGGGAAACTCGAGGAACTGAATAGAAGACGAACTGTAATGATAGATGAAGAATCTATCGGGAAAATCATTGACTTGCAGAAAGAAACAGAGCGATTACAGGATCGTTTCAGTGCAGCCAGGATGGAGATCTCTGATACACGACTGATTATAGAACAGGAGCGCAGCAGGTATGAAGCTGTTGTAAGAGCTGCTTCAAAGATCAGGAAACTTAAGGTATATGTGATCATAGCAATTGCTGTTGCCTTAGCTTTTACGATCGCAGGGGGATTGTCAAACCCGTATTTCTTTATCGGAACAGCTGTATGCGTAATGTCGATAATTTTTCTTGCCTTTGATGTGACCAAAACCCGGAAAAATCTACCGTCATATGACGGCACAATTGATACAGCAGACGCATCAATACAGAGGGTGAAAGAGGTAGAAGCTAAACTCAATGATCTGGCAGAAGAATCAGATACTATAAACGATCAGAGAACAGATATTGAAAGAGAGCTTTCTGTTTTTCTTGCAGATAACGGATTGAAAGAACCGGATGAAGCGTATAAAGCATATGCATCACTGAAAAGCTTACGTGATAGTATCTTTGCTTTGGTATCTGAAGTTGAAGATAAGGAAAAGCGTTCAGCTGAAGATAATAAACTTTTCGAAGAACAGATGGCTCGATTTTTCGACAGGAAAAAGGCATTCTTTGACATAAGAGATATCCATGCTGCTTTCTTGAAACTTGAGGAATTGCGCAATGATCATGTAATGGTGTCGTCTGTGAGGAGTCAGCTTACGGATAAATCGAAAGAAATCAGACTTGCACTTAACGGAAGAACTTTTTCCGAGTTGGAAAATGAGCTTGCTTTGACTGAAGGGTTGACCGGTATCGAACATTCAGACAGAGACACTCTCCTGGCTGCTCTTTCAGATACCGACACAGAGATATATGGTCTGAGAGAAAGGCAAACCGGACTTGAATCATCACTTGTGAAGTACAGAACAGAGATGGAAAAGTCGTTTTCGGGCAGACCTGAGCTTTCTGAAATTGACGATGAAAGTGACAGACTTAAAGCAGAGATCAGTGCCTTGACGGTCAGGGCAAATGCTCTTGATCTCGCCAGAAATGTTTTGAAGGATGCTTTCGAGGAAATGCAGTTATCATTCGGGCCAATAGTCAACGAAAAGACTGCGAAGATATTTACTGAACTGACATGCGGTAAGTATTCCGAATTGTCAGTGTCTAAAGAACTGAGTATAAGTGTTAAAGATCCCGGCGGGAATAAGACGATAGATTGGAAATATCTCAGCAGCGGGACAACTGATCAGCTCTATTTTGCGTTGAGATTAGCCATAGCGGAGTTTTTCGCGGAAGAAAACGACGGTATCACTTTGTTTCTTGACGATCCTTTCATGCAGTATGATGATGAGAGGGCGAAAAGTGCTGCAGAATTCATTCTCGGTTATTCAAAGGAAAGAAATTACCAGATACTGCTTTTTACTTGCCACAGGTCAACTCTGGGATATTTTGACAGGTTTGATGGGTGTAAAGTAAAAGTGCTTGACAGGTAGTCGGTGATGGAATAAAATACCTTCTATGGCAAGTGAAGTGAAATCGTCATCCGATATAAGTAAAGTATTGCTTTTAGATTTTTATGGTCAATTATTGACAGATAAAGCATATGGGATCGCTGATCTTTATCTTAATGAGGATATGTCTCTTTCTGAAATATCAGAAGAACTGGGGATAAGCAGACAAGCTGTTCATGACACGCTTCGCAGAGCAGTTAAAGCTTTGGAGAATTATGAACAGAAATTATGTCTTGTCGACAGATTTCTTGAGTTGAGAGGGGTCGCAGCTAAGGCTTTGAAGGAAATAGATTCGGGTAGATCATCATCTGCAAGAACCGAACTGCTGAAACTGATAGAGAAGATTTGATATAGATTAACAGGAGAAATATGGCTATTTTAGGATCATTAACATCCAGATTATCATCGATCGCAGGAAGGATGCGCGGTAAGAGCCGTGTTACCGAATCAGATATCAAGGAAATGATGCGGGAGATAAGGCTCGCACTGCTTGAGGCTGATGTTAATCTTGAAGTGGTGAAGGGCTTTGTTGATGAGGTATCAGCTAAATGCAGCGGTGCAGAGGTAACTGCAAGCCTAACCCCCGGTCAGCAAGTTGTTAAGATAGTAAATGAGACACTGACTTCTATGTTAGGAGCTACGGCCGGTAAGATCGCAGTTTCACCAAGCGGGTTCACAGTAATTCTTTTATGTGGCCTTCAGGGCTCAGGTAAAACAACTGTAGCTGCGAAACTTGGGTTATCTTTGAAGAATAAGGGCAAGAAGCCTATGGTAGTTTCTGTAGATGTTCACAGACCGGCTGCGGCAAGACAGCTTGAGATACTTGCGATCAAAGCCGGCGTCCAGAGCTTCATCAAACCGGAAGAAACAGATGCAGTAGAAATCGCACGGCTCGGGATCGACAGGGCGAGATACATGCTTTGTGATACGGTCATCATCGATACTGCAGGGCGTGCTACGATAGACCGTTCAATGATGCGTGAACTTAGAGAAATCAACAACACCGTATATCCTGCGGAGAAACTCCTGGTCGTTGATGCCATGATAGGACAGGAAGCTGTAAATGTTGCTAAGGCTTTTGACGAATCGATCGGCATAAGCGGATTCATTATGACCAAACTGGATGGTGACGCAAGAGGTGGTGCGGCTTTATCTATATTTAAGATGACAGGCAAACCGATCAAGATGATCGGCGTCGGAGAGAAACTTGAAGATATTGAGGAATTCCATCCAGACAGAATGGCTTCCAGAATACTGGGCATGGGTGATGTCCTGACTCTTATTGAAAAGACCGTCGAAAGATACGATTCTTCCAAGGCTAAAGATGCTATGGATCGGGTCAATCTAAATAAGTTTACGCTTGACGATATGCTGACTCAGTTCGAAGAAGTAAGCAAGATGGGACCTTTGGAAAACCTTCTCGGAATGATTCCCGGGATGGGGGCTAAACAGATGAAGAACGCTTCAGTTGATGAAAAGGCAATACCAAGAAGTATGGCCATTATACGGTCAATGACGGCCAAGGAGAGAAAGAATCCTTCTTTGCTGAATGCTTCAAGGCGTAAGAGGATCGCAGCCGGCTCCGGCACTTCTGTTCAGGATGTGAACAGATTGATGAACCAATTTGAACAGACACAGAAGATGATGAAACAGTTCGGGAAAATGTCTAAAGGAAGAATGCCGGGATTCGGTAAGGGCTTCGGACTTTAGAGTTTTATATATTTAATTTATGGAGGAATCAAAATGGCAGTTAAAATCAGATTAAAGAGAATCGGAGCGAAGAAAACACCTTTTTACAGAGTGGTCGTTGCTGATTCGAGGTCACCAAGAGACGGAAGGTTTATTGAAGAAATCGGAACTTATAATCCTCTCACTGATCCGGTTGAAGTTAAAATCGATGCAGACGCAGCGAAGAAATGGCTTTCTAATGGAGCTCAGCCTACAGAAACTGTTCGTGCTCTGCTCAAGAAGCAGGGTGTGATCGTTTAATCACGGAGGGAATGGTCAATGAAAGAATTACTGAAGACTATAGCTTCAGAACTTGTTAACGATCCTGAAAAGGTGTCTGTGAAACAGATCGATCAGGGTAACACTACAGTGTTGGAGTTATCAGTTGCACCCGAGGATATGGGTAAAGTGATCGGTAAAGGCGGAAGAAGAGCCCAGGCTATCAGATCTGTAATTAAAGCTAAGGCTACCAGAGACGGGAAGAGAGTAATAGTCGACATAGTCGACTGATCTTCCGGGAGTTGAAATGAAACCGGGATATCTGAAGATCGGTCTTATCACAAGTACTCACGGGGTCAGGGGCGAAGTTAATATTCTGCCTCTGACCGATGATCCTTCAAGATTTGTGAGTGCATCGGATGTACTGCTTGTTTCTTCGGAAAGCAGTGATCAGATACCCGGGAAACTGCAGTTTTCCAGAGTGTCAGGAACCAAAGTGATTGGAAAACTTGAAGGTGTCGATACACCCGAGAGAGCTGCAGTTTATAAGTCTTATTACATAGCCGTAACAAGAGAGAACGCAGTTTCTTTACCTTCAGATACTTATTTTGTGTGCGATATCATCGGATGTGAAGTCAGAAAAGAAGACGGGTCTATCATAGGTCTCATAAAGGATGTTATAGAGACAGGCGCGAGCGACCTCTATTCAGTCAGCCGCGAAGGGGAGAAGGATCTTCTTATTCCGGCTGTGAAAGAATTTGTTCTTGGTATCGATACAAAGTCGGGACATATAACAGTTCGGCTTCCTGAAGGGCTGGAAGAATTGTAGAAGGGGCGGCAATGGAGATTCGTGTGCTTACTCTTTTCCCTGATCTTATGGATGCAGTAGTGCTTTCCAGTATAACGGGAAGAGCTGTAAACGAAGGACTGATAGGCTATAGAGCTGTTGATATCAGAGACTATGCAGGAAACAGGTACGGCAAGGTCGATGATTCGGTTTATGGTGGCGGGAAGGGGATGCTCATGATGTGCGACCCTGTTTATGATGCCTGGCAATCAGCCGTATGCTCATTTGATTCTGAAAGCAATCCGATAACGATTTACATGTCACCTAAGGGAAAGGTATTCGATCAGAAGAAAGCGATTGAACTTTCGCAGAAAGAGAATATAATTTTCCTTTGCGGGCATTATGAAGGCATAGATCAAAGGGTCCTTGATGTTATCGTTGATGAAGAGATATCAATAGGTGATTATGTCCTTACAGGCGGCGAGATTGCTGCCTGTGCAGTTATAGACGCAACAGCAAGGCTTGTACCCGGAGTTCTTCCGGGTGAAGAGGCCTATTCTGATGAATCGCATATGAAGTATGCGCTGGAACATCCGCAGTATACCAAACCTGCTTTGTGGCATGGGACAGGGGTCCCCGAAGTGCTGACTTCCGGACACCATAAGAATATTGAAGAATGGAAGTATTTGGCTTCTTTGTATGAAACGATGATCAGAAGGCCGGATCTTTTCGAGAAAATGGAAATAAGTCAAGAAGACCTTAATAGACTTATAAACGACTACATGAAGTAGATAATATCAAGATAGAGCACATATCTGTTAATCCAGAGCAAGTATTGAATCAGTTAACAATATATAATTTCTCATATCACCCTGTAACGATCTGCAAAATGCGACGGAGGAAATATGAGAAAATCATTTGTATGGTTCATTGCTGTGCTTACTACAGTTACAATTTTGTCTGCGAATCTTAGTAATGATCATAAACATGAAGTACGTGCCGATCAGGTTACACTTCAAATTGACGCTTCCAATGTCATTAATGCAATGGATCCTCAGATGAGAGGTTCTACGATCGGTATCTGGACAAATCAACATTATTATCCAACAGCAAATCCCAAGCTTGTCAACATGCTTAAAGAAGCCGGTATGAAACTGCTAAGATATCCTGCAGGATCAGAGGCAGACGACACGATGTTTGAGAGAAGCAACACCGGGGAATGGTACAAAGGCACTTCACCGTATACAAGAAGAATGAGAGCGGACCATCTTGATGCGTTCATTTCTCTGTGCAGACAAGTCGGAGCTGAGCCTCTTATAGTTGTTAACGCGAAAATAGATAATCCGGCAATGGCAGCCGATATCGTAAAATACTGCAATGTCGAACATGATTATAACGTTCGGAAATTTGAAATAGGGAATGAACCAATTTACTGGCAAAACACTACGGTCAGTCAATATGCTGATCGGGTAAAAAGGTATGCTGACGCCATGAAAGCAATCGATCCGTCGATTTCTATCCTTAGTTCAGCAGCACCTCAGCCAACGACAATTAACTCGTGGCTCACTCCTGTTATGAAAACCGCAGGCAGCAAGATCGACGCTGTAACTATTCACTGGTATCCGTTATGGGATGGAGCAACCAGTCCGTCGCATCCACAGTATCCAAGTATCCCGCATCTTCTGTATTATGATTACGGTCCTTCGGGAAACCAACAGGGAGCCATAATGTTTTCGAAGAGGTTCGTGTTAACAAACTCCGACAGTCTGACAAACCTTCGCGATCAATACTCACCCGGTGCTTCGATTGGAATAACAGAATTGTCACCGGTTGCCGGGGGTAACAGTGTAAGCGGTGTTTCTGACACTTTGGGGAATGCTTTGTGGTATGGAGACATTTTGGGACGGCTTGCATATTATGGTGTGGATTTTGCCAACCAATTTCTGGCGATATCTGAACCTCAGAAGTATGCGATGTCAGATTATAAGTATAATATCAGACCTTCCTGGTATACCTATATCATGTATAACAGATATTTCGGAGATATTCTTGTAGAGTCGGAATCAAGTCTGGATTCTGAACTAACAGTTTGGGCAAGCAAAAAGAACAATATCAATAATAAGCTTTATCTTATGGTCATAAATAAAAATCTTTCATCATCCCATAGCGCAACTATTGATATTTCGGGATTTGGTCAGGTATCATCTGCCCGAAAATGGACAATGACTTCGACTGCATATAATTCATTGAATGCGTCTATCAATGGTGTTTCATACTCAAGTGATGCGACGTTGGCTTCGATCGACCCGGTCACGATAAATGTCTCCGGAAGCACTTTTACTCATAATTTTCCGGCTTACTCAGTTACAGCGATCGAACTGACCGCGTCAGGCGACCCTGTTCCGACATCAATGCCATCTCCGACAAATCTTCCGACTCCGCAAGCTACTGCAGTTCCTACAGTTACTACAGTTCCTTCAGTTACTACAGTTCCTTCAGTTACTGCAGTTCCTTCAGTTGCTGCAGTTCCTTCAGTAACTCCGCAGTTAACTCCGCCAACATCAACATCGTCACTGCTTTTGTCTTCAGCATCAGTATCAGAATCAGAATCAGATTCAGAATCAGAAGTATCCGCTACATCGTCAGAAGTATTTTCAACTCCGGGAGTAATATCAGAGACAGAATCAGGCTTAGTCTCAGACGAAGTTATATCTGATAGTTCAAATATCGAAGAAGGTAACAAGCAGACCCAAGGTAAAATACCAGACTGGATAATATGGCCGGCGTTATTGGTTTTGTTATCATCATTGTTAACTATACTGTGGTCTGTCGGGATATTTCGGAGAAAACAGTAAGATTACAGGTGTGGGCTGAAAGGCTTCTGAAATCGACCTTGACAAGCATCAGAGCATGTGATACCATTCAACAGTTACCGCGTGTAGAAGGCTTTAAAGCGTAAGCTGCCTTCCGCAGCGAGTCTGAATACAGGAGGAAGCAAGGAATGTACGCAGTTATTAAGACCGGAGGAAAGCAGTACAGAGTTCAGGTCGGTGATGAGATCTTTGTTGAGAAGCTTGACGGAGAGAACACAGATAAATTGACTTTTGACGAAGTATTAGCTGTTTCTGATGATACCGGATTTAAGGCAGGTACACCTCTTATCGATGGAGCTACAGTAGAAGGCGAGATCGTTAAGCAGGGGAAACAGAAGAAGATAATCGTCTTCAAGTACAAAGCCAAGAAAGGCTACAGGCGCAAGCAAGGCCACAGACAACCTTATACAAGAGTTCGTATCAGCAGTATCAATGTGTGATTCGAAACCAGGTAGTAAGCAACGATGATCACGGTTGTTTTAAGCAGAGATGATAAGAAATCGGCCAGAGGTTTTAAAATATCAGGACATTCGAGTTATGATGTAAGTGGCAGAGATATTATATGCGCAGCTATATCGGTTCTTGGACAGACAGCTATTGCATCACTTCTTGAGTTGACAGAGCTTAAAGTGGATCATAGGATCGATGAGAAGAACGCTGTGCTCGAATGTAAAGTAATTATGCCGGGTGACCTTGAGAAATCGGAGTATATCAAAGCATCAGCCATTCTTGACTCTTTTGAGATAGGATGCAGGAACACGGCTGACAGTTACGGAAGAAAGTACATCAATATCATAGAACACCATGGATTAGGAGGTGTGTGAAATGTTTAAATTCAATCTTCAGCTTTTCGCTCACAAGAAGGGCGTAGGAAGCACAAGAAACGGCAGAGACTCACAGTCTAAGAGACTGGGAACAAAGAAAGGTGACGGTCAGTTTGTTCTGGCAGGCAATATACTGGTAAGACAGCGCGGAACGAAACTCCATCCCGGAAACAATGTAGGCATTGGGTCAGACGATACTTTGTTTTCTCTTGTTGAGGGCAAAGTAAAATTTGAGAGAAAAGGCAGAGACAAGAAACAGGTCAGTGTATATCCTATAGCCGAATGACCGATGGTTTTGCAGGCAGTCAAGGGCCAGGCGAACAGCCCGGCTCTTTTTTTATCAGAAAAAATAACGAGGTCGTAAATTGTTTATTGATACAGCAACGATATATGTTAAAGCCGGAAACGGTGGAAATGGTATGGTTTCTTTCCATACCGCTAAGTACGTTCCCAACGGGGGACCTGACGGAGGTGACGGAGGAAGAGGAGGCGATGTAGTTTTAATTGCTGACTCGAGCATCAGGACTCTTAAAGACTTCAGGTATAAACGTAAATACAACGCAGAGGACGGAGAGAAGGGCGGAAGAAAGAAATGTAATGGTGCCTACGGTGAGCCGCTTGTTATAAAACTGCCGGTCGGGACGATCGTTAAAGACTCTGAAACAGGCAGGATACTGGTCGACCTTAATGTTGAAGGACAGAAATATGTTGTAGCCAAAGGTGGTCATGGAGGAAGGGGCAACACCAGATTCGCAAATTCAGTGAGACAAGCTCCGAATTTTGCGCGGGCAGGTGAACCCGGAGAAGAAATCGAGCTTAAAATAGAGATAAAGCTTATAGCTGATGTAGGATTGATAGGATTTCCTAATGTTGGAAAGTCAACGCTGTTATCAGTCATATCAGCTGCGAAACCTAAGATAGCAGATTATCATTTTACAACGATTGAACCGAATCTTGGAGTAGTTGAACATAAGGAGACCAGTTTTATCGTTGCGGATATACCCGGACTAATTGAGGGAGCCAGCGAAGGATCAGGGCTTGGACATGAATTTCTTCGACATATCGAAAGAACGAGAATGTTTATACATGTTATTGATGTGTCCGGAAGCGAGGGAAGAGATCCGGTGGAAGATTTCAGGATTATAAACCGCGAATTAGAATCTTATCTGGAAGGTCTTTCCGGCAGACCGCAGGTCATAGCAGCCAATAAGACAGATCTGGCTGATGCGGTCATGCTTGAAACCCTTCGGGAGGAAGCTGTGAGCAGAAATATCAAGTTGTTTCCGATCTGTGCGCCTATTGCCATGGGGATCGATGATTTGTTGGATGAGACTGTCGAAATGATAAATTCTCTTCCTGCTCCGGTAATCTTTGATCAGACCGTTGACAGAAAGCTTTACACTTTTGAAGATGAGGAACTTTTTACCGTAGAAGAAGATAATGGAACTTATATTGTAAAAGGAAAGTGGATCGAAAATCTTGTGGATTCTACTAATTTTGACGACATTGAATCTTTGCAGTATTTCCAGAGATTGCTGCGAAAGAAAGGTGTTATCGATGCTCTTGAGTCTGCAGGAGTAAAGGATGATGACCCTGTAGTAATGCACACATTGGAATTCGAATACATTAGTTGATTATTTCATGAAAGAAGGAATAAAGAATGCTTAACAGCAAACAAAGAGCTTTTCTGCGCAGTATGTCTAACGGGTTGGATACTGTTTTTCAAATAGGGAAAAATGGGATATCTGACAATACTATTGCACAGTTCAATGATTATCTTACCGCGAAAGAGCTCGTTAAGGTCAATGTACTCAAATCTGAAGATCAGACACCTGCAATGACTGCACAGATAATAGCTGAGAAAACAGGTGCGGATGTTGTAAGTGTTACCGGAAGGCGGTTTGTGCTTTACAGAAAATCATCCAAGCTGGAGAAGGAAGGTAAGTCACTGCTATTGCCTGAGCGTTGATTATACGTTAAGATATCAATAAGTGTCTTCGGACTAAAGATTATTAATAGGAGGTGGCTAATGGATAAGTATGAATGTCTTCTTTGCGGTTATGTATATGACCCTGAAACAGGTGATGCCGATAGCGGCATAGAGCCGGGAGTTTCATTCGAAGATCTTCCGGAAGACTGGGTATGTCCGCTTTGCGGAGCCGGCAAGGATCAGTTCAAGAAACTCTGATCGAACGATCGGGAAATGTATGGTGCGGCACTCTTAATTAGGGGTGCCGTATTCACATTCACCGGAAAGCATCGATAGAGCTGAAAGATAAACACTTTGAGTGTTCGTGTTCCAATTGTTGCATATTCTGATTGCCGTTTCCTTTGTGGGTACGGATATTCTTATCCGGATGAGTTCGCGGCTTCCGTCTGACAGCACGAGATCGACTGTATAACCACCATAAAGATCAGGATCATAGGTCGCGCGGATCTCGATGTTCTTCTTGATATCCTTCTCCCAGTCGATAAAGGCTTTATTCAGAAAAGTATGTATATGAGCGGGTATAAGATGCAAAAGACGGTTCATTGTTTCGAGACCTACAGGAGTTATGTCACATCTGGACACCGGTTTTCCCTCAGAGTCAAGTCTGGACTCGCCCTTCCTTGTGGAAATCGAAAGAAATCTGCTTGACACTAAATCGTCAAATGCAGTAGCGAAACTAAAATAATTCATGTAACATGTGTCCATTGACATAGCTGTGAGTTCTCCCAAAGTTATACCGGGAAGTCTGTTGATTATATAGAGGATCATTATTTTGTTCCTTACGTTTTCACTCTTTTCCACTTCGTTGCTCCGTTTCATGTGATCTTTCGATTATATCATATTTGTAGGTCGTAACAGATGATGTATAATAACTTGAAAGAATGGGTTAGTTAAAATGAAGACGATACTTGTTGCACTGAATGCTACATATAATCACACAAATCCGGCTGTCAGATATCTTGAAAGATATTTCAATGACAAGCACGGGTCCAAAGCGACTTGTTCGCTTTATGTCAGAGAGTTTTCAATAAATGATGATGAAGAAAGTGTGCTGGATACTCTTATAAGGGACAAGGGCGACATATATGCTTTTTCATGCTATGTATGGAACATAAGATATATTCTTGATATTACTTCCGATCTGAAGAAGGTCATGCCGGATATTAGAATAATTCTCGGAGGCCCTGAAGTAATGTATGAAGACCATTTGTTTTATGAAATCAACAAACAGATAGATGTCATCGTAAGGGGACAAGGCGAAAAGGTTTTGGCCAAACTGATATGCGGCGATATACCCATGAGTAGATTTATTGAAGGTGAGACACTGAGTATTTCATCCCGACCTTTTATTTACGACGGAATATCTGTTTTCGATGATAATAAACAATATTATTATGAAACAGCTTCCGGTTGTCCATTTAGTTGTACTTACTGCCTTTCGGGAGCTTACACCAAAGTTGATCCTCTTCCTGCTGAAAGAGTTATAAGAGAAGTCGATGCTTTTATTTCAGGGAAAGCACGGATAATCAAGCTTGTTGACCGAACTTTCAATTTCGACGACAGAAGAGCATATGAAATATGGAGTCATATCATCAAAAGGTACAATGAGAAACCATTCAATACGGTGTTTCATTTTGAAATATCTGCCGATCTCCTTTCTGATAAAACACTGAAACTGCTGGAAAGCGCTCCTGCCGGTATTTTCAGATTTGAGTGCGGGGTCCAGTCAGTTAATGGATCAGTCCTGGAAAATGTTCGCAGACGTTCTGACATATCAAGGATATTGGAAAATGTAAAGAAACTTGTTTCCTCAGGTAATATTGAGATCCATGTTGATCTGATCGCCGGTCTTCCGGAAGAAAATATTGTTTCGATCGCGAATTCTTACAATGCTGTATATGATTCAGGTGTCAGCATGGTCCAGCTTGGATTCCTGAAAGTGCTCAAAGGAAGTGTCATAAGAGATGAGGCTGAGCGATTTGGACTGGTTTATTCAGATATGGCACCTTATAAGATACTTTCAACTTCGCATCTCAGTTTCGAGGAATTAGGATTACTGCGCAGGATAGCACGTATGACAGAAATCTATCATAACTCGGGGAATTACATTGGATCGTTGAGGTATATTTCGAAAGAAGCTTTTGATAACGATCATTTCGGGATGTTCAGAGCTTTGGCAGATGAGTATGAGACCAGAGGCGGATTTAAGAGAGCATTTTCTGCTAAAGAAAACTTACTTGTGCTACTCGAAGCAGGAAGAAACACACTTAAGCAAAATGCAAGATCTTCTGACCATGTGTTTCTGATGTTCCGTGATTTGTTGAAGTTTGATAAATACAGATATGACGCACGTTCTGAGATATCTGAACTTAAAATGAATATGTCCTCACGGCATCCGGATCTGTCAGAAGATATCACATCAGAGATCCGCCGGAAATTTAATAAGGTAAAGACAGGAAGGATGAGGTGTGAGAGATATATTTTCGATGTTGAATATTATATGGAAACCGGGGTGATCCGTTCCGGTGATCATTTCGTGTTTTACGATGTATCTTTGCCGAAGCCCAGAATATTAGGAAGTGCAAAAATCTAAAAGGTATATTATAATTATTCAGATATTTGCACCAGCAGCAGAATCGAAAAGAACAGATGATAATTGGAGGTAATAATGATCAGATTTGACTATTCAAACGCAGCCGGCTTTCTGAGTTCTCAGGAGATAACAAATATATCTAAATTCACAAAAGTGGCTCATGAAATGTTACATAAGAGAAACGGAGCAGGAAGTGATTTTACAGGTTGGGTCGACCACCCTGCCAAATATAACAGAGAAGAAGTTCGCAGGATCCGCAAAGCAGCTTCTGCTATACGCAAGAATTCTGATGTGTTGGTTGTGATAGGTATCGGAGGCTCATATCTTGGTGCCAGAGCAGCAGTTGAAATGCTGACCCATAACTTCTCCCAGATGGCATCAAAGCGCATAAGGAAAGCACCGCAGATAATTTTCGCCGGAAACAATCTAAGCTCGGTATACATGGCCGACTTACTTGAGGTCATCGAGGGAAAGGAAGTTTCTGTTAATGTTATCTCTAAATCAGGTACAACAACAGAGCCTGCCATAGCTTTCAGAATTCTTAAAGAATATATGGAGAAGAGATACGGGCCGGATGGAGCAAAGAAAAGGATCTTTGCTACTACGGACAGCAGTAAAGGTGCTTTAAAGAAACTGGCTGATGCAAAGGGGTATGAAACTTTTGTTATACCTGACGATATCGGCGGCCGGTTCTCTGTTCTTACGGCAGTCGGACTTCTCCCGATCGCAGTTGCCGGTATTGATATCCAAAGCATGCTTAAAGGTGCTAAGGATGCAATGCTGCTTTACAGAAATCCGATTCCTGATCAGAATGATTGTTATATGTATGCAATGATTAGAAATATATTACTCAGAAAAGGGTATGAGATAGAGATAATGGCCAATTATGAACCCGGACTTCATTTTATGACAGAGTGGTGGAAACAGCTTTTCGGAGAAAGCGAAGGAAAGGACGGCCGCGGCATATTTCCTGCAGGTGTGGATTACACTACGGATCTGCACTCCATGGGACAATACGTTCAGGACGGGCGCAGAATGGTTTTCGAAACTGTTATCAATGTCGAAAGGCCTGCAGCGAAAATCGAAATACCATATGATTCCGAAGATCAGGACGGATTGAATTTCCTTGCCGGGATGGATATGGATGAAGTCAATAAGAACGCGATGCATGGCACTATTCTTGCTCATGTCGACGGTAAAGTGCCTAACCTTATGATAAGTATTCCCGAAATGACTCCGTACTGGTTCGGCCAGCTGGTTTATTTCTTTGAAAAAGCATGTGGTATAAGCGGATATCTGCTGACGGTAAATCCTTTCGATCAGCCGGGTGTGGAGGCTTATAAGAAGAATATGTTCGCGCTTCTTGGTAAGCCCGGGTATGAGAAAGAGAAAGCAGCACTTGAAAAAAGGCTGAAGTGATCCTCAGCCTTTCTTGCATCGTTCGATATATTATGTGATCTATCTGTTTATCAGGTACATGTAGAAAAATACAGCTCCGACTGTGAATATCAGAAGAAAAATGATCAGAAGTGACAGCATCATCATTATGAAACCGTTGTGTCTGAGTTTCTTCTTATTCTTTACTCTGCCATAGATCCATACTCCCATTCCGATGAATACAGGTGCTACGGTGAAAAATAACAATGCTATAAGTAATAATGTATCAGGCATCATACCACCTTTTCGATCCAGTTGAACTCATCAGGGATAAGTCCGTATTGTATCCCTGTGATAGTTGAATACAGTTTCTGACTTAGGTTTCCTATCTTATTATCGTTAAATATGACCTTCTTGCTATTCCAAAACAATTCACCTACGGGAGAAATAACTGCTGCAGTACCGGAACCGAAAACCTCTGATACACGCCCATCGAGTGCTTTAGTGAATACTTCATCGATAGATATCCTGCGTTCCTCAACATCGATGCCCCAACTTCGCGCAAGTTCGATGACAGTCTTACGGGTTATGCCCGGCAGAGTGCTTCCGTCAAGAGAAGGTGTGACCAGTTTACCGTCTATAACGAAGAAAACATTCATTGATCCGACTTCTTCTATGTATTTTCGCTCAACACCATCCAACCATAAAACCTGAACATATCCGGACTCATATGCTTTAGCCTGAGATGCGAGACTTGCAGCGTAATTTCCCGGTGTTTTGGCAAATCCTGTTCCGCCTACTACTGCGCGTACGTATTCCTGTTCCACATAGATCTTGACCGGATCGAGACCTTGCGGATAGTAAGGTCCTGAAGGAGAAAGAATTACCATGAATTTATAAGTCTTAGATGGTCTTACACCGAGGAAAGTGTCTGTGGCAAAAATAAACGGTCTTATATATAGTGATGTTCCCGTTGATGACGGTACCCAGTCTTTCTCTAACTCAACCAGTGCTTTCACACATTTGACCATGTATTCCGGATCGATCTGCGGAATAACCATCCTGTTGTTGGAAACATTGATCCTGCGCATATTCTCGATAGGGCGGAAAAGAACAACTGAGCCATCAGTGGTACGATAGGCTTTCATTCCTTCGAAAATTGCCTGGCCATAATGAAGTATCATTGAAGAGGGATCTATTGAGATAGGAGAATATGGTTCTATTCTTGGATCATACCATCCTTTATCCTCTGCATAATCCATTACAAACATGTGATCGGTGAATATCCTGCCGAATCCAAGACTTGATTCATCTGCCGGTTTGGGTTTTAGATTCTCTGACATCGTTATTGTGATTTTCTGATCCATTTCCGAGCCTCCTGAGACATAAATGTAAATATATATGGAACATTATAAGCATACCTTTATAAAACAACAAGTACAATCGTCATATGATATAATTTATACTATACATTCCGGAGGTGAAAATGCCCGATTTTAAACTTGTTACAGACATGATGCCTGCCGGTGACCAGCCTGCAGCTATTGATAAACTTTTGCGGGGAATAGGTCACGGATACCCGTTTCAGACTCTTATGGGTGTCACCGGTTCCGGCAAAACATATACTATGGCTAATATGATCGCCAGACTCAACCGCCCTGCGCTGGTAATCGCACATAATAAAACTCTTGCAGGACAACTTTGTGAAGAATTCCGTACTTTTTTCCCGGAGAACGCAGTCGAATATTTTGTTTCATACTACGACTACTATCAGCCTGAAGCTTATATCCCATCCTCAGATACTTATATTGAGAAAGATTCAGCAATAAATGAAGAAATAGATCGTCTTCGACATTCGGCTACGGCTTCACTTCTTGAAAGAAGAGACGTTATCGTTGTTGCCAGTGTCTCTTGTATTTATGGATTAGGTGATCCTGAAGATTACAGAAGTCTGATGCTTTCTATCCGCCCCGGCATGCAGATCGGAAGAGATAAACTGATCAAAGCACTGATCGCGCAACAGTATGACAGAAATGATTATGAACTGAAAAGAGCTACGTTCAGAGTTAGAGGTGATAGCCTGGATATAATTCCTGCAGAAGCGAATAATGTGATCATACGTGTTTCTTTCTTCGGGGATGAGGTAGAGAAGATATATGAAGTCGACCCTGTCACAGGGAAAAGCAAAGGGACCAGGAATCATGTTGCTGTTTTCCCGGCTTCTCATTACATAACCACTCCTGAGAAAATGAGTTCAGCTGTTGTGGCAATAGAGAAAGAACTTGACGAAAGACTCGAGGAACTAAAGTCGGAAGGTAAACTGCTTGAAGCTTACAGGCTTGAACAGAGGACGATGTATGACCTTGACATGCTTAAAGAAACCGGATTCTGTAAAGGGATAGAAAATTATTCGCGTCATATTTCAGGTAGGCAGAAAGGTTCGGCTCCGTTTACGCTGATCGATTTTTTCCCGGAAGACTACCTTTTATTCATAGATGAATCTCATGTGACTGTTCCTCAGATAGGGGCAATGTTCAACGGAGACCATTCAAGGAAAAGCTCATTGATCGATTTTGGATTCAGACTTCCTTCTGCATTCGACAACAGACCTTTAAACTTCGCAGAGTTCGAAATGAGGATGGGGCAGACCGTTTTCGTTAGTGCAACTCCTTCAACATACGAAAAGGAACATTCGCAGCAGACAGTTGAACAGATAATCAGACCGACAGGGCTTCTTGACCCTGAAATCTCCATCCGCCCTGTACAAGGTCAGATAGATGATCTGATGGAAGAGATCAAAGATACTGTATCTAAAGGTGAACGTTCACTTGTACTGACGCTTACCAAACGAATGGCGGAAGATCTTTCCGAGTTTCTCGGAAGAGAGGGACTGAAAGTCAAATACCTTCATTCTGATATTGATACAGTTGAAAGAATGAAGATATTGAGAGAACTAAGACAAGGAAAATTTGATGTCCTCGTAGGTATCAACCTGTTACGCGAAGGTCTGGATCTTCCGGAAGTATCACTTATTGCGATCCTGGATGCGGATAAAGAAGGATTTCTGAGATCGGTCACATCACTTATCCAAATCATCGGACGTGCCGCAAGAAATTTGAACGGCAAGGTAATAATGTATGCGGACAAAATCACCGATTCGATGATGAACGCTGTCGCTGAGACGAACAGACGAAGAGAAATACAGAAGAAGTATAATGAGGATAATGGTATCACACCGAGATCTATCAGAAAGGAAATACGTGAAGCGATCGATACATTTGAGGAAATAGCTTCCGATGATGAAATACATACTACAGTTGAAGGTTTGCTTAAAGGTACAGCTTTGTCTGAGATGACTTATGCCGGGAAACAGAAACTTAAAGCTAAGGTCGAAAAGGAAATGAGAGAAGCTGCGAAACGCCTTGATTTTGAGCAGGCTGCTATTTTGAGAGATTTTCTGATGTCACTTAAAATCGATGATAGATTGAATTAAGCTTTATGCAATGTTATTATTTTGGTAAAAGCATCGGGGGGAACAGACTATGTCAACTCAATCAGATAAACTATTTAAACTTTGGTCGGAAGACCCGTTTTTTTCAGAAGATACGCGAAGAGAATTAATAGAAATAGCTGATGACAGTCAGGAAATAACGGAAAGATTTTATAAGTATCTTGAATTTGGGACCGGCGGATTAAGAGGGATAATCGGTGCGGGAACAAACAGAATGAATATCTATACTGTTGCGCATGCGACTGAAGGATTTGCCAGGTATCTGGACCGTCCTGAATACGCTGACAGGGAACGACGCGTTGTAGTTTCGTATGATTCGCGAAGATTCTCAAGAGAATTTGCAATGGTAACCTCCCTTGTTTTCGCATCGCACGGGATCAAAGTGTTGCTTTCGGATGAACTGAGACCTACTCCGATGCTTTCATATGCTGTAAGGCATTTTGACGCACTCGGAGGTGTTATGATAACGGCAAGCCATAATCCGGCAAAATACAACGGTTATAAGGCATATGGTGAAGATGGCGGGCAGATGCCGCCTGAAGCCGCTTCTAATATACTCGAATCTATGCACTCGATAGATGATATCAGGACACTCAGATGGATTAGTGAAGAAGAGGCGTTTGCAAAGGGACTGATCGAATACTTCGGAAGCGAGTTTGACGAAGTATATATAGACATGCTGAAGAGTCTTGTAATAGATCAAAGGGCAATTGAAGACAACAGAGATATGAAAATAGTATACACTCCTCTGCACGGAGCCGGACTGAAACCTGTGACCACTATCCTGTCTGAGCTTGGTTTCAGAAATGTTTATGTTGTAAAGGAACAGAGCAAACCTGACCCTGATTTTTCCACAGTCAGATCGCCTAATCCGGAGGAAAGATCAGCATTGAAAATGGCCATGGATCTTGCAACTGAAGTTAATGCCGACCTTGTCGTAGCAACTGATCCTGATGGAGACAGGACCGGACTTGTTGTCAGAGAACCGGACGGAGATTTTTCTGTATTAAGCGGAAATCAAATAGGGTTATTGCTTATGGATCACATCCTTTCAGCGAAGGAAGAAGCCGGTACTCTCACACCATTATCTTTTACTGTTACTACTATTGTTTCATCCAAGCTTACAAGAAGAATAGCCAAGAGATATGGAGTAAGATTGTTTGAGGTCCTGACAGGGTTTAAATTCATTGCAGAGATCATCAAAGAATATGATGAGAATGGTGACATGTCTTTTGAATTTGGTTTTGAAGAGAGCTATGGATTTCTTGCCGGGAAAGATGTCAGAGATAAAGATGCCGTGGTGGCTATAATGCTGATTGCTGAAATGGCTGCGTCTGCAAGGAGCAGAGGGAAGTCACTTTATGATGTTTTACAGGAACTGTATGAAAAGTACGGCTATGCTGCTGAAAAGACTATATCGATAACTTTTGAGGGGAAAGAAGGGATCGAGAAAATCAGAGATGCAATGACCGCTATGAGACAAGCAAAACACAGCTCGATAGGGGATGTCAGTATAGCGAGCATATCTGATTACCTTGGATCGGAGATAACCGACCATGTTACGGGTAAGACTGTCCCTCTCGATTTTGAGAAATCAAATGTATTACTTTACTCTCTTGGTGATGATGACTGGTTTTGCATACGTCCGTCCGGTACGGAACCTAAAATCAAAATCTATTTCGGTATATACGGAAAAGATAGAATCATATGCGAGAAACGTCTGGATGACGTTTCTAAGGTGATTGAAAAGCATATAAGAGAACTGCTATGAGTTTTGTCCATTTACACCTTCATACAGAGTACAGCCTTCTTGATGGTGCTATAAGAATAAAGTCCCTTCCATCTGCTTTGAAAGAAATGGGAATGAATGCTTGTGCCATAACTGATCATGGAGCGATGTACGGAGTCGTTGATTTCTATAACGCATGTATCAAAGAAAAGATCAAGCCGATCATCGGTTGTGAGATATATGTTGCCAGAAGATCAAGATTTGATAAAGATGCTGCTTTGGATAGTCATCCTTATCATCTGATACTTCTTGCGAAAACCAATGAAGGCTTGAAAAATTTGATGAAACTTGACTCGCTTGCATTTGTAGAAGGTTTTTACAATAAACCAAGAGTTGACAGAGAAAGTCTTGAGATGTATTCATCGGGATTGATAGCATTAAGTGCTTGTCTTGGCGGTGAGGTTCCCGGACGTGTGCTTGAAGGCGACCCCGCCGGTGCCCGCGAAGTTGCGAAATATTATGACCGGATCTTCGGAAGAGGAAATTTCTATATAGAACTTCAGAGTAACGGGATACCTGAACAGACACAGGTCAATGCAGCGCTTATAAGTATTTCTAATGAAACAGGAATTCCGGTTGTCGCAACTAACGACTGTCATTATTTACGGAAAACAGATGCAAGAGCTCATGACATACTTCTTTGTATGCAGACTGCTTCTAAGGTCAGCGATCCTAAACGAATGCGTATGAGTTCGGAAGAGTTTTATGTGAAATCACCCGAAGAAATGGCTGAAAGCTTTAAAGGTATACCGGGAGCCATAGAAAACTCTCTCCTGATTGCAGATAAATGCAATGTTACGATGGAGTTTGGCAAAATCCATCTTCCTGAATTTAAAGCTCCCGATGATTATGAAACCAACAGGGAGTATTTACAAGCTCTTGCAGAAAAGGGTCTGGCTGAAAGACTTTCTGTTTCTTCTTATGCATCACAGAAAGAATACAGCGAACGCCTGAAATATGAGCTTGATATAATCTCTAAAATGGGATTTACTGACTACTATCTTATAGTTTGGGATTTTATAGATTTTGCCAGAAAATCCGGGATAACTGTTGGCCCGGGAAGAGGTTCAGGTGCAGGTTCTCTGGCTGCTTATTGTTTGAAGATCACTGATATCGACCCTTTAAGGTTTGGGTTGATTTTCGAAAGATTCCTGAACGTCGACAGGGTCAGCATGCCTGATTTCGATATAGATTTCTGCTATGTAAGACGTCCGGAAGTAATCGATTATGTTACTTCGAAATACGGTAAGGAAAGAGTCGCACAAGTAATTGCATTTGGAACGCTTGCTGCCCGTGCAGCAGTGAAAGATGTTGCGCGAGCTTTAGATATACCTTTTGCCGAATCGGACAGAATAGCCAAGATGATCCCAAGAGCTGTCGACATGACTCTGAAGAAAGCTTTGGAGATATCTGCTGAACTTAAAGCAGATTATGAAAGTAACCCCCAAACTCGTGAAGTTCTTGATACTGCGATGCTGTTTGAAGGGATCCCCAAGAACCCTACGACTCATGCCGCGGGAGTTATCATATCAGGCGTTCCTATAACTGATATAGCACCATTGTCGCGTAACGAGGACAATATAGTAGTTCAGTATGCTAAAGGCAATATAGAATTGGCAGGACTGCTGAAATTTGATTTCTTAGGTCTTCGCACACTAACAGTCATGAAGGATGCAACTGACCTGATCAAAACCAGATATGGTGAAGATGTAGATTTTGAACGTATGACGATGGATGATCCTGAGATTTTCAAGATGATCACAGAAGGCAGCACTGACGGAGTTTTTCAACTTGAAAGTTCAGGGATGACCAATTTTATGAAGGAATTGAAACCTGAGAACATAGAGGATATCATAGCGGGAATATCTCTTTTCAGGCCGGGACCTATGGATGGGATCCCGAGATATGTTGCCGCAAAGCACGACAGGAGTAAAATAACTTTTTCTCATCCGCTTCTTGAACCGATCCTGGATGTTACGTACGGTTGTATAGTGTATCAGGAACAGGTAATGCGTATAGTCCGTGACCTGGCAGGATTTTCAATGGGACAGTCAGATATCGTCAGAAGAGCCATGTCCAAGAAGAAACCTGCTGAGCTTGCTAAGTACAGAACAATGTTCATTGACGGGGGAGTTGATGAAAAAGGTAATGTGGTGGAGGGGGCGCTTAAAAGAGGTGTGTCTGAGAAAATAGCTGAATCTATTTTCGATGATGTGCTGAAATTCGGTGGATATGCTTTTAACAAGTCACATGCTGCGGCATATGCAGTGATCGCATATAATACTGCATGGCTGAAATATCATTATCCTGTGGAGTTCATGTCATCCATGCTCAATAGTTTCATGGGGGATCTTGAGCAGGCTGCACGTTATATCAACGCTTGTAAGAAAATGGGTATAGAGATACTGCCGCCCGATATAAATTTGAGTTGTGACAAATTTATTCCGGAAAATGGCAAGATAAGATTTGCGCTTTCTGCTGTGAAGAATGTCGGAAACGGACTTATATGCGAAGTTATTAAAGAAAGAGAGAGCTCCGGGAGATTTGAGTCATTCAGGGATTTTATCGAAAGAATGATGGAGCATGACATCAACAAGAAGATGGTAGAAAGTCTGGTCAAAGCATCTGCTTTTGATTCTTTTGGTGATACCAGATCTACACTGATGGCATTGATCGAACCGTTTATAAATAATCTTACCGCTGAAAGAAAGTCGAAGATGGAAGGTCAGCTATCCCTTTTTGAATTAAATCAGGAGGAGATGGAGGGATCAGACAAGAGTGTTCTTGATATAATACTTCCGGAGTATACTGAGAGTGAACTTCTTGCGATGGAGAAGGAAGTGCTGGGAATATATGTCTCCGGACACCCTATGAATGCTTTTGCTTCTTTGCTGGAGGGCCGAGTAACCTGTGACAGTCTGGCTTTCAGTCCTGCAACTCCTGAAGAGGAGGATGCAGGCATTATCGAGCAAAGGGTCTGTGACGGTCAGAGGATCGTAGTTGCGGGGGTTTGTGTCAGCAGAAGGACAAGACCGACAAGAAATGGTGAACTGATGGCGAATATAATTATTGAGGATCTGAACGGTCAGTTCGGTTGCGTTGTCTTTCCCAGAACTCTCCTTGAATACAGCTCTGTTATCCGAGAGGGAAATGCTTTGATAATATCCGGTAAGGTAAGTGCTAAAGAGGACGAAAACCCTGAACTGATAGCTATGAATTTTGCTTTGCTTAATGAAAATACAACTAAATTGCCCGGATTCCCTGTCCTTAAGCGATCCAATATAACGGCAAACGGAGCCTATGTGCCAGGGGGTGGGGAAGGATTAAACGATTATTTCTGCAATACCGGATCGGAAGATATCCATCTTCTTTCAGATGACACTTCCGCGGATGACATAGGGAAGCGATTGCTTATCAGCTATCCGGGTTCGGCAGAAGACAAAGGCTATAGCAGACTTCTGGCGACATTGGAGTATTTCAGCGGTGATATGCCCGTGAGTATAGAATTTTCTGACGGCAAAATAAAATTACTCGAAGGAAAATACCGGGTCACATTTGATGATGCAACTATGGCTGTTTTAATGAAAAGATATGGATTTTCATCTGTAAGACTCATATGACAGTAATAATTTGCAGAATATCTGATATAATTATTTTTTGGCGGAGTTGATAAGCTCCCGGGAGGTGTTAATGGATAGCAGACAGAAAGTCGTGAAGAATATAGGAGTGCTGACAAGTGGTGGTGACGCACCGGGTATGAATGCTGCTATACGTGCAGTTGTCAGGGCAGGAAGTTATTATGGATTCAGAATATTCGGTATAAGAAGAGGTTTTCACGGCTTCCTGAAAGGTGAAATTGCTGAACTGAATAACCGTGATGTATCAGAGAAACTTCAGCGCGGAGGGACTTTTCTTCAAACTGCACGCAGTGAGTCTTTCAATACAGAAGAAGGAGTTCGGAAAGCTGTGCAGATGGCTAAGACTTTTGAACTTGATGCTGTAATCGTCATTGGAGGTGATGGGTCATTCAGAGGTGCGCGTGATCTTTCAAGACTAGGTCTTCCGGTCATAGGTATACCGGGAACAATTGATAATGACATACAATGCTCAGGCTATACCATTGGTTATGACACGGCTATGAACACTGCTATGGAAGCCATAGATAAACTCCGGGATACAGCATCATCTCATGAAAGATGCAGCATAATCGAGGTAATGGGCCGTCATGCCGGTTATATAGCACTCAATGTTGCTATTTCCTGCGGTGCTGAAGTCGTTCTTATACCTGAAATACCGTTCAATATCGATAAGGATCTTATTAAACCATTGTTTGAAGCTAAGAATCGCGGAAAGAAGCACTATATAGTTATAGTTGCCGAAGGCGTAGGCGACACTATGAAACTTGCTGAATTGATACAGGAAAGGACCGGTATCGATTCAAGAGCTACGATACTTGGTCATCTTCAACGTGGAGGAAGTCCTTCAACAAGAGATCGCCAGATGGCAAGCTATATGGCGATACATGCAATTGAATGTCTGAGAGACGGAAGATTGAACAGGATAGTCGCATATAAGGGCGGTAAAGTGCTTGACCTGGACATTGAAGAAGCACTGACTGCTACTAAGACTATAACCAGAGAAGAACTCGACAGAGCAATGATACTGTCTCTGTAACTATTTGAGGATGATCATGAAGATAGGCCTTCCTAACATTATTACATCTGTTCGTTTTGCTGCAATTCCTGTAATGGCCTATTTTATTTATGCAAGTGCGATGATCGACAGTAAGTATAATGTAATAGCTTTTGTCTTGTTTGTGCTTATATGGGCTACCGATGTTCTTGACGGATTTATCGCACGTAAATATGACCAGGTTACGAATTTCGGAAAGCTTTTCGATCCTTTTGTTGATAAATTGTTTCAATTCGTTACCGCTTTGATGATGATGATAGTCGGCCGTTTGCCTCTTTGGGTGCCTTGTGTGATTTTCGTTAAAGAATTGCTAATGCTTATCGGGGGAACTTTGCTTTTGACGAAGTACAAGCTTGTTGTATATTCAAAGTGGTACGGTAAAGCTGCGACTGTTCTTTTTGTCTTTGCATTTTGTATTCTTTTCTTCATACCGCAGGATTCAACACACCTTACCGGTTATCTTTTCATTTTACCTTTGTTAATGTCTCTTATCGCATATGGGAAATATTTCGCAGATAATGTCGTTCCTGTTGTATTCAGAAAAAGTGCAGGTAAACCGGCGGACCCGGCCAAAGTCTCAGGAGTTGAGATAGTTAGGAAGAAGAGAACAGGTGACGGACTCAGCAAGAAATCTGAAAATACTTGAGTTTGATAAAATAGCAGAGAAGTTGTCTTCGCTGGCACATACTGCACCCGGCAGGCAGATGTGTCTGTCGTTGGAACCTTCATCCTCTGAATCTGTTGTTAAAGCACGGCTGAATGAGACCGACGATGCACTTAAAGTTATTTTGTCAAGATCTGAACCTCCTCTTTCAGGATTTGATGATATATCCGCGGCTGTTATAAGAAGCAGGTCAGGAGCTTTACTTTCATGTGGAGAACTTCTGCAGATTGGGCGATTTCTGCGCGCGGTGTCAAGACTGATAGGGTTTTTGCCGGAAAATGATTTTAATCATCAAAATGATGAAAATATTATTTATTTGTCGATTAGAGAGTTGATCCCGTTTACGCGTATCGAGAAAAGGATCAGCGAGGCAATAGCAGGCGAAGATGAACTTTATGATACCGCATCACAGGAACTGGCTGTTATAAGACGTAAGATCCGTGAAGCACAGAGCGAAGTAAGGGCTCAGCTTGACAGGATCCTCAGAAGTTTCAAGGAGTCGTTGCAGGATCAGATCGTAACGATGAGAGGGAACAGGTATGTGATCCCTGTAAGGGCCGATCGAAGAGGTGGTATAAAGGGAATAGTACATGACACATCATCATCCGGTGCGACGCTCTTCATTGA
>JAQVYV010000179.1 GCA_028708525.1 Eubacteriales bacterium
CCGTCATTTAAAGTCGCTATACCGGGAAGAAGAACAGATGATCCGTCAGTTTGGATCGCACCGTTCATGAATTCATCGATATTGTCCAGGAAAAGTTTGACAGGTATTCTCTCATCGGTATCATTCCCTGCAAGATCGATCCCGACAAGAGAAACAAACCGTATTTCAGGGTGAGCAACTAATTTTCTTCTTATGATATCAGCCTTGTGCATGTCGTTTGGGATCGTATAAAGTAAATCATTACGGAGCAAAAATTTCTCCATGTACTACACCTCCTGAAGAATAAGCGGTGAACTTGCCTGATAAATCATATAATACAATAACACATTTGCCATAACAATAGAACTATGATGGTGAAATGTGCACAATCATAAGTATTTAAGTGGGTTTTTTTGGATTGCATAAGTCCATTGCGACACAATGTTCGTAATGATATAATTTGTTGACAGTCGGAGAAAGACTGCGAGTTTAATTTTTCGGGGGTATCCGTAATGAAATCTGTTGAGGAACTTGATCAGTTGAAAAAGAAAGCAGTTGCAGAAATGCAGCCTGCAGGGTCGAATTCGATCCGTAAAGTCCTTGTTGGCATGGCTACTTGCGGGATGGCAGCCGGTGCCGGTAAAGTTATGGACTCGATCGAAGATGAACTACAGCTCAGAGGCGTAAAGAATGTTAATGTATCAAAGACTGGTTGTATAGGAGTCTGCAGACTTGAACCTATTATTGAGGTGTTCGAGGAAGACGGAGCCAGGACAACTTACGTTAAACTTGATCAGGATAAAGCGAGACGAATCGTTGTAGAACACTTGATCAACGGGCAGGTATGCAGAGACCTTACGATCGGAGCATTTGAAAAATAAGGGTGTTATAAGTGTTTCTTGCACTGGACTGTCTTAAATTTTACAAACTGAAGAGTGAAGTGGTCGCAAGATCGCTGTTTGTAATTCTCTATGTTTTTTTGGTACTGTTTACGGCATTTCCTATTGGTGAACAACCTGACATTCAGGCAATTCTTGTACTCATTCAAAGCGGTGAACTAAAGGACTTTCCTTCTGTGACCCCGGCTAATATTTATTATGCGTTATCTTTTCTGGGATTTTCTATGCTAACAGCATTTTTCTCTGTGATTTATGCAACATGTTTTATAGCTGAGAAAGACGGATTTCCTGCAAGAAAAGGAATAATTGATTCTGTTCGTAAGATACCATCGTTAATTGTGTTCGTTCTTATATTGATCGTACCTGCAATGATCAGTGCGATATTTGCTTTTATTCCGTTGATATATTTGTATTACTCGTTGTTTGTTGCAGCGGTACTGATCACGGAAGGTAAACAAAGTTTGTTTAGTGCTATGTCTGAAAGCTTTAGATACACTAAAGGCTATAAACTGAATATCTTTTTTACTCAGATGGTTGTATATTTTGCTGTGAATATCCCGATGAGTATATTTGAAGCCTTATTTATTTTTCAAGGACAGAGTGAATCTTTAGCGGCCAACCTTGTACTTTCATTTATACGTGCTGCGAGGATCCTGATAACAGGAAGATTGATCGGGAACTATTATTTGATATTAGTCAAGAATAGAAAAGATGTACTCAGCGTTCCGGTTCCTGATGAAGGTAGATATCCTGAAATTCGGGATGATAGTGATAATAGCGAAGAAGATGTTGACGAAGATAAGGAAGATGAGCATTAAAGTATACAAGGGAGGTACTCGTATGTCACAAGTTAAAGGTAACTATGGAGAAAAGTCTGTTTTGATGCACCGGGAATGGAAAGGGAAAATTGAAGTCGTATCCAGAGCACCGGTATCAGGTAAAGATGAATTATCAGTCGCTTATACCCCCGGTGTTGCTCAGCCGTGTCTTGAGATACAGAAAGATGTTGATCTTTCATATGAATATACGCGTCGTTGGAATCTATGTGCTGTTATAACAGATGGGACAGCTGTTCTTGGACTTGGAGACATCGGGCCTGAAGCCGGAATGCCGGTGATGGAAGGGAAATGTGTATTATTTAAATCTTTTGGTAACGTGGACGCATTTCCGTTATGTATAAAGTCTAAGGATGTAGATGAAATTGTTAATACGATCCGGCTGATATCAGGCAGTTTCGGGGGGATCAATCTTGAAGACATATCAGCACCAAGGTGTTTTGAAATTGAAAGACGACTTAAAGAAGTATGCGACATCCCGATATTTCACGATGATCAGCACGGAACCGCTGTTGTAACACTTGCCGGTTTATTGAATGCATTGAAAATTGTAGGTAAAGATATAAAATCAGTGAAAGTAGTTGTAAATGGAGCCGGAGCAGCGGCAACAGCAATAGTAAAACTTCTTATTTCATGTGGTTTAAGTGATGTAATATTGTGCGACAGGTCCGGTGCGATATATGAGGGAAGAGAAAATCTTAACGAAGCCAAGCTTGAACTTGCGCATCTGACTAACCGGAAATGTGTTAAAGGTTCACTAAAAGAAGTTATATCCGGAGCGGATGTTTTCATAGGAGTGTCTGCACCTGATTCTGTAACATCAGATATGGTTGCTTCAATGGCAAATGATCCGGTCATTTTCGCATGTGCTAATCCTGTTCCTGAAATCATGCCTGAGGATGCTTATGCAGGTGGAGCTGCAGTTGTAGCGACAGGCAGATCTGATTTCCCGAATCAAATCAACAATGTCCTTGCTTTTCCCGGTATTTTTCGGGGAACTTTCGATGTAAGAGCTTCAGATATAAATGATGAAATGAAGCTTGCTGCGGCATATGCTATAGCAGGACTTATTAATGATGATGAACTTAACAGAGAACTGATAATACCATCACCATTCGACCCAAGGGTAGGTCCGGCTGTTGCTAAAGCAGTAGCTCAAGCCGCAAGAGACACTAAAGTAGCCAGGATATGATCGTACAAGGTGTACTTTGATAAGATTTTACAGTAAAATGATATCATTATATAAAGAAATTGTCGGAGGTCTTATATGGATACAATAACTCGGGTCCTTGGGTTGCTTGACAGAAATGCTAAGCTTACCGCTGAAGATATCGCTACCCGTATCAAACTTCCTGTTTCCGAAGTTGAGGCTATTATTCAT
>JAQVYV010000180.1 GCA_028708525.1 Eubacteriales bacterium
GAACATTGACAATCTGAAAATTTAAAGAGAGCCCGGTGCAGGCTCTCTTTACTGACGCCGGAACAACTGATCCTACTATTACTTGCTATAGATATACTGACTCAATTGCTTCGACCGTTTATTTTTTGCTCCATTTTTGCATTTTGCGGAAACTCAAAAATTATACCCGGATCCACCTCAAATCATCCATGCCGGGATCACCCAGACATCCTCAGTCAGAGGCAGGTGTTCCTTTGCGAGGCAGATCACAGCTCCGGTTCCTTTTTTGCTGCCCGGAATATTTTCCAGCAGCCTGAACGATCTGACCATAGATTTTTTAGGATCACTGCTTGTCTTGATTTCAACAGGATGCAGAGTATCGCCATCCGCGATCAGCAGATCGATCTCATTTCTATCAGTATTGCGATAGAAATACAAAGGAGGTTTCACGATCCCGTCATTATAATAGCTTTTAAGGATCTCAGCAAAAACAAAACTCTCAAACATATGTCCCCACATTGCCCCATTGAAAAGCTGCTGCGGTGTGTTCCAGCCCAGAAGCCAGCACGCAAGCCCGGTATCAAGAAAGTAGAGTTTCGGAGTTTTTACCAGCCTTTTGTGAAAATTGTTATAGAAGGGTTCGAGCAGGTAGATCAGACCGCTTGATTCCAGAACCGAAAGCCATGATTTGACTGTTTTTACATCCTTTCCGCAGATCTCAGCCATAGTGGTAAGATTCAACATCTGACCTGTCAGTGATGCAGTAGACTTAACGAACTTTATGAATGCTGATTCGTCCTGGATATTCAATACATCTTTAATGTCTTTCTCAATGTATGTCTGCAGATACGAACTATAAAAATCCAACCAGTCATGCAGATCCCCCGGAGTTTCGTGCAATTCCGGAAAGGAACCTTTATGGATCAGCGAAACGATGAGGTCGGGTTCCATTTCTGATTTGTTACCAATCGAATCCAAATGCTTTTTAGATGGCAGAAACGGTGCTCGGTATGATAACCCTGCTATCTCGCGCATCGATAACCCCATCATTCTGATCACACCTGCCCGCCCCGCAAGACTGTCACTCACATTTTTCATCAATTTAAGACTTTGCGACCCGGTAAGGTAAAATTGTCCCCTGATCTTATTTTCATCAACAATGTCTTTGATATAATCAAAAAGCTCCGCTGCCTTCTGAATTTCGTCCACTATTACCGGTGGCTTGTATGTGTCAAAAAACATTGAAGGATTTTCTTTAGCACTTTCTCTTATAAGCGGACGATTCAATGCAACGTAGTTGATATCACTGTAGACTTCCCTCAGCATGGTAGATTTACCTACCTGCCTTGCACCTGTAAGCACCAAAACAGGCTTACGTCTGGCAATACGAGCGACAACAGGTTCGATATGACGACTGATATACATTGACTTTCTCCTTCATAACTAAAAATCCATATATTATGGAATACAATTCCATAATATATGGATTTTTAGGCATTGTCAATCAATTGATATTCAAAATACAATCACTAACCTAAGAAGTTACAGTTTATCAACGTCATCGTAGGATTTGTATCCGCCGGATCTATGTTCCGCTTCGGTATCCTTGAGCATCTTTGCGATTTTCTGATATTCTGATCCCGTTATACATATTTACGTTTGAAAAATCAATATTTATGTGGCACGTCACGATACCTCTTGAATTATATAATATATCGGATATTGAGAGCTTAAATGAGTAAGGAGGGCGGGGTCCAAAACACTATCAAAAACAAGTGATTTTATCCCCGTCCCTCCTTTTCGGGAGGATTTGTGCCGGCAGTCAAGGCGCTGACACCTATAACTTAATCATGATATCAAAGTTCTTGTTATCTGCAGGCTTTTCTGATAAATCGAGCACCTGCTAAAGTGAATAAAGCAGCCGGTAATATCATTAATAACATAAAATGCAACAGGCTATCGTCTCCTGTTTGCGGAGCTGCTGTTGAACTTTCCGATTCGGATTCATCTTCGGATTCTACATAAGCCAACGACTCGCCGTTGATCTTGGTAACAGTTATCTGCATGGGCTTGGCATTTTTACACGAAAGACCAAAAGAGAGATAAACATCACCGGTTCCGAAAATTGGATCCAGGTTCAATGGAACACTTGCAGCAACACCATTGATCAAATAGGAATACTCATTACCGCTCTTCTCAAACTCAATTTTGATCGTTTTACCAATATTCGGTCCTGCAACAGTTCCGCTTGCTACACCAACAAATTGCGGTGCGGCATTAACTGCTAAAATAAACGCATTTGCGTTATTCTCAGAAAGCTTGATGATCGAGTATAAGCCAACATCAGCACTCGGATTAAATGTGATATAGCTCTTCTGATTCATGAAGTTCACCGAGACCCATCATCACCTTCGACATACACAAATGCAGCACTGCTTACATTTGCTACAGTGACCTCAACAGGCTGTTCGTACTTGACCAGCGGTCCGTCTCCTGCTCTTGGATCCACAGTAATGGTTGGTGTAGGAGAATCTGTTATTGTAACGTTCTCACACCCAATCATACCTGCCAGGATCATTAGTGAAGCCAACACTGATGCCACGATTTTCGATGTTAGTTTAAAAGACATTTGATACCCTCCGTTTCTTTTGTCTGTTCACAAAACAACTCCTTTTCCCTTACTTATCAACTTATGTATATTCTGATTTATCAACTCTGATCCTTATCACATTCCACGATGATTTCCCAAGTATAGCTCTCATCATCCCGTCATCGGTATCCGTGTTTCCGTTACTGTGAGGTATCCCTGCATCCTCATAGACGATATGTTCCGAAACATCGCAGCTGCCGAAGCTTCTCATGTCGCATTCAAGCACCAACGAATCTTCCGTGCTTCTGTTTACGGCGAAAACCACCACTTCATCATCCCGATCACCTGCATTATGGACTGCGACAGCTTCCAGATACGGAACATCACAAAATTCTCTGCAGTCATGCTTAGAAGAAGAGATCACAGACTGAAGAACTGTACCTCTGGCATAACGTATCATATGATAGTACGGGTAAAATATCGTTTATTTCCATGCTCTGCCATTGTCTTCGGTCATGATAG
>JAQVYV010000181.1 GCA_028708525.1 Eubacteriales bacterium
ATCAAGGATTTTCTTGCAGGTTATGCTATCGATCAAGCCATACCCGGACCTCTTTTCAGCTTTGCTGCCTTTGTTTCCTCGAGATCATTCAGCGGGACCGGATTTTCATTTGCAGCCGGCTTGATAGGGGGATTTAGTATTTTCCTTCCCGGCATACTTCTTGTGTTCTTTATGTTTCCTTTGTGGAGATCCGTTCGCAAATTTTCTCTGATCAGGTATTTCCTGAAAGGTGTCACTGTAACTGCAGCAAGCCTTATCGCTATGACAGCGATAACACAATCCGTCAGATTGCCTGTCGACATCGCTGTTTATATTGCGGCAGCAGTCAGCACTCTTTTGTTACTGACCAAGAAGGTTCCCGCACCATTGATCGTTGCAGTGGCTATAGCAGCCGGTTTTATATTTTAATAAATTATTTTGATTTAAATCAAAGTATATTCCCGCTTTCCCTGTTAATATCGAAACATAGTAAAATGTTGACGAGGGGAAGAGGAGATTCAAATGTTAAATAAAACAGAGTATGATAAGGTCAGCAAACAGTATTTTAAAACACTGGATCAGTATGTACCGGTTGTAGACCGTGTCCATGGTGGTTCACATCCGGAATTTCATAAAGTTCGTGAGTTATACACTGATATCGTCGATTTGTCTAAGGGTCCTGAAGCACAGAAAGCCGGATTATCTGATGTGTTCTATAAACTGCGCAAAATCACGAGTGATTACACAGTACCGGATGATGTGTGCGAAAGTTATGAGGCCGTGTATAAGATGCTGGAGGAATTGGATTTAGCATGCAGAAATTCATATTAAGCAGGAAAAATCAAATAATGCTGATCAGTGCGGTCCTTATTGTTGCTGCATTTATCAGCAAACTTGGATTTCATAACGAAGAGATTGCCAAGTGGGGAATGATCATTGCATCTGTCTTTGGAGCGATACCGATCGCGATCCAGGCATTTCAGGCGTTGAGAGTCAAAGTAGTAAGTATCGATGTTCTGGTGACTATTGCAGTTGGCGGAGCGTTTGTCATACGAAATTATGAAGAATCCGCGATCGTAACATTTCTTTTCCTGTTCGGAGCTTATCTTGAGCAGAGGACACTTAACAAGACCCGTTCAGCGATCAGAGAATTGACTGAGATGGCTCCCGAGAGTGCTTTAAAGCAGATGGAAAGCGGTGAGTTCGAAGAGGTTGAGGTCGATGATGTGGATATCGGGGATGTCCTGCTTGTTAAAACCGGAGGCAAGGTGCCTGTCGACGGCACTGTTTTATCGGGAGAGGGGTATGTCAATGAGGCCAGTATCACGGGAGAATCTCTGCCGGTCGGGAAGGATGCGGGTGCTAAGGTTTTTGCCGGAACTATACTGGATAACGGGACGCTGCAAATCATTGCTGACCGGGTGGGTGAAGACACGACCTTTGGCAAAATAATCGAGCTGGTTGAAGAGGCTCAGGACTCTAAATCGGAGGCTGAACGCTTTATCGACAGGTTCTCTAAATATTACACTCCGGCTGTTCTTCTACTGGCGGTCGTTGTCGGGCTTATCTGGAGAGATATCGAACTGGCTGTTACTATCCTGGTTCTTGGCTGCCCGGGCGCGCTGGTCATCGGTGTGCCGGTTTCAAATGTCGCAGGTATCGGAAATGGTGCAAGAAACGGTGTACTGTTAAAAGGAAGTGAGGTCATAAGCGACTTCAGCAGGCTTGATACGATGGTTTTCGACAAAACGGGAACTCTGACGATCGGAAATCCAAAGGTTGCTGATACGGTTTTCTATACTGATAATGAAGACGAAGTAAAAGGATTTCTCACTTGTGTGGAAAAAGAGTCGGATCATCCTCTGGCAAAAGCGATCGTAGAATATTTTGGAGATTTCGGAACTTATTCAATAGAAAAAACCGATGTAGTAAAAGGCGGAGGTATCGTTGCCGGGATCAGCGGACATAGAGTCGCAGTTGGTAATGCAGCATTGATGAGAGCTGAAAATGTTGCTTTTACAGAGAAGATGACTGAAGATATCGCATTAATGGAAACAGAAGGGAATTCGCTGGTTCTAACATCAATAGACGGGGAACTGAAAGCGCTGATTGGGATAAGAGATCAGATCAGACCGGGTGTTAAGGATGATCTTCAAAGGCTTAAAAGGCTTGGAGTTAAAAATCTTGTAGTCTTGTCCGGAGACAATCAGGGGACGGTCGATATCGTTGCGAAAGAACTTGGGCTGACTGAGGCTCACGGGCACATGCTTCCTGAAGATAAACAGAAATACATTAAAGAGCTGCAGGCTGAAGGAAAGATCGTTGCATTCGTAGGAGACGGAGTCAATGACAGTCCTTCTCTGGCTCTGGCACAGATCGGGATCGCTATGGGAAGCGGAACGGATGTGGCGATAGAGACATCTGATGTTGTTCTGATGAATTCGGATTTCAGCCGTTTGCCTCATGCTTTGGGTCTGGCAAAAGCCACCGCTGCAAACATGCTTCAAAACATATCGATCGCGGTAGGTGTCGTTCTCGTTTTACTAGCTAGTGTTTTCTTCAGCGAGTGGATGAATATGTCGGTCGGGATGCTTGTGCATGAGGCAAGTATTTTGGTAGTCATTCTCAACGGTATGAGATTACTGCGGTATAAACTGAGATATTAAGTGCCTGTGAGCATTTGTTTATTGTATAATTAGTAACGGAGGAAATATCAAATGAAGAAAGCTATGATACAACTGGAACCACTTACCTGTCCGTCTTGTATGCTTAAGATAGAAGGCGGAGTCAAATTACTTGAAGGCGTCGAGTCAGAAAGCATCAATGTATCTTTTAACTCAAGCAAAGTGAAGCTCAATTTCGATGACTCGAAAGTATCGGTCGATGAAATTGAAAAAGTAATAACAAGGCTTGGCTATGAAGTGAAAAAATCTCAGGTAAAGGATATCTAACATCAATGGAAGCTAAGTGTGACCATAAGTACGGTTTGTGTGTGTGTAAAGTACCGATTTTCTCTGAACTGAACTATGATAAGCTTCTCGAGATCAATGAGCTTATAGTCCATCGTGATTTCA
>JAQVYV010000036.1 GCA_028708525.1 Eubacteriales bacterium
CCCGAACATAAAGTTCAAGCTCCTCACCGTTTTCGATATAAGCTGTTATCTCACCTTTGTCCAGCATTTCGGCAGCCCTTTCACTGCTGACCTCATGCAATATGAATAAGGCTTCTCTTTCGCTGTTATCAGACATACCTTTCAGAATATCCTGAAGTGTCCCGTCTCCGGGGTAATCATCATCCAGCACGATCGCGATCGGTATAGAATGAAAAGTATCACCACTGCTGAGATTAGCAAAAGCCATGTTGAAAAACACCGCAAGAACTATCGGGAAGAGCAGTGTCCAGAAAACCATTTGCCGGTCTTTCAGCGCACAGATCATTCTGTACTTGAAAATATGAAGGAACATATCTACCTCCGGACTACTTCTACAGATCCCTTAGTTCTTTACCTGTGATTTCAAGAAAAACATCGTTCAAAGTGGGCATTTCCGAGCTTATATCACCATACTCTATATCATTGCTGTGCAGAAACTCAAGCATATTCTTAAGATTGTTTCCACCTTTACCATACTTTATCAATATCCCGCTGCTTTCACTTTCAACAAAATTAACATTAGGAAGACGGCTTATCTTTTCAATGATCTCAGCACCGGTACTCTCCAGAGAAAGCCTTATTTTCTCTCCCATTTCAATGCCTGCTTTAAGCTCTTCCTTGGTCCCGGATGCAATCACCCGCCCCTTATCCATGATAGCTATCCTACTGCAGATCATCTCGACTTCCTCCATATAGTGAGAAGTGTAAATAACAGTTGAACCGCGTCTGTTCAATTCAAGAATACCTTCCAGAATGTTATTTCTGCTCTGCGGGTCGACAGCGACAGTGGGCTCATCCAAAATTATCAGCCTTGGTTTATGTGCAATGCCGCATGCGATGTTAAGTCTTCGCAAAAGTCCTCCGCTCAGCTTCTTCGGAATGAACTTCACAAAGTCCTTCAGTCCTGCAAATTCAACAGCTTCTTCAACCAGAAGCTTTCGCTCAGCTTTATCACTGACATATAGCCCGCAGAAATAATCTATATTCTGATAAACAGTAAGTTCAGGAAAAACTGCCACATTCTGCATCACTATACCGATCTGCTTCTTGATGTCGTATGAGTATGGCGTCATCTCTTTACCAAAGATCTCTATCTTGCCTTTCTCGAACTGCAGGAGAGAAAGAAGGCAGTTTATCGCAGTTGTTTTGCCGGAGCCGTTAGGTCCGAGCAACCCGAATATCTCGCCCTCTTCAACTTCCAGACAGAATCCATCCAATGCTGTCAGATCACCGTAGCGTTTGGTCACATCACTCATCCTGACGATCATATCAGTGTCCTCCTAATGCCCGGATATCACCTCCGGAAGGTTCCTGGAATACTTTAATATCAAAATACACAGCTGCAGCAAGCAAGTGATCAAATATATCCGATTGGATCGATTCATATCTGACCCATTCAGTCGTATTCGTGAAGCAGTATACTTCAAGAGGAAGCCCCTCTTTCAACGGCGAAAGTTGTCTTACCATCATGATCATGTTCTTATGGATCCCGGGGTGATGCTTTATATATTCCCGGATATAGACCCTGAAAACTCCAATGTTGGTAAGTCTTCTGCCGTTCACCGGCATAGTCGTGTCTATTGCTCTATCAACATTGTATCTTCTTATTTCCTCTGTTCTCTCAGACAAGTATTCTCTTAGAAATTCTACATGCCCAAGTTTCTCGATCAATTCATCAGAACAGAATCCGATGCTTGACATATCGATGTTTATTGCCCTCTTGATCCTTCTTCCACCGGAAGCCTGCATGCCCCGCCAATTCTTGAACGAATCGGAAACAAGTGCATATGCGGGTATGGTCGTTATCGTTCGGTCAAAATTCTCGACTTTTACAACTGTCAGCGAAATATCAACAACATCACCGTCTGCACCGTATTTAGGCATCTCGATCCAATCGCCGATCCTCACAAGATCGTTTGAAGCCATTTGAATACCCGCTACCAGACCCTTTATAGAATCCTGGAAGATCAGCATCGTTATAGCTGACATTGCTCCGATACCGCTCAGCAGATAGATCGGGCTTTGGTTGACAAGTCTTGACACGGCTATAACCAGAGAAATTATAAATAGCACGATCTTAACTATCTGAAGGAACCCCTTGATAGGCCTCTGTTTTGCCGCTGAATAGCTTCCTTCGTATATGGTGTTCAAAGCATCCAGAACACCCATGACAACAGCCAGTATCATGAAAATAATGTAAACAAGAGAGAGCATCTCAATGTAGTTTCCGGCTGCTTCGAGCAATGGAGCACTGAAATAAACTATTATACCGGGAATAAGATATATTAGCCTGTGTATAACTTTATTATCCAGAAAAACATTGTCCCAATTGCTTTCACTCTTCATTATCAAGCCTGTTAGGACTTTAACGAGCAGAAGCTTAGCAACAAGGTAAACAATAATACACAGAACTATTATCGAAACAAAGAATATGATCTCAGTTATTACAGGCAGCATGTGCTCTGATATATTAAGCTTCTCCAAAAATCCGGAAATAAATTCTCCAATACTATCTTGCATTAAAACACCTCTAATATTGTTCTGACTTATTTTCTGATCCTCTGATCAAACGTATCAGAGAAATAACACTGTCGATCCTTTTCATCGGAGTGATCAGATAGAAGCCTCTCACTACATCCATTATACCGCCTATCGTCTCAGCCATGAATAACGTTATCTTCTCATCACATTCCTGTTTCCCGATATCTTTCAGCGAGTCAATAAAATCTTGGGGTATATCTATCCCCGGTACTTCGTTATTAAGGAAGAGTGCATTTCTGTAACCAGCCACAGGCAAGATCCCGGCAAGCACGGTATTACCAAGCACTTCTTTAGCTCTGGCAATATTCTCGGCAGCACTTTGTGAGAAAACAGGTTGAGTAAGGAAAAGCTCCGCACCCGCATCAAGCTTCACCTCAGCTCGTCTCAGTTCTGCATCGAAATTAACAGCATTTACGTTAAGAGCCGCCGCGATCGAATATGGAGCTTGCGTAAATACCTCCTCGTTTAGTCTGGAAATATATGCGATCAGTTTCGTAGAATTGAAAGAGAACATACCCTTCACATCAGATCTGTCCGTCTTAGAAACGGGATCGCCGGTCACAACAAGCACATTTCTTATTCCCTCAATAGAACCACCAAGCAATGCAGCCTTTATTCCTATCTGATTGCGGTCCCTGCATGAAAGATGCGGCATAACAGGTATACCCGTCTCCCTTAGTATCCTTGCTGCCAGAATGATGCTGTCAGCTCTTGTCCTTGCCAGAGGAGAATCCGCTACAGTTATCAGATCGGCTCCTTCCGCACCGGCTTTACCGGCCGCGTCTATAAGGAAACCCGGGTCCGTATCGGCAGGCGGATCGATTTCAACAGCGATCAGTTTTCTACCCTCGGCAGTACGAAGTATATCAGTTGTTGCTGACTTCTTAACGGAAGATCCCGAAGCGGTACAGATCTTCCTCGTTCCGGTTTCCCCTTGAACAGTACCTGAAACAAGTTCAACAGCTTTTCTGATATGGTCCGGAGTCGTTCCACAGCATCCGCCAAGGTACTCCACTCCCGACTCGAATATTTCCTTTATCCTTCCGGCAAAATAATCCGCGTTGTCTATGTATATAGTTCTTCCGCCGATATTGGACGGATACCCGGAATTAGGCATCGCGCATACAGGCTTTCCCGGCTTTGGCAGTTGTGAGATAAGTTCGGAAAGATGAGCCGGCCCGCACAAGCAGTTCAAGCCACACACACTTACTCCGGGATGACAAACAGCTTGTTCGATAAGATCCTTATAGTAATTACCTTCTGTTGTGTATCCGTCCTGCATGACCGCAAACGAAACAACAACGAATGCATCCGGAACATTTTCACTTATAAAATCTATCGCTTCTTTCAACGGTTCAAAGCCCGGCATGGTTTCAAATATAAAGCAGCGTGCACCCAGTGATACAAACTTCTCTGCGATATAAAGATATTCATCAGATAAACCTTCCGCTCCCGTCTGATCAGAAAGATAAACAGGACCTATGTCAGCGAATACCCTGACTCCGGTTTCACCGACAGCTATAAAAGCCAGATCACAGCCTTTACTCAATATATCATCAAGCTGTTCCGGGTCGGGGAAATTGATCCTGTTGGCTCCGAATGTATTGGTCTTGATCCCATTTGCTCCGGCGTTGATGTATTCCAAATGAATAGCAGATACGATATCAGGATGTGAAAGATTGCCTGATTCACAAGGCTCATCCGCCTTAATTTTACTATGATAATAAGTGCCGAACGCACCTTCGAAGAAAAATGCCATTCTACTTACCCTGTTTCAAATATTTTTCTGATTTTCTATTATAGCATAACTAATAAGTACATCATGTGTATTTTGCAGTTCATCCGAAATAACTGCCTGCAGACAAGCATCAAGAAGTCTTCCGATACGTTGTCCCTCCGGTATTCCGGCAGCGATCAGATCATCCCCGTTTATCGCGAGATCACCGATCTTGAAGCAAAGATCCTCTTCAACCATTTGCTCGTAAAGTGAAATCAGCTTTGTTATCAAGTCCTGCTTTGTCGGGTCTCCCGGATCAGCAGCCAAACCGTCAGCACGCTTTAATTCCATAAGTTTGAGAAACAGATCCTCTCCGAACTTACTGACGGCACGTCTTATGTATTTCATCTCAGGTTCTATCATATAGTCATGTCTGCGTACCAGTTCCGTAACCATCCGGACTGTATAAGAATCCAGCTTAAGTCTCAAGCATACCTTTTCAGTGATCTCCGCGCTGATCTTCGCGTGTCCGTAGAAATGCCCGACACCATCGGGTCCGACACTGAAGGTTTCCGGTTTACCAATATCATGAAGAAGTCCTGCGAGTCTTAAGACAGGCTCAGATGGTAAGGCAGCCGCGGTCCTGACAGAATGGGTGTAAATGTCATAGCAATGATGCGGATTCATCTGGTCATGATCGAATGAGCCATTGAGTTCAGGGATTATTACTGCAACGATATCCCTGAATCTTAAGAGAACATCTTCAACCGCTTTCCCGCAGATCATATCAGTAAATTCTTTTCCGATTCTTTCAGCGGAGACAAAGTTCAGAAGATGTCCGGAAGAGATCATGGATTTAGCCGTATAATCTTCAACTTCAAAGCCTGTTACAGACGCAAACCTCATACCTCTTAGTATCCTCAGCGGGTCTTCACTGAATCTTTTCTCAGGATCACCGACAGCTCTGATTATTTTCGACTTAAGATCATCAACTCCTCCGAAAGGGTCAATTAGTCCTGACTCAGGCGAATAAGCTATCGCATTGACGGTAAAATCTCTCCTTGAAAGATCCTCAACAACAGAATCAGTAAAGCTGACCTCCGAGGGTCTTCTTCTATCCGGATACTCACCATCGGTCCTGAAAGTGGTCACTTCAACAGGCGATCCCCCTGAGAGGACTGTTACGGTCCCGTGTTTTATACCCGTTTCTATCACGGTGTGATCATGAAAGACACCCTTGACTTCTTCAGGTTTTGCACTGGTAGCAATATCATGATCCTTTGCCCTTATGCCCGACAGAAAGTCTCTTACGCAGCCCCCTACCAGGTAAGCCTCATAGCCGCCGGACCTGAGTCTTTCCAGGACTGCCGCTACCTCATCAGGATAATCAAACTGTTTCATGTGAAATAAACCCTGCTATGTCACCGATATTTTCAAAAACATGATCCGGCAATACCCCGCTTGAGAATATTTCATCTAAAGATGCTTCTCCCGTCAGCACTGCGATGCTCATTATCCCCGAATTCAAAGCAACAGCAAGGTCAGTATATATCCTGTCGCCTACCATGGCGATCTCACTGCGGTCAAACCCATATTTATCGATGACCATATCCACCATAGCTGTCTCAGGCTTCCCTATCACTTTCACAGGCTCTGTATCTGTACAGGTCTTTAGAAACGATATGATCGCTCCGCAATCAGGGAGTACTTTACCTCCCTCCAGAGGACAAACCTTGTCAGGATTTGCAGCAAACCACGGCACTCCGCTTCTTATATAGTCGCACGCAATGTTGAGTTTGGAATATGTCAGAGAAGTATCAAACCCAACAAGAACTGCATCGATCTCTTTACCCATATTGTATTCGATGGTGATCCCGCTTTCCTGAAGATCCTTCTCGAAATCCGAAGTACCGACACAGAACACTCTTATATCTTCACCAAGTGTCCCGAACAAATACCGTATCAGAGCATCTGTAGATATCAGGACTTCATCTCTACCCGCATGGATCCCCATATTCCGCAGCCTGGTAAGATAATGTGAAGCACTGTGTGACGAGTTGTTGGTAAGAAATATATACCTGCCGGAGCCCCCGAGCGCTTCGAAGAACCTCTCCGCCCCGGGGATCATCTTCTCTCCAAGAGAAACTGTACCGTCCATATCTAAGAGCCAGCATTTGATACGCGAAAGATCCGAATTTATCCTATCGGTATCACCGATACCGATTTTCGAACTATATACAAGTGCCATGTTATCCCTGTTGCCCTCTGATCATTTCCATAAATTCCTCCGGTCCTATCACCTTAACACCAAGAGCATTTGCTTTATCCAGTTTACTCCCCGCATCTTCGCCGGCCAGAACAAAGTCTGTCTTCTTCGAAACACTCCCGGAGACCTTTCCGCCATGGGATTTGATAACAGAAGAAGCCTCATCTCTGGTCATTCCGCTTAGAGTACCTGTAAGCACGAATGTTTTGCCGGTCAAAACATCGGACTTCCTGCTTTCCTTTATTCTGGATGTCATGTTCACTCCCGCCGCTCTGAGAGCTTCGATCAGTTCTGATGTCTGTTCCTGTTCGAAAAACGACTTCACGGCTAAAGCACTGACCTCTCCGAAATCCGGTAAAGCCAGAAGTTGTTCCATAGAGGCAGTCATTATCTCATCAACAGAATCAAAGGCACGTGCAAGCTCCTCCGCTGCACGAACGCCGATATTCCTGATACCCAAAGCCGTGATTAGACGTTCCAGTGAATTGGACTTAGAATCTTCAACAGATTTAAGAAGATTTTCCGCTGACTTTTCCTTGAATCCGGGAAGCTTGATCAGCTCGTCACGTTTCTGTGCCAACGTATAAATATCCGCGACACCTGTGATCAGTCCGTTATCCAGAAGAGTTTCAAGTATAGAAGGACCAAGACCATCTATATTCATCGCATCCTTAGAAACAAAATGTACCAGATGCCTGAATTTCTGAGCCGGACATTGAGACCCCGTACATCTGCTGGCTGCTTCATTATTCTCCCTTATCACAGGGGCACCGCATTCAGGACAGAAGGAAGGCATCAAGAAAGGACCCGCACCCTCTTTCCTCTTCTCCTCAATTACTCTGACGACCTCCGGTATTATATCTCCGGCCTTCTGTATAACCACCGTATCCCCGGCACGAATATCCTTTTCAGCGACGAAATCCTCATTGTGCAAAGTTGCCCTTGCAACAGTAGAGCCTGCTATTCTGACAGGTGCAAGTTTCGCAAGAGGTGTAAGCTTTCCTGTACGGCCTACCTGAACAAGGATCTCCTCAACGACCGTCTCTTTCTGCTCCGGAGGATATTTATACGCGACCGCCCACCTTGGGACTTTGCTGGTAGTACCTAACTCATCTCTTAAAGACAACGAATTGACTTTGATGACAGCACCATCTATTCCGTGATCGATATTGCCGCGTTCTTCCCCGATTTCTCTGACTGCTTTAAGGACTTCATAGATACCTGTGCATATCCTGTATCCCGGACTGACCGGGAATCCCTGTCGGGCGAGCCATTCAAGGCTTTCTGTATGTGTCCTGAATGTTATTCCCTCTGCTCCCTGTACGTTGAAAATGAAAATATCCAGCTCACGCTGTGCTGTAATTGAAGGATCAAGTTGTCTCAGCGAGCCTGCAGCTGCGTTTCTGGGATTGGCGAAAACCTTCTCACCCAACACCTCCTGCCGTTCGTTGAGTCTGGCAAAAACCTCATCCCGCATATATACCTCACCTCTTACCTCAAGATAAGGCAACTTAACAGAAAGTTCAGCCGGTATGCTTGAAATACTTCTGATATTCAAAGTGACGTCCTCCCCGACTATACCATCTCCACGAGTTGACGCCCGGTTCAAAAGACCATCCTCATACTCAAGCGCCACTGAAAGTCCGTCGATCTTGCGTTCTGTCACATATTCTATAATACCTGCTTCTGTTTCCAGCCTCTTAAGAAAAGATACCAGTTCCTCGTCACTGAAAACATCTGTAAGACTTTGCATAGGAAATCTGTGCGTTACTTTACTGAAATCCGCTCTGCTTCGACCGCCTACCCTGACAGTCGGAGATCGCGGAGAAGCAAACAAAGGATACTTCCTTTCAAGCTCTTCAAGTCGTTTCAATAAAGCATCGAACTCAAAGTCACTGATCTCAGGTGCATCATCTTCATAATAGAGTTTATTGTGATACTCTATCTTTTCTCTCAGTTCATTGATTTCCTGCCATATTTCCATCCGGATTTTCCCCATAATTTTAGTTCTTTGCTTTTATTGATTATACAACAACTGTGGTAAAATTGAACATATACGAGTAATGGAGGCTGGAAATGGAAATTGAAAGATATCAGCTTTGGGCTGAAGAAGATATGGTGGCAAGAAGCGGATCGGGTCGGGGTACTTTTACTTCATGCATACCGGGAATGGATTTTTATCCTTCCGGATCAGGTAACAGCGAAAGAGGTTGCGTTATAGTATGCCCCGGAGGCGGGTATAAATACAAGACAATGAGTTATGAAGGCAGGGATATTGCTCTTTTTCTCAACGACAACGGATTAGATGCTTTCGTTCTTGATTACAGACTGGCTCCTGATACCCATCCCGCACCTTTGAATGACGCACTCAGGGCTGTAGAAATGGCAAGACAGCTTGCTCCCGAGCTCGGTTACGATTCCGGAAAGATCGGTATAATGGGATTTTCAGCAGGCGGTCACCTCGCAGCAAGTGCAGGGACAATGTGGAACAAGCCTGAAAACAGACCTGATGCAATGATACTATGTTACCCTGTGATCACAATGGGAAATAAGTATACTCACCCCGACAGCCGGGCTAATCTTATGGGAGAAAACATCAACGAATCTACGATCGGGGACCTGTCCTGTGAAAACAGGGTCAGCAAGCAGACGCCTCCGGCTTTCATATGGCACACTGTTTCGGACCAAAGTGTTCATGTAGAAAACTCTATTCTTTTTGCCTCTGCTCTGACTGCTAAATCTGTGCCTTACGAAATGCATCTTTTCCCCGAAGGCCGGCATGGACTGGGGTTGGCTTCTGACGTTGAAGGTGCTTGTGAATGGAGCGGACTTTGTATCAAATGGCTTAAGAGAATGGGGTTCTGAAACAAGGTGGCAGGCTGGTATACAGGAGTTATATTAGGACTGATTTCTATTATTCTTCTTTTTCGCGGTCTTTATGAGCCTCATAAACTTGAAATAACACATACTGTTCTGGGTGAAGGTAAGGATTCATTAAAGCTTCTTCTCTTGTCTGACATACATGCAGCTTACTTTTATGTTCCCCTTGTCGAAATACGTAAAGTGATCAGCTCGGGAGATCTCGACATGGTGGTTTTTGCCGGAGACATCTGCAACGGACAACATGACTTCGATAAAGGCGTAGAGATCATAAGGCAGATAAAGGCATTCGCAGATGATGCCGGCATACCTTTATATGCCGTTGAAGGCAATCATGATCCTGAGGAAATCGCTGTCAGTCTTAGAGAAACAGGGGTGATATTTCCGGAGAACTCTTCTGACAGGATCATTGCGAAAGACGGCAGTCTCTGGCACATCATCGGTCTAAGGGATATCCGGACCGCCGAGCCGTCATATTCCAAAGCCGTCAATGCTGATTTGTCAGATGCTCGTATCTCATTATCACCTAAAGTAGTTTTGGCTCATAATCCCGATGCGATCTACAATGTGATCGATGAAATGCCGGAAGACTCACCTGACGTATTCATGTTGTCCGGTCATTTCCACGGAGGACAGATCTGGATGCCTTTCGGTCTCGAATACAAGATAATGCGTAACGAAAGAATGTCCCGCGAAGGTTATCGCAAAGGGCCATTCGAAAAAGACGGGATCAAAGGATACATAAGCCGCGGCCTGGGTTGTGTAATAGTACCGCTGAGATTTCTGTCAAAGCCGGAAGCAGCTGTCATTGAGCTGAAATCAGATAGCTCCGGGCTTCTCTGACCTATTTATATTCCGGCAGAAATCCCTTATGCGCATCCATCAGTTCGTCACACATCGCGCGTATCTCATCCATAGATAATTCTGCTGCTGTGTGCGGATCCAGCATAGCTGCCATGTACACAAGATCTTTTCTTCTCGTTTTAGCCGCATCACGCGTTAGTATCTGAACATTGATATTTGTTCTGTTAAGTGCAGCACATTGCTCAGGCAGATCACCTACATAGCATGGGTTGATACCGTTGCGGTCCACCATACATGGCACCTCGACACAAGCACGCGAAGGAAGATTAGTGATCAGACCTGTATTCATTACGTTTCCGTGGATCCTGTATGGCTTATCAGATTCCATTGCATTTATTATGTAAGAAGCAAATTCATGAGTCTTCGAATGCTGAATGCTTTCATCCTCGACAAGTTTGATTCGCATCGTGCTCCAGTTGTCGATCTGTTTGATGCAACGTCTGGGATATTCATCAAGGGGTATATTGAATCGTTCGATCAGCTCAGGATAATTTTTCTTAATAAAATACGGATTATATTCGGCTGTGTGTTCAGATGATTCTGTGTTGTAATAACCGAAAGTATGCATCATTTCATGTCTTACCAGATCCCATCTTAAGTCTTCAGAATTTGCCAGTTCTTTAGATTTCTGCTTTATGAGCGGATAAAGGTCGTTGTTGTCTTTATCTGTGATCTCGAGAAGCCAGGACTGGTGATTTATTCCTGCAATTGACTGATGACAGCTTTCCAAGTACTCTTCTTTCAGTCCCAGGCTTCGCAGCAGACCTTCAACACATACCTGGACACTGTGACAGAGACCGACCGTGTTGACTGAAAGTTCTTCGATCATATACCCTGTAAGCATCGCCATGGGATTTGTATAGTTGATAAAAAGAGCATTCGGGCAGTTCTTGTGGATCGACGAGGCAAACTGCTCGAGAACAGGTACCGTTCTCAGAGTCCTCATTATGCCACCTATTCCCAGAGTATCGGCGATAGTCTGTTTGAGACCGTATTTCTTCGGTATTTCAAAGTCAGCGATCGTTGAAGGGTCGTATCCTCCGACCTGGATAGCATTGACTATATAATTTGCACCTTTGAGAGCCTCATCAAGGTCAAGTGTCTTAACTATCCTGACGTTACGCCCTATATTGCGATTTATGTTGCCGAGCATCCTGAAAGAATCATCCAGTCTTACAGGGTCTATATCGTAAAGATATATCTCATAATCATCAAGCTCCGGTGAAACCAGGCAGTCACCCAGAACGTTTTTGCTGAAAACCGTGCTTCCTGCACCAAGAAAAGTGATCTTCATATCGTCTACCTCATTCCTAAATATGTTTATTTGATATGATTTGATTTTATCCTATATATAAATAAAAATGCATATCTTTATGTTGCTATCACTTGTATTTATGTTGCATTGCATCACATAATATGAATTTACTGTATAATGAATAGCAACAGAATTTTTTCACATTGAGAGGAAATCATACAAAGTGCAGGAAGAACATTTTTTGCCATCAGATATACGAAAAAATACACGCAGTCTCTCGGTATATCATTCCGGTCATGAGAAATGTGCTCCCGCGCACTCCTACGGTCCTGCAGTCAGAGACCACTATCTCATCCACTATGTCGTAAACGGCAAAGGAGAGTTTATCTCGGGAGGAAATGTACATTCATTGGTAAAGGGTGATCTTTTTCTGATCGAGCCTGCCCGGACGACTACTTACAGAGCTTCAGCCGAAGAGCCTTATGAATATTACTGGGTCGGATTTAACGGGACAGACGCCGCATTGCTTATGCGGATGTCGGGCTTCTCAAGACAAGATCCGGTCCTTTCTTACCATAAAGACGACAAACTTCTTATTCACCTTAAAGATATAATGACTTCCTCCGGTGATCCTTCGGCAGGAGAATTCGCAGCTCTTGGTCATTTATATCTGTTTTTGTCGTGCCTTATAAGCGAAAGAATTTCTTCCGGCAAAAAGATATCCGATACGGAGACCCTTCTGGACAGAGCGATAAAATATATACAGGGAAATTACTCCCGGAAAATTACCGTGAATGATATTGCGGATTTTGTCAAAACTGACCGTTCTCATCTTTTTCGCATTTTCAAGAAAG
>JAQVYV010000182.1 GCA_028708525.1 Eubacteriales bacterium
ATGGTGCAAAAGTCATCCAGTTTGAGCCTACATATTATTTATTCAATAGCTATAATGAACGATTCAGACCGGCAAGGGATATTCCGCTGCACTATGAATCATCACCTGATTTTACTCCGAGACTTGTTTTGAAAAGATTGATGAAGTACTTGCTGGATTCTGATGATCCGGAAAACCCATCAATATCGCTCGAGGATTATTTTGATACCGACAGATCAAAGTTTTCACAGAATTCTGAGAAAAATCCTGCAAAAAGATATTATCAGACCACAATAGGTGCCATCTCAAGTGATGGTATCAGAAGATATTTCGACAGATACAATAATGATTTTACAAAATGGATCGAAAACAGTGATTTTCGTTCACTTGATGACATGTTTGCTGAAGATGTGGTCATGGCAAGTCGTATAAATCTTGCATTCAGCTGTATTGATGAATTTTTTATTGTCAGAAGAACTGAATCAGGTGTTGTGGGTGATTTCTATAACAATCTGATGGGACATATAATGACCGATAAAACAACTTTTGCAGATAACGAAGACGGTGATTTTATCTATGCAGTTCCAGTGAACTTGTTTTCTGAATATCTGGGATCGTTGGACGGTACAGGTGACGATATGATAGTTGTTCGCAGGAACAGTAACTCAGAAACGCTGCATTTTTCTGTTTATAGATGTACTTCCAGCGGTAGTGTTGAACGCCAGCAATTTCGCTATGTCAGGCTCTCTGCGGGAGAAGAGGCGGACATTCTTACCGGGTATGTAGGTTCCTCTGATCTGTCAGCTTCCGCGCTTGTTGGAGTTGTACCCGTACGACACAGAAACTCAATCTATCTGGATGGCACAAGACCGGTCGACGCAGGAGTGATATCTTTGTATCAGACCAACAACGGGTTGAAAGTCAGCGGTATGTTAAATGGAAATGAAGTCGATCAGACACTACAATTTGATGGCAAATTGGTTGTCTCAGCATGTACGGCTGATATTGACGGGGATTTCTTCGATGAAATCTGTCTGCTGGCCGAAACCGGAAACAATGGTGAGAGCGGATCTTCGATATTGTTTATTAAATATGACAAGAACAACAACAACTTCTATCTTGTTTCTGATGAGATCGAGCTTGAAACTGAGGACTACAAGTACATTTATTCTTTCAGGACAGGTACATACACTAAGGTCGGTACTTTCCCGGAATAGCACGATTGAAGCCGATGGGAAGCTGAAGGGGACGGGGTTTGGAACCAGGGGTTTAAAACCCCCGTCCCTATACACAAGGGAATACTATTAAGACTGCAGCTATATATGGACCAAACAATACCGGCAAAACTTGCTTGTTGAATGCGGTTCGTGCATACAAAGCAGTACTTCTCAACAAATCTTTCAATTTCAGGTCAAACTTGTTTACAGATTCACCTTCCATAAAGATCGGAGCTGAGTTTCTGTGGAACGGAAAGCGATATTTATATTCATTTAAGTATGATACAGAGAAAGCAATATACACAGAAGAAGAGTTTCTTCAGTTAACAGTAGATCAATATGGAAATGAACTTAAGAATAGTTTCTTTAGCAGAAATGCTCAAACCAAAGTCGCCATCAGCTCCTGTGAGAAACTTAGAGATGTTATTAATCTATCTTCTAAAGACAACATACTCATCAATACTTTGGATGCATCAGAATTTCCGTTGTTACAAGAAGCGAAGGATGTTCTACGAGGATTCGCCGAAAGTATTACGGTTCTTTCAATGCAGTCTTTGCAGCCATATAAAACAATCGAGATGCTGAAGGATCAGAATTGTAAAGAAGCAAAGCAAATTGTCGAGCTGATCAAGCATGCAGACTTGGATATTGATGACTTCAGATATGATGAAAAGTTTGCAGAAAACATTTCAATCGAAATAGATGAAGAAGATCAGAAGGCGAAAGGTATACATAATATTGATAAACTTGTCGAAATGTTTAAGCTTGCTTCAATACATAAAGGAAAATCATTGCCCAGCATATTATTTGACTCTCTGGGGACTAAGAAAATAGTATCTCTTGCCGGATATTTAGTTGAACATCTGAATAAAGGCGGATGCTTATTTATCGATGAATTGGACAGCGGTATCCATTTCAAACTGTCCCGTGCAATAGTATCTCTTTTCAACAGTTCTTTGAATGATAAAGCTCAAATGGTAATAACAACGCATGATTCAAGTTTGCTTGACATCAAAACGCTTTTCCGCAAAGAGCAACTATGGTTTACAGATAAAGATCAGAATCAAACCTACCTTTATTCGCTATCATCCTTCACAGCACAGAATTCAGGAATACGACTTGACTCAGATCTGTATGATCATTACTCAAAGGGGTTATTGGGTGCTTTGCCGGATCCTTCTCTTATAGATATGTTGATAAATATTTAGCAAAAGAATGGAAACTGCTATGAATAAACTTCGTGTGCAACCTGATACCATCAGAAATATCTCTTCAGCTTCTGCATTCCAAGGCGCTCTGGAAGCCAAAGCGTCTATAACGACATTAGTGTCAAGAACGATTCTCATATTGCCACTCGTCTTTCTTCCTTCATAGCTTCTTCATCTATATCAGTATCTTCCGGTATGCCAAAAAGTGATCGGGCCATCTCAACTTTGCTCGACTTCTGTCCAATCAATCTGGCAATAGGCTTGCCATTACGAGTTATTATGATGTCCTCCTACATATCTCGTCAGCCTGCCATTTCCAACCTTCCGAATCAGCTCCTCATCCAACATATCACGAAGCGTATTAACCGCCTGCGTAGTCCCGACACCAAGCACCTTTTCCGCGTCAGCACGCGTTATTTCCCTGTAATTGTGATGATCAAACAATGCAAGAACGGGAGCAAACCTCTCGTCAGATCCCCTTGCGGCATACGCGTGAACATTCGTCAAAACTATAAGTAGTAAGGTTTTCTGGTACCCTTATCGTTTCTCAAGTCAGAAGTGAACTT
>JAQVYV010000183.1 GCA_028708525.1 Eubacteriales bacterium
GGTGGAGACATGCTTGCGGTTTCATCTGATCCTGTTACCGGCGCAGGAAAGAATATAGGACGTATCGCTATTAATGTTTCGTGTAATGACATAGCTAGCAGCGGGATCAAGCCGACAGCAGTAAACATTGTTATAATCGTGCCTGAAAACTCTTCAGAGAAAGAAATAATAGATATAGTAGATGATATCGCTCGTACGAGTGGTGAACTTGGCGTGGATGTTGTTGGCGGACACACAGAGGTATCTTCAGCAGTGAACAAACCCGTTGTGATAACAACTGCTTTTGGATTCGGAAGAAAGGATAGTATAGTTTACTCTTACGGTGCAAAGCCCGGAGACAGCATTATGATGACTAAATACGCCGCTATTGAAGGAACGGCCATAATAGCATCTGACCGGAGGGAAGAACTTTCCGGAGTTCTCTCTGAAGATGATCTTGATGAAGCTTCAGGATTAACGAAGTACCTTAGTGTTCTTGATGAAGGTCTTATATGCGGAGAAACCGGGAAAGTAAATGCCATGCATGACGCTACTGAAGGAGGAATTCTTGGTGCTGTTCGGGAATTAGCTGAAGCAGCCGGTATCGGATGTTTGGTAGATATCAGTAATATAAAGCTGTATCCGCAGACCGGAATAATTTGTGATCATTTTAAAATCGATCCCTTCAGGCTTATTTCCAGTGGAAGTATGATCATATCGACATCTGAACCGGATCAAGTGAAATCGGCGCTAAATAATGGAGGCATTGAATGTACCATAATAGGCAGAATGATCGATAAAGGTTTTCATTTCACGGGATTTGATGGTAAAATCCATGAATTAGCCGCATCAGGACCTGATGAACTTTACAAAATCTTATAATGCTATAAAATGATTCTATATGTTTTGTTCGTCATTAGCGATAATGCTGACAGAATAACGTTTTGGAGGTATGAATGCAATACAATAACCTTAAGTCTGTTGATCCGGAAGTATATGAAGCGGTCGTCGCTGAAATTTCAAGGCAGAGAAATAAGATCGAGCTAATAGCTTCGGAAAATTTTGTTTCTAAAGCTGTACTTGAAGCTGTTGGAACTCCGCTTACTAATAAATATGCGGAAGGATATCCGGGCAAGAGGTATTACGGCGGATGTGAATATGTAGATATTGCAGAAGATCTGGCTATCGAACGGGCAAAGAAGCTTTTTGGCGCGGAACATGTAAATGTACAACCTCATTCAGGTGCACAAGCTAATACAGCGGTTTATTTTGCCTTTCTGAAACCCGGTGATACGATCATGGGAATGGATCTTTCCCACGGCGGACATTTGTCACACGGAATGGTCAAGAACGTTTCCGGTATTCTTTATAATGTTGTACCTTATAGGGTTTCACCTGACACATATCTTATAGACTATGAAGAGTTGAGAAGAACAGCGATCGATTCGAAACCTAAAATGATCGTTGCAGGAGCGAGTGCGTATTCCCGCGAGATCGACTTTGCGAGATTTAAGGAGATAGCAGATGAGGTAGGTGCTTATCTTTTTGTAGATATGGCTCATATAGCCGGTCTCGTTGCTGCGGGATTACATATGAGTCCGATACCTTATGCTGATGTTGTAACTACGACTACACATAAAACACTGAGAGGACCAAGAGGCGGAATGATCATGTGTAAATCCGAATACGCGAAACAGATAGATTCAGCTGTGTTTCCCGGACAGCAGGGCGGCCCCCTCATGCATGTCATAGCAGGTAAAGCAGTTGCTTTTAAAGAAGCTTTAGAGTCGGATTTCAGAAAATACCAGATAAGTGTGGTAAATAATGCTAAAGCGCTGAGCAAAGCTCTTATGAAAAGGGGATTTGACGTTCTGACAGGAGGAACAGATAATCATCTTTTACTGATCGATCTGAAAAATACCGGTCTTACAGGTAAAGATATGCAAAACAGATTGGATGAAGTCAACATCACATGCAATAAGAACAGTATTCCATATGATACGACTTCACCTTTCATAACCGGTGGTATAAGACTAGGAACTCCTGCGGTTACTACCCGCGGTATGGATGAAATGGACATGGAAGCGATCGCAGAGTGTATATCTCTTACGTGGAAGGACTATGACAGGTCAGCCGATAAGATCAGAAACATGGTAGCTTCACTTACTGAAGCACATCCTTTGTATTGAGGTGGATTATGGGAATAGATTTTAACGATCAGGATCACAGGAATAAGTACAGACACACCAGTTCGCACATCATGGCACATGCAGTCAAGAGACTTTACCCCGATGCTAAATTAGGTATCGGCCCGGCAATTGAAAACGGGTTTTATTATGACTTCGATTTAGGTTTCAGTCTTACTCCTGAGGATCTTCACAAGATCGAAGAAGAAATGCAGAAAATCATCGACGAACAACTTCCCGTAACACGTTATGAGATGCGAAGAGAAGACGCGGTCAGAACAATGGAAGAAAAAGGAGAGATATATAAGGTCGAGCTAATAAATGATCTTCCTGAAGACTCAATCATTTCTTTTTACAGCCAGGGAGATTTCTCTGATCTATGTGCAGGTCCGCATTTGGATAACACCGGTGAAGTTAAAGCTTTTAAATTGATTTCCGCTGCAGGTGCTTATTGGCGCGGAAGCGAGAAGAACAAAATGCTTCAAAGGATATACGGTACAAGTTTCCCTGACAGGAAAATGCTCAGAGAACATATGGCTGCTCTTGAAGAAGCAAAGAAACGGGATCACAATAAACTCGGAAGAGAACTGGAATTTTTCACAACGGTCGATATGATCGGACAGGGGCTTCCCATACTTCTCCCTAAAGGCACTAAAGTAATCCAGATACTTCAGCGCTTTGTCGAGGACGAAGAGGAGAGAAGAGGCTATCAGCTTACGAAAACACCATTGCTTGCCAAGAGTGATCTTTATAAGATATCCGGTCATTGGGATCATTACCGTGAAGGTATGTTTGTTATAG
>JAQVYV010000037.1 GCA_028708525.1 Eubacteriales bacterium
ATCAGCGAGGCAATAGCAGGCGAAGATGAACTTTATGATACCGCATCACAGGAACTGGCTGATATAAGACGTAAGATCCGTGAAGAACAGAGCGAAGTAAGGACTCAGCTTGACAGGATCCTCAGAAGTTTCAAGGAGTCGTTGCAGGATCAGATCGTAACGATGAGAGGGAACAGGTATGTGATCCCTGTAAGGGCCGATCGAAGAGGTGATATAAAGGGAATAGTACATGACACATCATCATCCGGTGCGACGCTCTTCATTGAACCCCTTGCTGTAATAGAGATCAACAATAAAGTAAGAGAGCTGATGTCTGATGAACGTGAAGAAATCGAACGCATACTTGCCGAGCTGTCTGGAATAGTCAGAGAAGTTGCGGATGAGCTTATCTTCGACCTCAATAAAGTTACTTACGTAGATTTCATTAATGCCAAAGGAAGTCTGGCTTATTCCATGAGGGCAATACGACCGAATTTGAACAACAAAGGTTTGATCGAACTTAAGAATGCAAGACATCCGCTTATTTCTGCAGATAAAGTAGTGCCGGTTACAATAACGATCGGAGATCAATATCGCACTTTAGTGATCACAGGTCCGAATACCGGAGGTAAAACAGTTTCTCTTAAGACTTGCGGTTTATTGACTATGATGACTATGTCCGGTTTGATGATACCTGTTTCAGATGGTTCGAGTGTCAGTGTTTTCAACGATATTTTCGCCGATATAGGTGATGAACAAAGCATAGAGCAAAGTCTAAGTACTTTTTCATCTCATATGTCTAAACTTGTCAGAATGGTTAAGGAAGCTAAACCTTCTACTCTGATGCTTGTAGATGAACTCGGATCAGGTACAGATCCTTCGGAAGGTGCAGCTCTTGCAGTGGCAATACTTGAACATTTCAAGGATAGGGGATGTATCACTGTTGCTACTACACATTATAAGGAGTTGAAAGAATACGCGCTTATTACAGATGGTGTTGAGAATGCTTGTTGTGAGTTCGATGTTACAACACTAAGACCTACCTACAGACTGATGATCGGTGTTCCCGGTGTGAGTAATGCTTTTGCTATATCTACTAAACTTGGATTGCCTGAATTTATCATAGAAAGAGCTTCTACTCTGATCAGCGGTAAAGATATTCAGTTCGAGAAAATAGCAGCACAGACTGAGAAAACACTTAAGGATGCACAATTTCTGAAAAGTGAAGCTGAGCGTGAGTTACTGGAAGCGAAGGCAGTCGCGGAAAAAGCGAAAAGAGATTCCGATGAAATCGAAGCAAGAAAGAAAAAGGTATTTATGGAATCGAGGGAGAAGGCCAGAGAATATGCTGATTCGATTTACGAGGAACTGCAGGATCTTATCAAAGAGGCAAGAGATAAAGCCAGAAACAGAGATACCGAGGAAACCAGATCTTTGCTTGAAGAGGCTCGCACTAAGGTCAGAACCAGAAGAAACAGGATAAACGATGAGATCGGAAACGAGACTATCAAATCATTTGACATCGGCAGTCCGCCGGAGGACCTTGAAATCGGTAAGGAATATTATTCAGCCGGTATTGGCATCAAAGGGGTACTACAGGAGTATTCCCGGGGCAAAGCTGTATGTATTATCAGAAGCGGCAACAGAACGTTAAGTGTGCCTGTTGCATCTTTACGTGATGTAACTTCAGTTAATACAGACAGAAATTTAAATTTTCAGGCAGGAAGACGCTTAAACGGATTCGACGGGCTATCGAAAAAAATGAATGCTACAACAGAATTGAAACTTCTTGGATTTACTGTGGATGAAGCTTTGATGTCTCTTGATAAATTCATTGATGAATCAATAATGGCGGGGATAGCTACGATCAGAATAGTTCACGGTAAAGGGACCGGTGCGCTTAGAAATGCCGTCGATCTTGCGTTAAGAAAAGATAAAAGGATCAAATCTTTCCGTCTTGCATCATATGGTGAAGGGGACAGTGGCGTAACAATAGCGGAGTTATGATTTTTCGGTTCCTTCGCGTATGAAGTAATCAAACAGAAGATGAGCTTTCTCGAAAAATACACCTGTCCGGCTGCACTCTTTCTCGGAATATACGGACACAGGTGCAAGCGGAGACTCACATGATGAATACAGAATAAAAGGAACAGGCTCATGAGTATGAGTACGTAAAGATAACGGAGTCGGATGATCAGGCATTATAAGTATGCGAAAATCCTCTCCGGTTTTCTTTCTGTTGTTTTCCAGATGATCATATATTGGACCAAGAACAATTTTATCTATAAGTTCGATTGAAAGCACTTTGTTTTCAACTTCGTTTCTGTGTCCGCATTCGTCAGGAGCCTCAATGTGGAGATATACATAGTCCTGACCCCGCTCAAATTCTGCAACGGCAGCATTAGCTTTGCCTGCAAAATCAGTGTGGATCGTTCCGGTAGCACCATTAACTGAAACAGGAGTCATCCCGGCGCATATCCCAAGACCGAAAATAAGATCTACGGCAGATATAACTGAACCTTTTAACCCATATGATAAAGATATCGGGGGCATTTCAGGCTTAGTACCCTGACCCCATATCCAAATTGAATTTGCAGGGTTTGAGCCTTTGTTTATACGTTCAAGATTTATCGGATGATCTTTAAGTATGTCGTGACTTGAAGTCATTATATCGCGAAGCTTCTTGTGTGCAGGTTCCGCAGGGAGATATCCGGATATAACTTTGGTCAGAATATCATGCGGAGGAGTGAGGGTTCCTTTAACGGGGCCGTTTTCCCATATAAGACAATGTCTGTAACTCCTGCCGGCATAAAAGCGAAAACCACTTTCCCTGAATTTAGCATCTATTGCTTTGATCAATTCAGAAGCTTCCTCAGTGCTGATTTCATCAGATGAATAATCGATCATTCTCTTTCTATCATAAACAGATGTATCATCAGAAAGAGTGACAAGATTCACCCTGAACGCGACATCATCCTCGCCAAGATCGATGCCCATACTTATCGCTTCAATTGGAGAGCGGCCTGTGTAGTATAACTCAGGATCATAACCCATAACCGACATATTGGCGGTGTCACTGCCCGGGGGGAGTGATAACGGCACTGTCCGTGCCATTCCACAGTAGCTTGATGAAGAGAGCCTGTCCATATTAGGTTTATGGGCAACATCCATTGGGGTCTTTCCACCCAACGAACTGACAGGCAGATCCGCCATCCCGTCACAAAGCAATAACAGATATTTCATATGTGAGACTCTCCGTTAAAACTATTTTAAAAGTGCAAGTAAAATACCGGCAGCAATAGCTGATCCTATGACTCCGGCTACATTAGGTCCCATCGCATGCATAAGGAGAAAGTTTCTGGGATTAGCTTTCTGTCCTTCGGTCTGAGAGACTCTGGCTGCCATAGGAACAGCAGAAACGCCTGCAGATCCAATCAGCGGGTTTACTTTGCCGCCTGTTATCACATACATCAGTTTACCGAGAAGCACTCCTCCCGCTGTTCCAAATGCAAACGCCACGACCCCAAGAACAATGATCTTGATGGTTTCCAATCTCAGGAATGTTGTTCCGATCGCAGTCGCACCAACAGAGACACCGAGCAGTATCGTTACTATGTTTATCAGTTCGTTTGAAGCAGTCTTTACAAGACGATCTACGACACCACTTTCTCTGAAAAGATTGCCAAGCATAAGCATGCCCACCAATGGTGTAGCGTCAGGTATCAGTAAAGAAACAACAGCAGTAACAATGATGGGGAAAATTATCTTCTCGGTCTTACTTACTTCTCTCAACTGATCCATTACGACACTTCTTTCTTTCTTAGTAGTAAGAAGTCGCATTATAGGCGGTTGGATAACGGGAACAAGTGCCATGTAAGAGTATGCTGCGACTGCTACAGGTCCAAGTAAATGGGGTGCAAGTGTCTTAGTCGTAAAAATCGCAGTTGGTCCGTCTGCTCCGCCGATGATACCGATAGAAGCAGCTTCATTAGGAGTGAATCCTCCGAGAACAAGAGCTCCGAAAAATGCAAGAAATATTCCGACTTGTGCAGCCGCTCCGAGAAGCAAAGACTTAGGGTTGGCGAGCATCGGACCGAAGTCAGTCATCGCTCCGATACCAAGGAAAATCAGAGGAGGATAGATCCCAAGTTTAACTCCCATGTAAAGAAAATCCAGCAGACCACCTTTAGATATGAGTTCTCTGTATGCAAAAATCGTTCCGTCTGAATAACCGAGTCCCTTTATATAGTCAGGATCATAAAATTCCATATGTATGATACCTGCCCCGGGGATGTTGGCCAGTAGCATTCCGAAAGCTATGGGGACGAGAAGAAGAGGTTCAAATTTCTTGACGATAGCCAGATAAAAAAGAATAAAAGATACACCGATCATTGCAAACTGCATCCAGTTTCCTTGTGAAAATCCGGAATTATACCACAATCGCTCAAGTGTTTCTAAAAAAGCTTTAAGTATTTCCATTCTCAGACCCTCCTTATACTTCTGACTCTGAAGCCGGGATAAGGAGCAGACCTGTGCCCGGAAGTTTGTGAAGCTGTGATAGCGGCTGTTATTACTGCTGCAAGTTCATAATCATCGTATTCTTCTGTATTCACGTTCGGTGCTTCAGAAGATTCCTGTAAAACCGGTTCTTTCACTGTGTTGACGGCTTTCACCTTTTTCCTTCCTGAAAGTGAATTTACAGATCCGGACATAACTCTGATACATATGATTATAATAAACAGAGCAATAAAAACGATCGAAAATCCTACGATCGTCAAAGTGGTCGCCAGAAAAAGCTTTTCACTCATAGTCTCAAACTGCGTTGTCCAGCCTTCCGCCATAACTGTTGGCATATCGCACCTCCAATAAACACAAATTTCACCAATATATTATTAACACAGTTCAATCCAATAGGCAACCCGAAATAATATAACAGATTGTTGTGATATAATATTTTCCATGCAAAATGATGTATCTGTTTTGAGTAGATCAAGAGTAAATATTTTCGTTGGTGCTTATGGCAGCGGTAAAAGTGAAGTCGCTGTCAATTTTGCCATAACGATTTCTAATACGATGAGAGAATCCGCTGATTATGTTGTTCTTGCCGATCTTGACGTAATAAATCCGTTCTACAGATCTGCAGATGCACGTGCTGTCCTTTTAGATAACGGAATAAAGCTTATCGCATCACAGTTTGTCAATACAAATGTTGAGGCCCCGTCAGTTCCTCCGGAAGTGTTTAGTGTTTTTGACAAACCCGGGGTAAAAGCTGTTTTGGATATCGGTGGTGAAGATATGGGAGCAAGGATAGTTTCATCTCTGAAAGACAGGATTACTGCTGTTGATCATGAACTCTTTATGGTGATAAATATTAACAGACCATTCACAAGAAATACGGACGAAATAGTGAAGATGATCAGAGAACTTGAAAGTGCATGTGGGATCAGTATAACCGGACTGGTCAATAATACCAATCTCCTGGAAATGAGTTCATACAGAGATATCGAAGATTCGGATCCTATAATTCGTAATGTATCTCGTTTAACAGGAATACCGTATGTGTTCTCTGCGGGAATGACTGAATATCATCCTGATGATATGTCGCTGCAACTTAACGGAGAAGTTCCTTTTTTGAAAATGATAAGAACGGTTTTATATAATACATGATAAACAAAGTTGAATTATCAGAAGAAAAAACTTATAATTGCTAGACATATTCAATTGCTGGTGTTTATCCGCAAAACGGAGGTTATAAATGGCAAGAGTTACATTTGACGAAGAAAGATGCAAAGGATGCGGACTGTGCGTGCCTGTTTGTCCTAAGCAGATAGTTGTGATCCGGACTGATAAACTGAATTCTAAAGGACTTCATCCTGCATGTGTAGAAAGACAGGACCTGTGTATAGGCTGTGCTTTCTGCGCGATCATGTGTCCGGATCAGGTGATAGAGGTCGAAAGGTAGGACTTGATATGAGCAACAGAGTTTTAATGAAGGGCAACGAGGCTATTGCTGAAGCAGCGGTAAAAGCAGGATGCAGACACTATTTCGGATATCCGATTACGCCGCAAACAGAAATAGCGCATTATCTTGCAAAACGCATGAAGGATGTTGACGGAGTATTCCTGCAAGCTGAAAGTGAGGTAGCTGCCATAAATATGGTATATGGAGCAGCCGGTGCAGGGGCCAGAGTTTTGACATCTTCATCTAGCCCGGGCATAAGCTTGAAACAAGAGGGGTTTTCATATATAGCAGGAGCTGAGATACCGAGTGTGGTAGTCAATGTCATGAGATGTGGTCCGGGTCTTGGAGGGATCCTGCCGGCACAGGGAGATTATTTTCAATGTGTAAAGGGAGGCGGGCATGGAGATTATAAGAACCTTGTTCTTGCCGCATCAGGTGTTCAGGAGCTTTTCAGTTTAACCATGGAAGCATTCGATCTTGCGGATAAATACAGGATTTTAGTTGTCATCCTGGCTGACGGAACTATCGGACAAATGATGGAACCGGTCATCATACCCGAAGATACCGATATGAAGATTTTCGATAAACCTTGGGCAGCATCCGGAAAGAAAGGTGGAAATGTACATCATACCATCAAGTCTATATACATAGACCCGGTAGTACTGGAAGGACTAAACAACAGACTTCAGAGTAAGTACAGAGAAATCGAGGCTAATGAAGTCCGTGTAGAAACCTCAGCACTAGAAGATGCAGAAATCGTTATAACTGCATTTGGCACATGTGCCAGAATAGCGAAAAATGTAATTAAAGAAGCTGCAAGAGAGGGAATCAAAGTTGGTTTGATCAGGCCCATAACTCTTTGGCCGTTTCCTGTTGAGATCATTTCTGAAACAGCTCGAAAGGATAGTGTTAAAGCTTTTCTTGATATCGAGTTGAATGCCGGTCAGATGGTAGAAGATGTGCGTCTTGCAGTCAATGGAAAGAAGGAAGTTTTGTTTCACGGAAGAACAGGCGGTATGATCCCTTCACAAGAGGAAATATTGGATATAGTTCGCCGGATCGCCGGAGGTGGATTCTGATGGAAAAGGTTTTCAAAATAACTAAAGGTCTTACGGGAGTGCCGATGCATTATTGCCCCGGATGTACGCATGGGATAGTACACAGACTGGTTGCTGAAGTGCTTGAAGAAATGGATGTAATTGAATCAGCTATAGGCGTATCATCTGTCGGATGTACATATAATAACTATGACTATTTTGCTTGTGACATGCTTCAGGCTGCTCATGGAAGAGCCCCAGCGGTAGCTACCGGCGTTAAAAGAGTACATCCCGGTTCACTTGTGTTTACATATCAGGGAGACGGAGATCTTGCTGCGATCGGTACTGCTGAGATAGTACATGCTGCTGCGCGCGGGGAGAGAATAACTACTATATTTGTAAATAATGCCATATATGGCATGACATCCGGACAGATGGCTCCGACAACTCTTATCGGACAAGTTACAACAACAACTCCTTTTGGTCGTGATGCCGCCATTCACGGCTATCCGATAAGAATGAGTGAGATGTTAAGTACACTTGACGGAGCAGCATTTATACAAAGAGTCAGCATGCATGATGTCAGAAATGTCAGGGAAGCCAAGAAAGCTATTACCAAAGCTTTCAGACTTCAAAGCGAGGGAGCCGGATTTACGATGGTCGAGATACTTTCGACTTGTCCTACAAACTGGGGGATCGACCCGGTCGGATCACTGGAATGGATAAAAGAGATGATGATTCCTCAATATCCTCTCGGAGTCTATAAAGATGTAACTGCAGGAGGTGACAAATGAGTGAGTTCTCAATCATCATTTCCGGATTCGGCGGGCAGGGTGTGCTTTCTGCAGGACGCATGGCAGCATTGGCAGCTATGCTTGAAGGTCGTGAAGTTTCGTGGCTTCCCTCGTACGGACCGGAAATGCGGGGAGGAACAGCAAATTGCAGTGTTGTTATTTCTGACGAACCTATCGGTTCACCTTTGTTGAGTTCCTGTGATGTGCTCATCGCACTCAACAGACCATCTCTGGAAAAGTTTGAAAAGACAGTGAAAAAGGGCGGAACAGTCATTCTGGACTCCTCGCTTGTAGAGATCAGGCCGTCACGAGAAGACATAAGAACGATAGCCGTACCCGCCTCTGATACTGCGTCTGAGAACGGAAATATGGCTTTTGCAGGAGTAATGCTGCTTGGATGCCTTTCCGGGAATCTTAATTGCTATAACAGGGATAATTTCAGGAAAGCACTGGAGGAAATACTGCCTGCGAAGAAACACGATCTTATACCATTGGAAATGGAGATCTTCGATAAAGGATATCATTACGTGTGATCATAATAAGATGATCATGCATGAATAAGAGGGTAATACCTCTTATTTTTGTTTGCCATTGATCTCAAATAGTTTATAATTAAAGTAATAAATGAAACTAACAGAGTATATAACTTTTAGGTGTAGAAGTCTGTTTAGACGGAACGGAGACTTATGAGGCATTTTTCATATGACCAGGCATATCTGTTCAATACCGGCAATGATCTGATGAGTTATAATCTGCTGGGTTCGCATTATTTCTGCGACAGTGGTCTTGAGGGATATACCTTCTGTGTGTGGGCTCCTGAAGCGGATTCTGTTTCAGTTGTGGGTGATTTTAATGGTTGGGACACTGAATCGAATCGACTTGAAGCAATGGGTGATACCGGTCTTTTCTGGGGTCAGGTGATAGGTGCAGCTAAGTGGGACAATTATAAGTATTGCATTAAAGATAAAGAAGGTAATCAGATTTTCAAAGCTGATCCTTACGCATTTCATTCGGAGACCAGACCGGGCAATTGTTCGAAACTGTATCCTCTTAACGATAGATTCGAATGGACAGATGATGAATATATCAGCAACAGATCCAGATATGGTACTATAGGACCTATCAATATTTATGAGGTCCATCTTGGCTCCTGGAAGAAAAGCTCGGACGGGGATTTTCTGAATTACAGAACAATTGCTCATAAACTTGCCGAGTATATTTTGGATATGAGATACACCCATGTGGAATTGATGCCTGTGATGGAGCATCCTTTGGATGATTCCTGGGGTTATCAGGTGACAGGATTTTACAGCCCTACCTCAAGATTCGGAACACCGGAGGATTTTAAGTATTTTGTTGATCATATGCATTCTAAAGGCATCGGAGTGATCCTTGATTGGGTGCCGGGACATTTTCCTAAAGATGATTTTGCTCTCGGAAGATTTGACGGAAGTGCTGTTTATGAGTATGCGGATGACAGGCTTGGCGAACATAAAGAATGGGGAACTTATGTCTTTAATTACGCAAGAGCGGAAGTTCGTTCGTTTTTGCTTTCTAATGCGTTTTTCTGGATCAAAGAGTTTCATGCTGATGGGCTGAGGGTCGATGCCGTTTCAAGTATGATTTATTTGAATTACGGAAGAGAGAATCATGTTTTTAACCGTCACGGCGGTGTTGAGAATCTTGAGGCTATCAGTTTTATACAGACTATGAATGACTCGGTCCACAAATACTATCCGGGAGTTATTATGATAGCTGAAGAATCAACAGCATGGCCCCGGGTAACAGGTGCATCAGATCAGGACGGTCTTAGATTTGATTATAAATGGAATATGGGCTGGATGCACGATACCATAGATTATTTCAACAGAGATTATATTTACAGAAGATGGCATCATTCGCAATTGTCTTTTTCTCTTATTTATGCTTTTTCTGAGAATTTTATACTGCCCCTTTCTCATGATGAAGTAGTACATGGGAAAAGGTCAATGATCGATAAAATGCCGGGTGACAACTGGAGAAAATTTGCATCATTGAGAACGTTGTATGCTTACATGATCGCTCATCCGGGATGTAAACTCACGTTTATGGGCAATGAGTTCGGTCAGTTTATTGAGTGGAGGTTCTACGAGCAACTTGAATGGTTTTTGCTGGAATATCCTAATCACAAAACTCTTCAGAAATATGTCAGCGAACTGAATAAGTTTTATCTTAATAACAGAGCACTGTGGGATTCAGACAATGGTTGGGATGGATTTAAATGGAATACGGTTAACGACGCAGATAATTGTGTATATGCATTCTCAAGAGTGTCAGGCTCCGGAGATGAGATCCTTGTAGTGCTGAATATGACTCCTTCTGCTTTTAACAATTACAAGATAGGTGTAAGAAGATGTAAAGGATATCTGACCGTTTTGAATTCAGATATGCCTGAATATGGAGGCAGTGGATTTCCGGGTAATTTGCCTGATGAAACTTTTTATGCATATGATGATGTAGGGTACAATGATCATGAGGGTTCGATCGTTGTGGATATACCACCAAATTCAGCCTTGTATTTGAAATTATATGAAAGGAGCTTAAGCTAATGCCGAAAAACCAGATCATAGCAATGATCCTTGCAGGAGGACAAGGGAGTAGATTAGGAGTACTGACTAAGAATCTGGCCAAACCTGCTGTTCCTTTTGGGAGCAGGTACAGAATAGTTGACTTTACTTTAAGCAATTGCTCAAATTCAGGTATCGAGACAGTAGGAGTACTGACACAGTATCAGCCTTTGGATCTGAATACGTATATAGGGAACGGACAACCGTGGGATCTTGACAGATTATATGGAGGCGCATTTATACTTCCACCTTATCAGAAGAGCAGAGGCAGCGATTGGTACAAAGGAACTGCTAATGCTATTTACCAGAATACACAATTCGTTGATAATTATGAGCCTAAATATGTGCTTATTTTATCAGGTGATCATATATATAAAATGAATTATGCGAATATGTTGAAATCGCATATCGATTCAAATGCGGATGCAACAATCGCGGTCATTGAAGTTCCTTGGCAGGAAGCCTCGAGATTTGGCATAATGAACACTAATAAGGAATCTTATATAACTGAATTCGATGAAAAACCACAAGATCCGAAAAGCAATCTTGCGTCTATGGGTGTGTATATTTTCACCTGGAAAACGCTTAAGAAAAAGCTTGAAGAAGACGAAGCTGAGCCGTCTTCGTCACATGATTTTGGTAAAGACATAATACCTTCTCTTCTTAAAGATAGAAGAAAACTGCTTGCATATCATTTTAGTGGTTATTGGAAGGATGTAGGAACCATTGAGAGTTTATGGGAAGCCAATATGGATATTCTTGACAAGCCTGAGGATATAAATCTGACCGACTCATCGTGGCGAATATATAGCAGGAATCCTGTTAAACCGGCACATTATATCGGGAAAGGAGCAACCGTTCATAATAGTTGCCTGACGGACGGTTGTGTTGTTGAAGGCTGCGTTGAACACTCGGTCATATTCAATAGTGTCGTTGTTGAAAAGGGTGCTTTCGTTAAGGATTCAATACTTATGCCGGGTAGTATAATACGTAAGGGTGCTTACTTGAATAAAGTTATTGCCGGTCCTGAGGTGGTAGTAGGTAAGAATGCTAAGATCGGATTTACTTGTTTTGGTGAAAGCCCTTATATCAATACTAAAATATGTACGAATGATATAACGGTTATCGAACGAGGAGTTACAATAAAGGATAATGTTGAGATACCGTGTAATTCAATGGTTGAAAACAGAGATGATATCCCTCAATCAAAATCTGTTATCGATAATAGTTCAGAAAGAAAGGAGAGCTGAAAATGTTTATCAATGCTATGGGATTGATCCTTGCTGATACTTCAACTTCTCAGATGCGGGAGCTTACAAAGCCAAGAGCACTTGCTGCTGTTCCTTTTGCCGGAAGATACAGGATCATTGATTTTATGCTTTCCAGTCTTGTGAACTCAGGGGTAATAAGCGTGGGGGTTCTTACAAGTAATAAGTACAAATCACTGATGGACCATCTGGGTAACGGTGCAGCATGGGATCTGTCAAGAAAGAATAAGGGACTATATATTCTTCCTCCTTTTGTTAATACAGAAAGTTATGGTCAGACAGGTGATGTTGATGGGTTATCCGGTGTTTTGGATTTCTTCAGAATGAATACTTTTAAATATGTTATTGTTGGCGGTGGTAATGTTATTTTTAATACTACCTTTAATGATATTGTTGCCGTACACGAGGGTTCCGGTGCGGATGTAAGTATCATGTACAACAGAGATACCGCTTATTTGGATGAGAATTCCCTGATACTTGACATGGATGATAATGGATGGGTAGAGAGCATTTACCTGAACCCTGTCGGAAGAATATCTGACTGTGTCTCTCTCAATGTTTTTACTATTAAACGTGAACTTCTGATCGAACTTATACAGCAAGCCATCTCCAGAGGTGACAGAGACATGACTCTCGAAGGACTTTTGAGAAGAAATAACAAGCTCCATATGCGTG
>JAQVYV010000038.1 GCA_028708525.1 Eubacteriales bacterium
TCATAATCCAAGGTGGCCCGGGAACCGGCAAATCTGTTCTGGCTGTGAATCTCTTAAAGGATTTTATAACTCAAGAACTCAATGCAAGTTATTGTACCAAAAACAGCGCTCCGAGACAGGCTTATCAGAAATTGCTTTCGAAATCCGACCTGAAGAAGGAAGTGGATATAAGGCAACTCTTCCGTTCACCTTTTGGATTAAGCGGAATTTCGGCCAATTTCTATGATTGCCTGATCGTGGATGAGGCTCACAGGCTCGTTAAGCAGATGTACCGGGACTTTAACGGTGAAAATCAGGTCAAAGAGTGCATAAATGCTTCTTTGTTCACAATATTTCTTATTGATGAAGACCAGAGGATAACAACAAAGGACATCGGGAGCGTCGATGAGATTAAATTCTGGGCAGGGAAACTTGGCAGTCAGGTAGTAATAAATGAAGATACGAAGCTTGTATCACAATTTCGCTGTAATGGCAGTGATCAGTATTTACAGCTGATCGATAATATTCTTCAGACAGGAGAGTTCGTCGATCTGGACCTTTCTGAATTAAATTATGATATAAGAGTTTTCAGCGATCCGAATGAATTGAGGGATGAGTTACGAAAGAAAAATGATATCGCCAACAAAGCCAGGATGGTCGCCGGGTATTGCTATGACTGGAATGCGAAGTTTGGAAGAGGTGAGTTTGATATAATTCTGGAAGGTGAGTTCAAAGCGAAATGGAATCTTGTTGAAGATAATATTTGGGCAATCAATCCCAAATCATTTGAAGAAGTTGGTTGTATACATACAGCACAGGGTCTTGAATTTGATTATGTAGGTGTATTCATCGGAAAGGATCTTTATCTGGATCCGGATACCGGCTGTGTTAAAACGAATAAGTGCATGATATCAAAGGATGACAAAACGTCAGGGATCAGGACATCTCCTGATGAGATCGCTGATAAACTTATAAAGAATACATACAAGACCCTTCTGACCCGTGGGCAGAAGGGTTGCTTTATATACTGTGAAGATAAGGATCTGGGAAAGTATATAAAAGCAGCTGCAATAAATACATCGAAATGAGAAAAGTGGTATCTGCACGCAAGTTGCATTTGTTTCTGATATGCAGTATAATTACTGCGTTATGGAAAAGAATCGTGTTAGTTTGAATAAGTTCAGGAAGGCGTTTCTTCCGATGGTTTGCTTTTCGGGGGAACAGGTGAGGCTGTGGAGACCGGATTTCGGCCGGGATAATTTCGCACGCTGGATCGCTTCCGGTGAGATATTGCGGTTGAGGCGGAACTTATATACATTCCCGGAGTATCTGCAGGACCCGGACAGTGCGCTGTATTTTGCCAATCAGATATATCAGCCTTCTTACATCAGCCTGCATACAGCATTGCATTTTTATGGTCTGATACCGGAGGAGGTGGTTCAATTTACATCAGTTTCGACGCTTAAGACGGCTTTCTTCCAAAATGATTTCGGGACTTATTCTTATCGCCATGTTTCGGATAAGTATATGTTCGGATATGAGTTGATGAGGACTGAAGGGAAGATGCCTTTTGTCGTTAAAATCGCAACTCCGGAAAAGGCTGTTATAGACTTGCTGCATTTGTATCCTGAGTACAAAACGGCGGATGATATGGCGGAACTCAGATTGGATGAGGAACATTTGGATGGCGGGATCGATCAGGATAAATTGATGGATCATGTGAGGCGCATCGGTTCGCCGGCATTGGCAAAGCGTGTGGATTTGTTTAGGGAGGTGTATGGTTTGTTATGATCGGATCGATTGACAGTATCAGGATTTTCTTTCCGCAGGCGATCGCACAGAATAAAGCGTTCGATGCTATGATCCTGAAGGAGTATATGCAGTGCCAGGTGTTGGAGTATTTGTCAAGACACACGGATGCTTCCGGGATGACTTTTATTGGAGGGACTTGTCTGCGACTGGTCCATGACATTAATCGGTTTTCCGAGGATCTGGATTTTGACTGCAAGGGTCTGAAGTATGAGCACTTCCTTCGGCTAACGGACGATCTCGTTAGTTTTCTTGGTAAATCCGGGTATAGGGTGGAGGCAAAGGATAAGGAGAGCGATAAGCTGACTGCTTTCCGGCGCAGTATATATTTCCCGGAGCTTCTATTTTCGCTGAACTTGTCAGGATACAGGCAGAAGCGTTTCCTTCTAAAGCTGGAAACGCAGGATCAGGGGATCGATTATCCGGCTGAAACCGTTTTCCTTGATCGCTGCGGATTTCTGTTTCCTTTGAGGGTCGCACCGATCGCTGTGCTATGTGCGATGAAGGTGTCGGCTGTTTTGGATCGTGGCAAAGGCAGGGATTTCTATGATCTTATTTTTCTTTTACAGCGCACGGAACCTGATTATGGTTTTCTGGAGCAGAAGTGTGGTATCAGCAGTAAGGCGCAGCTGGTCAGTGAACTTGTCGAGCGGGCTGGAGTTGTCGATTTTTCACTTAAACGGCGGGATTTCGAGCATCTTTTGATCGATAAGGCTGATTCTGAGAGAATTATGTGGTTTAAGGAGTTTGTTGATACCTGGGGAGGTAAGTTAGTTTAGCAACTGTGCGATATCAAATGTATTCTTTTTACGCATAACAAAATCATGTTGACAAATATTTATATGATGTATATTCTTATCATATCAAAATATATCGATATGAGGATTTCAGACAATGCACATACTGAAAGAAATATGGGATTTTTTCCAGAATCAGATTCTTGGAATGAAGTGGCTGAATGAGTTGACGGGAAGCTTGCTGACATGGCTTGGACTCGATGCGTCGAACAGGTGGGTAGGGAGTCTGCAGTTTTTCGTTTATGATGTCATCAAGATCACCGTTTTATTGTGTGTGTTGATTTTCCTTGTAAGCTATGTGCAGAGCTATTTTCCTCCTGAGCGGAGCAGGAAAATCCTGGGAAGGTTCCGAGGCGTCGGGGCAAATATAATTGCTGCTCTTCTTGGTACAGTAACACCTTTCTGTTCGTGTTCGTCGATACCGCTTTTCATTGGATTTACATCCGCAGGACTGCCTCTGGGTGTGACATTTTCATTTCTTATTTCATCACCGATGGTGGATCTGGGATCGCTGGTGCTGCTGATGAGTATATTCGGGCCTAAGATCGCGATAGCTTATGTTGTCGTAGGTTTAATGATCGCGGTGGCCGGAGGAACACTTATCGAGAAACTACACATGGAGAAGCATGTGGAAAGCTTCATTTTAACTGCAGGCAGTGTTGATATCGAATCCCCTGATCTGACGATGAAAGACAGGGTAGAATATGCCAAAGAGCAGATGTTTTCGACTTTTAAGAAGGTCTTTCCCTATGTGCTCATTGGTGTCGGCATAGGCGCGATCATACACAACTGGATCCCGGAAGAGTGGGTAGCAACAGCATTGGGAAGTAAGAACCCTTTGGGTGTGATAATAGCTACACTTCTCGGAGTACCGATGTATGCGGATATTTTCGGAACCATCCCGATAGCCGAGGCTTTATTGGCGAAAGGTGCGCAGCTTGGTGTTATACTGTCTTTTATGATGGCAGTAACGACTTTATCCCTTCCGTCGATGATCATGCTTCGAAAGGCGGTAAAACCTAAATTGCTGGTTCTTTTCGTTGCGATATGTACTGTGGGGATCGTTGTTGTAGGATATGTTTTCAATTTTGTACAGAATTTTATCATGTAGGAGGATCCCGATATGGCAGAAATAGTAAAAACAGTAAAAGTAGAATATCTGTATCTTGACCTTAAAAGCTGTGACAGATGCATCGGAACGGACAATGTTCTGGATGATGTGATGATAGTGCTTACTCCTGCGTTTAAAATCGCAGGATATGAGGTGGTTTATAACAAAGTTGAGATGATAAATGAGGAACTGGCGAGCGAGTATAGGTTCGTTTCATCACCTACGATAAGAGTGAACGGGCAGGATATTTGTAAGTCCGTTGCGGAGAACAACTGTGGGTGCTGCAGTGATATAAGCGGTGCCGATGTTGCCTGTCGGGTGTTTGAATATGAAGGAGAAAAGTACGAGGTCCCGCCTAAGAAGATGATCGCATCTTCAATACTGCAGGCTGTATTCGGACATTCAGGAAAAGAAGATATAGGCGAACAATTCGATCTTCCCGCGAATTTGAAAGGTTTCTACAAGGGCAAGAGAAGTAAGTCTGAATGTTCATGCGGGGACAAGTGCTGCTGATAGGATTTTATATGTTTTATCTTGGATTCTGATAAATAGAGAAGGAGAGAATGAATATGGGACTATTTGGAAAAAGAAATATAGAAGAAGCTAAATCTGAAGGTGCTTCAGTTAAGGTCCTCGGAAGCGGATGCGATAAATGCAATAAGCTTGAAGCAGCTGCCAGAGAAGCACTAGAACAGCTTGGTATGGATACGACAATTGAACATGTGACGGATTTTGCACAGATAGCAGCATATGGAGTGATGAGTACTCCTGCGCTTGTTGTCGACGGAAAAGTGGTGTCGTTCGGGAAAGTTCTGGATACTGACGAGGTAGTGAAAATTTTACAAAAAGCAAGACAATAAATCAGTAAAAAGAGGACAGCGAATGTTTACATATATTCTATATGCTGCCGCAGGAATAAGTCTTGCGATTTCATTTTATAAAGACCGAAAAAAGACGAAAATGGCTTTGATGAAAGCCTGGAAATCGTTAGAAAACATCCTGCCGCAATTCCTTTCGATCCTTATCGTAATAGGGATCGTTTTTGCTGTGCTGAGTCCTGAAACTATCACAGGTCTTCTCGGAACAAGCTCAGGTATATGGGGCATACTCGGAGCTGCTCTTATCGGTTCAATTACATTGATACCCGGGTTTATCGCGTTTCCGCTCGCAGCCGCGCTGCTAAATAACGGTGCGGGATACATGCAGATCGCTTCTTTCGTATCAACACTTATGATGGTTGGGGTCGTTACTTTGCCGATAGAAATCAAAACCTTTGGTAAACGGGCAGCGATCCTCCGGAACATTTCTGCCTTTGTATTTTCTTTGATAGTGGCTTTAGTGATAGGAGTAGTACTATAATGAAAGATTTTCTGAAGAGATATAAGATCCTCCTTATCCTGTTAGCTCTAAATATTGGTATTGGTATCGCGTTGCCGGAGATCGGAGCCAAATCATTTGATCTTACCAAAGCTAACCTGATAGAGATGCTTGCCGTCATACCTCCGATTTTCATTCTTCTCGGGCTTCTCGATGTCTGGGTCGACCGGGCAACTATGATAAAGTATACAGGCAAAGACGCAGGACTTAAGGGTATACTTATAGCTTTTCTCTTAGGCTCTGCTGCAGCGGGACCTTTATATGCAGCCTTTCCGGTCGCAGGAGTTATGATCAGGAAGGGCAGCAGTTTGTTCAATGTTTTTATTTTCATAGGTGCGTGGTCAACTACCAAGATACCGATGCTTACCTTTGAAGCAGCAAGCCTCGGTCCTGCATTTACTATCACACGGCTTATACTTAGCGTCATCGGTATACTGCTGATCGCTGCGATATCCGACAAGGCGCTTGACAAGGAACAACGCAATAAAATATTTGAACTGAATAAATAGCAGGAGAAAATATATGGATACGAAAAAATCAGGAATAAGCTTTTTCGAAAAGTATCTGACGCTCTGGGTGATCCTGTGCATGGCAGCCGGGATACTTATAGGGCAGTTTCTTCCCGGGGTCCCTGAATTTCTGGGAAGGTTCGAGTACGCGAAAGTATCGATACCGATCGCGGTACTGATATGGCTGATGATCTATCCGATGATGCTGAAAGTGGATTTCCGGAGTATCAGAGATGTCGGCAGAAATCCTAAGGGATTGTATGTGACATGGATAACCAACTGGCTTATCAAGCCGTTCACGATGTTCGGTATTGCCTGGTTTTTCTTCTTTGTTGTATTCAAGGATCTGATATCCGCCGGTCTTGCTCATGACTATCTTGCAGGAGCGATCCTTCTGGGAGTCGCTCCGTGTACCGCTATGGTATTCGTGTGGAGTTATCTTACCAAAGGCAATGCTGCTTATACGGTCGTTCAGGTAGCCACAAACGATCTTATAATCCTTTTTGCTTTTACTCCGATAGTTGCTTTGCTGCTTGGAGTAAGCGGTGTTAAGATCCCGTGGGACACACTGCTCCTGTCAGTTGCGCTTTTCGTTGTGATCCCTCTTGCGGCAGGCATCCTGACCAGAAATGCAATAACTAACAAACGAGGCAAGGAATTCTTTGAGCAGAAATTCATCCCCAGGTTCGGTAATGTAACAGTGACAGGGCTGCTTCTCACTTTGGTGATAATTTTCTCGTTTCAGGGAAAAGTGATACTTGATAATCCGCTTCACATAATTCTGATCGCCGTTCCGTTAACGATACAGACTGTTTTGATATTTTTCATAGCGTATTTTGGTGCAAAGGTCCTGAAGCTTTCACATGATATCGCAGCACCTGCAGGTATGATCGGTGCATCGAATTTCTTTGAACTGGCTGTGGCTGTGGCGATCTCCCTTTTCGGGACTAAAAGCCCGGTGGCTCTTGCTACGATCGTCGGAGTACTTGTAGAAGTTCCTGTTATGCTTATGCTGGTGAAGATCGCTAACAAGACGAAAGGATGGTTCAAGCCATGAGTAAACCAAAAGTAGCGTTCATATGTGTACACAATTCATGCCGCAGTCAGATAGCCGAAGCTCTTGGAAAGTATCTTGCTTCTGATGTGTTCGATAGTTTCTCTGCGGGAACCGAGCTGAGAGACAGGATAGATCCTGACGCTGTCCGCCTTATGAAAGAAATGTACGGTATCGACATGGAGAAAACACAGCGTTCGAAGCTCCTTCAGGATATTCCTGCTGTTGATGTCGTCATCACGATGGGGTGTAACGTGGAGTGTCCGTATCTGCCATGCAAATTGCGTGAAGACTGGGGACTTGATGATCCTACAGGTAAGACAGATGATGAATTTGTCAAAGTTATAAAGACAATTGAAGAAAATATTAAGGAGTTACGCGAAAAATATGAAGTACCACGCTGATAAAACGAAGATGTGGGATGCCTGGTTCCTGAATATTGACGGGACAGTTCATGCTTTTCATCTGCAGATGCCTCTTCAAGACTCGGATCTGCCTTTTGCAGAAGCCTGGAGCATAGGCCATGCAATAAGTAGTGACCTTATTCACTGGATCCAGTGCCCGAATATTTTACCGCCATTGCAGGATGAGCGTGATCCAAAGGATTTTGGTTCCAAATTTACAGGCTGTGCGATCGAAAAGGACGGCAAGTACTATCTGTATTATACGATGCGTGATAAGGTCAATTATGATCAGAGGATCGGTGTCGCGATCTCGGAAGACGCTTATAACTGGACAAGGTACCCGAAGAATCCTGTGATTGAGCCTGATACAGACAAATTTATAGGTTACGGACCAAGAGATCCTGAATGGGGCATAGTTGACTGCCGTGATTTTGTGGTAATCAGAAATCCTGCTGATGGTTTTTACTACGGATATTTTGTTGCCGCAGCAATGATCGGACGGATGTCTCCTGTTGGTGCAATAGTTGCAGCGGTGTCAGATGATCTGCTGAATTGGAAAAATCAGACTATAGTATATGTTCCAAGGTCTAACGGGATGATCGAAGTTCCTGATGTCTATTATATGAACGGTAAATGGTATCTGACTGTTCTTACCGGTAATCACTATTGCGGAAGAGCCGGTACATATGATGAATATATCAACAACTATACATTATTTGCTGTTGCGGATCATCCTCTGGGACCATTTACAGAACCGGACAGAAATGTTTTCATCGGGGGTATAGCTAACAGCGGCTTTACATGCCGTACGGTAGAAAAAGACGGGAAAAGATATGTGCTATATGTTGATCGTCCAGCCGGTATTGAGACTTTGTCACTGCCCAAGGAAGTTCATGTTGATAGTGAAGACCGGCCTGGTCCTTACTATGCTGAAATACTGACTAACCTCAGGACCGATACTATTATCGGCAGAGATCATTTACCGGAGCTTACAGAAAGACCGGCAAACAGTTTTGCCTGGAAGACTTACGGCGGGATATTTACTAAAGAAAATAACAAAATCATTGCCGTAACCGAACCATTCAGCTGGCAGGCTGAAGGATTCGGAACAGGTGCACACAACATTGAGTTCAATGCTGATGTCACTTTGAAAGGAGCTGTATCTGCCGGGCTGTGGATATCCTGCAGGACCGGTGAAAAACGCATAGACAATCTGTTTCTTCTGGAACCGGAAAATGGACGTGTCATACTTACAAAGTTTTACGATTTTAGTAATTATGCAGCAAGAAAATATGAATTCAATCAAAACACCAGCTATCAGATCAAACTCATACTTATAGACGGTGTATGTGAGCTTTATGTCAATAATCATCTGTTGCTGCAGTGCGGGATCGAAATGCTTGAAACTTCAAATGCAGGATTTTTTTGTGACAGAGGAACAGCCGAGTTTGAGAATATTTCACTATATGCGCTTGAAGAATAAACTGTATAATATTTTTAAAGTTAACAGCCAGGATCTATGAACACCTTGTGGAGGTCATAATGAAAGAAAAAATCGAAGCTCTTGTCGAAGAAGCGATCGCATGCGGATTTACAGCAGCCGGTGAACTGAATGTTTCAGCTCTGGAATTTATGCCTGAAGTCAGAGAGATGTGCAGCGCTGACCGTTGCCATCAATACGGCAAAAACTGGCGCTGCCCGCCCGGGTGCGGAAGTATTGAAGAGGCTTCTCTCAGAGCTAAAGAATATTCATTCGGAATACTTGTCCAGACGGTCGGCAAAATGGAGGATGACTTTGATTATGAAGCTATTCAGGAAACAAGCAGGAGGCACGACGAGAATTTTGCTGCATTAGTTCGGAAGGTGAAGTCAAGGCATCCGGATATGCTTCCAATGGGAGCAGGTACATGTACGCTTTGTGAGGTTTGTACTTATCCTGATGAACCGTGCAGGTTCCCGGACGAAGCTATCTCATCTATGGAAGCGTACGGTCTCTGGGTGAGCAAAGTCTGCGAACTTTCCGGTATGCCGTACAATTACGGTAGACAAACTGTGGCTTTTACAAGCTGTTATTTGCTTAAATAGCTGATTGCTTTGGTCGGACAGACCTGCCGACAGTTGATACATTGATGACACGCGGATGTATCTATAACAGCCTTTCTATCATCCGGACGGACAACTATAGCAGCGGATAGACATACTTTTTCGCACATTTTGCAGCCTATACAGCTATTCTTGTCTACTCTTTGTGAGAATTTGGCAAAACGTCCGAATGTTCTCTGCAGGGCTCCAAAAGGACAGATAAGATTATGGAAAACTTCCGGTTTATATCTTAGAGTGACTAATACTGAAAGGGCCAGCCAGACAAGCATGATCGGAAGATCGATCTTAAACAGTCTTTTTGAGACGATCATGAATACAGCGGTGATGCCCAATGCTATCCATGCGAATATACCGTTTTTCAGCCAGCGGGGTCTTCTGCCGGTCTGGATATTCAACTTTTTCGATAACCACTCGGTTGGGATCATCAGGGTATTCATAGGACACACATAACCGCAGAATATCCTTCCGAAGAGAAGGGCAGCTATAAGGCTTACTCCGAACAGTGCAAGCCAGAGCATAGGTTTACCCATTGCAATAATAAAAAGAAATAGTCCCAGAAACAGCGCGCGTATAATGTTTACAATGATTTTCATTTTTTCATCTCCTTGTTATCAGGGTATTATGAGGATATAATCAAGAAAAAGGTGTTACCAATGTAACACATTACGGAGTTGGTTATGAATAAATACTATGAATCGATACGTCAGACCGATCTCCTGAAGTCATTGGGAGATGAAGAGATCGAAGCCTGTATTTCTGCAAGAAACTTTATAATAGTTGAGTACGGCAGAAATAGTATTGTTCATTTCGTAGGAGAGGCGTGTCTGAAGCTTGAAATCATTCTTTCAGGCAGGATCGTTATTGAACGTGTCGATGAATCCGGCAATCTGATGACTATAGCAGAGTTTTACGGTGGGGATATTCTCGGCGGTAATCTTATGTTTTCGAAAAATCCGTATTATCCTATGACAGTAACAGCCAGAGAACCATCGGTCATTCTTGAAATAGACAAGGAGAGACTGTTTGGTTTGTTTTTGCATAATCAGAAATTTCTGAGGTCGTATCTTGAGTATGTCTCGGACCATACAGTGATACTTGGCGACAAGATCAAGCATTATGTAAACAGGACCATACGTGAAAGTGTTATAAGTTATCTTGATCATGAACGAAAGACCCAAAATTCAGATGTTATAAAACTTAATATTACCAAGAAAGAGCTGGCTGAGAAGATCGGTGTTCAGCGCACTTCGTTATCCAGAGAACTCGCTAAGATGAGGGATGACGGTCTCATAGACTTCGATTCCGGGTCGATCAGAATAAAAGTTTCTGGCGCAGAAATGTCGGGTCTATAGAGGACATGGAAATACCATATGAAACGCCTGAGGAGTCGGAGTTGATACCTGCAGTACTGGCACTTCCGACAGACTGGAAGCAAGTTATATACCTGCATTTTTATGAAGGGATGACGATCCCGGAGATATCAGAACTGATGAACAGAAATATCAATACGTTGTATACGATGCTGCGAAGAGCTAAAGACAGATTACGGAAAGAGCTTAAGGAGGATTATTTCAGTGGAAACCTTTAACGGATATTTTGACAGGATCCATGCGGATCAGAAACTAAAAGAAAGAGTAAAGGAAGTGATTTCAATGAAAGAGAAAGAGGAAGTCAAAGTGGTCAGCATGAAACGCGGAGGAAAATTCGGACTTGCTTTGGGAATGGCAGCGGCCTTTGTTATACTGCTCGCTGCAGGGTATATTTATTATCAGAGGCCTGTCAGCTATGTCAGCCTTGACATCAACCCAAGTGTAGAGCTTCAACTCAACTTTATGGACAGGGTGGTCGGAAGTTCGGCTGAGAATGCTGATGGAGAAGCACTGCTTGCAGGACTTCGTGTACAGAATCTGTCAGTGGATAGTGCAATCAGTTCGCTGGTTCAGAATGCTTATGATAAAGGATATGTAAATGAAGATGGTTCAACCATCATTTCAGTAACAGCTATTACTGATGATGAAGAAAAGGCATCTGAACTTCAAGTCAAAACTCAAAACGGAGTTGCACTTGCGATGGAGGCTAAAGAAGCCGGGGTTTCACCGGGCAAATATAAGCTTATGAAATCTCTGGAGGTTTTAGATCCTGAAATCGACATCGAACAGTATAGGAATGCTAAAGTCAATGAGATAATTACTAAAGCACAAGAAATCGTTCAACAGAAATATGCGGCAGGAGAAACTCAGAACAATAAAGAACTGGATGAAATAATCGGCAAAGTGAAGGAAGCAGGTAAAGATATAGAAGAGAGCAAGGAGAAGGCTGCAAAACAGGAGCAGGAGAAGGAAACCGAGCAGAATCAGGAAAGCAATGCCTATCAGAACAGTTTTGCAGGATCGAATGCAGCTTCACAAGCGGAATCACATCCGGGGTCTCAGGTCGGATCACAGGATGCTTCACACGAAACCGGTTCAGGTGCATCGGGAAGTCAGGCAGTACCAAGTGAAGACGTGAGTCAGGGAAAGCCTTCCGATACAGGAGCTTAAGGACCTTCAGGTGAAACAGGAAACTCAGGTGCAGCCGCATCAGCACCTCAGTCCGGCGGAGGAAGATGATAAAAGGGTAAGCCGGTCACTCATGTGATAAATCTTAAAATAATTGACTGATAAGGAGACAGCCATCCGGTTGTCTCTTTTACAATTTACCTATATCTCGGATCTATCATTTTATTGTAATCGCTGATCTATCAGAGTAAAATTTTCTCATTGGCAAACATTGAGATTTTGAGAGGAGAAAATCTATGGCTAACAGCTATAATGTCGATTTCATTGTTAACAGACCGGCATCAGAAGTTTTTTCGTTTCTTTACTCGCAGAAAGTAATTGCTGACATGGTGTACAAAGCACATACACCGGACCCTCAACTCGTCACATATGAAGTGCCCAATATCGCGGTCAGATATGGACAGCAGATATTGGTGCATGTATATGACAATGACGAGAATACTTCGATAGTAAAGATCCTTTCAAGAAATACCAGCGGGATGCAAGTTGTTGACGGCGGAAAGAATCAGAAGAATTGCGAGATCATTGCTCGTCTTATTCAGCACAATTTCAGTTCACCTTCACCGGTCCCGCAACAGGCATCCGCACCGCCGCCGCAGCAGACCTATGC
>JAQVYV010000184.1 GCA_028708525.1 Eubacteriales bacterium
CTATCATGAGATATTCAATGAAATGGAGAAGGATAAGGTTCTGGAGGATGTTGTCCGATGGCTTGACGAAAGATATGACCGGGAACCGGCTGATCCGGAAATGATACAGGAGGGTTGAATTGGGCCGATTCATACTGACGCTTGATCAGGGTACGACAAGTTCGCGCGCTATAGTCTTCGACAGGGAGGGCAGCATTGTCTCTTCCGGTCAGGTGAGTTTCAGGCAGTATTATCCGAAACCCGGATGGGTGGAGCATGACCCTGATCAGATTTGGGAAAGCCAGATATTGGCGGTGGAACAGGCTCTTGAAACGATCGGTCCTGATGATATCGGGGCGGTCGGGATCACGAATCAGCGTGAGACGACTGTATTGTGGGATCGGATCACAGGGAAGCCGCTTCATCCCGCGATCGTGTGGCAGTGCAGGCGAACAGCTCATATATGTGATGATTTAAAATCTCAGGGACTGGAAGATTATGTGCGCAACACTACCGGTCTTCTCATTGACGCTTATTTTTCTGCTACCAAGATCAAATGGATACTCGACTCCGATCCTGTTATTCGGGATAAAGCCGTGAGGGGTGAAGTCTGTTTCGGAACTGTGGATTCGTGGCTTCTTTATAAACTGACCGGGGGCAGAGTTCATGCGACTGATGTGACCAATGCGTCCAGAACGATGCTCTGGGATATAAACAGGATGTGCTGGGATGAGAGGCTTCTCAGGATTCTCGACATCCCGCGAAGTGTTTTGCCGGAGGTTCGGGACAGCTCGGGGTTTTTCGGCGAAGCGGAAATAATGGGTAGAAAGATACCTGTTACGGCTGTTGCTGGAGATCAGCAGGCAGCGCTTTTCGGACAGACTTGCTATAGTCCCGGTGATATCAAGAATACTTACGGGACCGGGTGTTTTATTCTGTGTAACACAGGGGACAGGAAAGTCGTTTCAGAGAGCGGGCTGCTAACTACCGTCGCGTATTCGATCAGTGGAAAGCCTGCTTATGCGCTGGAGGGAAGTGTATTCAATGCCGGTTCCGCGATACAATGGCTCCGGGACGAAATGGGGATGATAAGTAAAGCTTCTGAATGCGATGAACTTGCTGAACAGGTGGGTGATTGCAACGGGATGTACTTTGTTCCGGCATTTACCGGATTGGGAGCTCCGTATTGGGATATGTATGCAAGAGGAGCGGCGGTCGGGATGACCCGTGGGACGACCAGAGCTCATTTTGCCAGGGCAGTGCTCGAGAGTCTGGCATACCAGTCGCGGGATGTTATTGAAGTGATGCGAAGTGATTCGGGTGTTGATGTCACTTCGATATCTGCCGACGGAGGTGCAAGCGCAAGCAATGTCCTTATGCAGTTTCAGGCAGATATACTTGGGATAAGTGTCGTAAGACCGGTCAACAGGGAGAGCACTGCACTTGGTGCCGCTTTCCTGGCAGGACTTTCAGCAGGTATGTGGTCCGGATTCGATGAGCTTCGCAGCATAAGGAAAACTGACAGGGTCTTTGCCCCCGGGATGGATGACTCCAGGCGAGACTTGATGTTCAGAGGCTGGAAGAAAGCTGTAACATGTGCCGGAAAGTGGGCAGAAGATGAGAATAGATGAGCAGTGAAAAGACAGAGATCCTCATGGAAAATGATAATGTAAGGATCGAAAGGATAACATCTGCAGGTCACTCTTCACCGGAGGGTTTCTGGTACGATCAGAGCGAAGATGAGTGGGTGGCATTGCTTATAGGTCACGCTGTTATCGGGTACTCTGACGGAACTGAAAAGGTTCTGGGTGCCGGCGATACTTTGTTTATACCGGCGGGAAGGAAGCACAGGGTCAGTTACACTTCATCTGATCCTGAGTGCGTGTGGTTTTGTGTTTTTGCTAAAAAGGCTAAAAATAATGAGTAACAACAAGATCAGATATATTGCATATATCATTGTCATAGTTTATGTGATGTTTCTAACGGTTTCCTGTAACAGAGGTATAACTTCAGTTCCAACGCTGACCTCTCCTCCGACTATTTCAGTATCCCCCGCAACATTATTGACTTTAACACCGGAGCCCTCTGATAGCGCAATGCCATCACCTACGCCGTCTGTGGAACCTTCACCTTCTCCGGAACCGACCAAGGTACCGACCAAAGCACCGACATCCGTTCCGTCCCCTTCGCAATCACCTTCCGCAAGCATTACTCCTGCTCCTTTGATTGACCTGAAGCACAGGACAGTTGTTCCTCCCGCCGATATGGTACCTGAGATCGCGGAAGGGTTCGTGATCGCAGATGCTTCAAGGAAGACAGAACTGGCAGCTCTGCTTAGACCGGATCTTTCTAAAACTGTTACAGACAGCAGCACGATGCTGTTATTGACAAGTAATACTGCAGAATATCTGTTCTGGTCATATACAGAGGAAGGGAAAACACACGCTGTAATAAGAGCCGCTGATGATCTTACTGAAGGCAATTTGTCTTCAGTGACCAGACAACTGGCTATCGTAAGTCCCAGAAATGTTCTTTCGGCAGCACAAGTCGATGATACATCGAAACTAAAAGAATTCGATGCAGGTAAATATTCGGTTGCAGGTAAGTCACCCTACAGGCTGCGGGAGATAACGATCCCGTTTCTTTTGGCGATGTTTGCGGATGCTGAGAAGGATGGCATAAAGGATATCCAGATCAGAGACACCTACAGGAACTTTAGGAAACAGACAGAAATGTTTAATAATGCTATCGCAAGAAGACAGTCATGGGGACTTAGTTATACAGAAGCTTTCAGACAGACTGACAGAGCTACGGCTTATCCGGGAACAAGCGAGCATCATGACGGGTATACTACAGATCTCACTAACGCCGGACTGCCGCTTGATCAGAACTTCGGTAAAACTGCATTCGGGAAATGGCTGGCTGCGAATTCGTACAAGCATGGATTTGCGATCCGCTATCCTGAGGGTAAAGAGACCCAAA
>JAQVYV010000185.1 GCA_028708525.1 Eubacteriales bacterium
TGTCCCGGCTGATCTCAGACATAGAAACAGAGTATCGGTTCTCAGTGTGTTCCGGCGAGGCGGAGCTTATAAAGTCAATGATATAGCCGGGATCACCGGTATAAGCAGACAGACCGTGGCTAAATCTATACAACACTTTATAGATAATGGTCTTGTTGCGGATCTTGGCAAAGGACTATCGACAGACACAGGTGGAAAGCGTCCCCACTTATACAGTTTTTCATGCAGCAAAATGCTTTTAAGTGTTACTGCATGGCCGGATATGTTGAACATAACTTTACTGGATATGAATGCAACGAAGATAGACAATGAAATGATCGAAAACGATATCGATGACGACCCTGAGAAATATTTCGGTGAGATAGGTGATCGTATATCTAATATTTTGACGCGAAACGGAATCAACGAAGAAAATATATTTGGCATTGCCTTGTCGGTCCCGGGTACGATAGATTACACAAGAAATATACTTAAGTACAGCTCGATCTCGCCGGAATGGGGGCAGGATATTCCGGTTATGGAATATCTGAGGCCCTATGTCAGTGGTGATTGTGTTATTTTTGTTGAGAATGCAGGCAAAATGACTGCCCGTTCTTTGCTGGAAGAGCCCGGTATCGAAAGAAAGCGCATCCTGTCACTTTTTACCACATGGGGAATATCGGCGTGTCTTATTGACAAGGGGCATATCCTGAACGGCAAGGATTCACTAATAGGCGAGATCGGGCATATGACTATAGATCCTTCAGACACAGAGCAATGCGGCTGCGGCGGATTCGGGTGTCTCGAACGACAGGTAAGCGAAGACAGGATACGGCAGCTTATAAACAGTAGAAAATCGGAGTTTCCAGGATCTCAGCTCTTAAGCTTACAAGCGGATAAGATAAAGCTAGCTGATGTTTTCAATGCATCCGCTGAGGGCGATGATCTTGCTATGGATATAGTCTCTTACATGGCGGACAGGGTAGCAACTGCGATCCACAATGTATCTGTAGTTTTCGACCCGGATATCGTGGTTTTTCAGGGTGATTTTGCCAAGGCGGGCAAATGGTTCGACATCAAACTGAGAGAATCACTTTCCGTTTTCAGATATTACCCTTCAGGCGGGGCTTTCGAGATACGATACGACGACAGACCTCTTAATGAACTTGACATCTTAGGAGCAGCAAATAGTCTGACGGAAATGTTCTTTAGCGATACTGCGTTATATTGATTTGACAAAACCCAAAACAATAGCTATAATCACTTCATTGCTTTATCGCTTTATCTTAATAAAGCATATTGCTAACTGAAAGAGCTCATTGAAAGAAGGGAATTAATTACCATGAGTAAATTGAGTAAATATAAATACTATACACCAGACGGAGTTGCGGATATCCTTCCCGGTGAATGTTCCGTAAAGAAGAGCATCGAAGCAAAGATCAGAAAACTTTTCGATCTCAATGGTTTCATGGAGATAGAATCACCTTCGTTGGAGTTCTATGATGTTTTCGCAGCTGGTGAAGGGTTTGCACCGCAGGAGGGGATGTTCAAGTTTTTCGACAAAAGCGGACGGATACTTGTGTTGAGGTATGACGGTACCATTCCGGCGGCAAGGATAGCTTCGACTGTGCTAAAGGACGAGACAGAACCGCTGAAGCTATCTTATATCGGCAATATGTTCCGGTTCAATGAGACGGGAGGGGGAAAGCAGAAGGAATTTACACAGGCCGGTATCGAAATACTTGGGCCGCGTACTTCCGAGGCTGATGCCCAGGCTGTGGAGCTGGCAGTTGAGGCAGCTCTTGCTGCAGGTATAGAGGATCTTCAAGTCAGTATCGGGGATGTTGAGTTTTATAACGGGATGATAGACGAATGGGGTCTTGAGGAGAATACTTCTGCGCAGCTTCAGAAACTGATCGACGGGAAAGAGACACTGGCGATAAAGGATTTTTGCCGGAACAATGGACTTCCGGAGAGAGCAGACGAGGTGCTTGCGCTGATGATATATTCAGGCGGGACTGTTGAAATGCTTGATGATATGCGAAGGCTCGTAAGCAATGATAGATCGGTCAGAGCTCTGGACAACCTGCGGCAGGTTTACGATATTCTGGATGATTGCGGGATCTCCGGATATGTTTCTCTTGATCTCGGGATGGTTCAGGGGTTGAATTATTATACCGGGATAATCTTTAAAGGCTTTACTTATGGTATTGGGTTTCCTGTGTTCAGCGGCGGGCGCTACGATAATGTTGTCGGACAGTTCGGAAGAGAGATGTCGGCAACAGGGTTTTCTCTGGGGATCAATCTTATCATGAACGCGCTGCGAAGACAGAACAGGCTGCCTGAGGATCAGGGAATAAGGTTTCTTGTGGGGTATACTCCTGTAGGAAGAAGACAGGCCTTCGGATTTGCGGCGTCGAAGAAAGCGGAAGGTTTCAGAACGCTTACAGACTGCACGGGTGCGGATGCAAATGGACTTCTCCGGATGGCGGAGGTTAAGGGAATTGCGGAAGTTTGGGTTTTCGACGGATCAGAAAACGGAACGAGGTTGAAATAGATGTATGGATACTATTACAATAGCTTTGTCTAAGGGGAGACTTGCAGAGCAGGCTGTTGAACTGCTGGAGGCTGCAGGGTTTGATTGTTCGGCTACACGGTCGGGCGGAAGGAAATTGATCCTGGAGGATGGCAGCGGGCTGAGATTCATCATGGCTAAACCGGCGGATGTGCCGACGTATGTTGAATACGGGGCTGCGGATATCGGAGTGGTCGGCAAGGATACTTTGCTTGAGGAGGGAAGGCAGCTTTATGAGGTGCTGGATCTGGGATTCGGAGCGTGCAGGATGTGTGTCTGCGGCTCGCCGGAACGGGCGGATAAGCTTGACAGGATCCCCAATAAGAGAGTCGCAACGAAATATCCGAATATCGCGAAACAGGATTTTGAGGAAGTAAAACGTGAAAGTGAC
>JAQVYV010000039.1 GCA_028708525.1 Eubacteriales bacterium
GCTGTTATTCTGGATGAAATCAAATCAATGGGATTCAGGTATTCGACCAAGGGAGGCATATCGATAAGTATTTACGATATGATCGTACCTGAGGTGAAAAAGACATATATAACAGAAGCAGAAGCGAAAGTTGACGCGATAACAAGAAAGTATAATCGCGGACTTCTTAATGAGGATGGCAGATACACAGCAGTAGTTGACGTTTGGCGCAAGACAACTGATAACATAACCACAGCGCTTAAGGACAATCTCGGACCTTTCAATCCGGTCTATATGATGTCGCAATCAGGTGCCCGCGGAAACATCAACCAGATCAAACAACTTGCCGGTATGCGTGGTAACATGTCCGATACATCCGGTAAGACGATCGAAATACCAATCAAGTCAAACCTTCGCGAAGGCATGAATGTTCTTGAATTCTTTATATCTTCACATGGTGCCCGTAAAGCTCTTTCGGACACTGCTCTGAAAACAGCCGATTCAGGATATCTTACAAGAAGACTTGTTGATGTATCACAAGATGTCATAGTTCGCGAAGAAGACTGTGGAACTGAAGAGGGCATATATGTAAGTGAGATCACTTCAGGAGGATCAGGTAAGAGAATAGTTAAAACTCTCCATGACAGGATCACCGGCAGATATGCTGCTGAGGATATACTTGATCCTCAAAGTGGTGAGATCATCGTTAAATCTAATGAGATCATTGATGACGATTTGGCTGTAAGAATTGAGAAGTCCGGAAAAAAGCAAATAAAGATCCGTTCGGTTCTTACGTGCAGAGCAAGATACGGTGTATGTTCAAAGTGCTATGGTTTAAACCTTGCTACTAATGAACCTGCCAATATCGGAGAAGCTGTAGGAATTATGGCAGCGCAATCGATAGGCGAACCGGGTACTCAGCTTACGATGCGTACATTCCATACCGGTGGTATTGCTTCAGGAGACGATATCACACAGGGTCTCCCCCGAGTTGAAGAGCTTTTCGAAGCAAGAAAACCTAAAGGGCAGGCTATATTGGCTGAAATCGATGGCGTGATCCGAATGGAAGAAACTTCGAAGAGAAGAAGGGACATTGTAATCACTCCTCCGGCAGATAGCGAAGAGGTTGCGAAGACATATCCGGTTCCTTATGGCTCGCAGCTGATCGTTAAAGATGGAGATTATGTAAATAAGGGTGATCTTCTTACTGAAGGATCAGTTAATCCACATGAGATCATGAAGCTTAAAGGCGTGAGAGCTGTGCAGAATTATATTATAGGTGAGGTCGTTAAAGTATATAAGAACAATGGTGTTGAGATCAATGATAAACATATAGAGATAATAACCAGACAGATGTTAAGGAAGTACCGTGTTGATGATCCGGGAGACACAGAATTGATGACCGGCACATTGGTCGATATGTTCGATTATGAAGAAGCCAATGAGAAAGCAGCACATGACGGGACTATTGAATCAACCGGGAAATCAGTGCTTCTTGGTATAACAAAGGCTTCACTTGCGACTGACTCATTCCTTTCAGCTGCTTCTTTCCAGGAAACTACAAGAGTTCTGACGGATGCAGCAGTAAAAGGCAAAGTCGATCCTCTTGTTGGACTGAAAGAAAATGTTATCATAGGTAAACTGATACCTGCAGGCACAGGAATGAATAAGTACAGAAACATAACTTCAGTGCCTGATTGTAAAGAAAATGCCGAGCTGTTTGGAACTGCGATTCATTGATCATTAGGATATGAACTGCAGATCTGAGAGCCGGCATGAATGATCGGTTCTTGGTTTATGACGGACTGATAAGCCTTGCAGAAGCAGTGTTTAGGCAAAATACCAGTATTGTCAAATCCATTTTTCGGTGATATACTATTTTGGCTTGGCGATTTTTATAAAAGCCGGCGTGAATAATGAGAAAGGAGGTGTATTGATGCCAACGTTCAACCAACTAGTTAAGAAGGGAAGAGAGACAAAGGACTACAAGGACGCTTCTCCGGCTTTGCTCAGAGGAATGAATACTCTGAAAAAGGTTCCTACAGAGATAACGGCTCCTCAGAAACGCGGTGTATGTACTGTAGTTAAGACGACGACTCCTAAGAAACCTAATTCTGCGCTTCGTAAGGTCGCAAGGGTACGTCTGACAAATGGAATGGAAGTTACTGCTTACATTCCCGGTATAGGACACAATCTTCAGGAACACTCGGTAGTTCTTATAAGAGGCGGAAAAGTCAAGGATCTTCCTGGTGTGCGTTACCACATCATCAGAGGAACTCTTGATACTGCAGGAGTGAACAATCGTCTGCAGAGTCGCTCCAAGTATGGAGCCAAGAGGCCAAAGGCGGCTAAAGTCAAGAAATAGCCGAGGTTACGGGGTTGGACACAAAGGTTCAGTACACTGACTTAGTATTTTGGCCGGTATACTGCACTGACACGGTCCTTACGTGAGTACCTGTGAGGTCGGGGTATTACCCCGAATATCATTTATAGGAGGGAAGACAAGTGCCAAGAAAAGGCCATGTTGCTGTCAGGGAAATACTCCCTGACCCATTGTACAACAGTATTGTTGTAACAAAGCTCGTAAACAATATCATGCTCGACGGGAAAAAGGGTGTTGCGCAGAAAATCGTTTATGGAGCGTTTGATATCATTAAAGAGAAAACTTCTCAAGATCCTATGGAAGTCTTCAAGAAGGCACTGGAGAATGTTATGCCGGTTCTTGAAGTCAAAGCCAGACGGGTAGGAGGAGCTAACTATCAGGTCCCTATTGAAGTCAGACCTGAAAGGAGACAAACTCTTGGATTGCGCTGGATAGTGCAGTTTGCCAGAACAAGAAACGATAAAACTATGAAGGAACGCCTTGCAGGTGAGCTGATGGATGCGGCCAACTCTATGGGCGGGGCCTACAAGAGGAAAGAGGACATTCACAAGATGGCTGACGCTAACAGAGCGTTTGCTCATTACAGATGGTGATCCTGACGGAAGGAAAGATATAATGCCACGAGAGTTTTCGCTGGAAAATACAAGAAATATAGGTATTATGGCTCACATCGATGCCGGTAAGACCACAACAACTGAGCGTATACTTTTCTATACAGGAAAGACGCATAAGCTCGGAGAAGTTCACGACGGTGCCGCAACAATGGACTGGATGGTTCAGGAACAAGAACGCGGTATCACTATTACTTCTGCTGCAACTACAGCGCAATGGAAAGGGAGGAGAATCAATATCATCGATACTCCCGGACATGTTGATTTTACTGTTGAAGTAGAAAGATCACTTCGTGTGCTTGACGGAGCAGTTACTCTTTTCTGTGCTAAAGGCGGAGTTGAGCCCCAGACGGAGACAGTATGGCGACAGGCTGATCATTACGGTGTCCCCAGGATAGCTTACGTCAATAAAATGGATATCACCGGTGCTGATTTTTATCGCGCAGTGAACATGATGAAGGACAGGCTAAGAACAAATGCTGTACCCATACAGATCCCTATTGGAAAAGAAGGCGATTTCCGGGGCATAATCGATTTGATCCTCATGAAAGCCGAAGTTTATACTTCAGATGACGGAAAGCAGTTCGAGGAAACAGATGTTCCTTCCGATATGCAGGCAGAGGCGGATAAGTGGAGAGAGAATATGGTCGAAGCTATAGCTGAGACTGATGAGGAACTTACACTCAAGTATCTTGAGGGTGAGGAGATAACTGTCGACGAATTGAAAGCTGCTCTTCGCAGAGCAAATATCAAGTGTCATATCACTCCTGTTATGTGCGGATCGTCTTATAAGAATAAAGGCGTGCAGATGTTGCTTGACGCGGTCGTTGATTACATGCCTTCACCTATTGATGTTGATGCTATTAAAGGTATCAATCCTGAAACTGAAGAAGAAGAAGCCAGGCCGTCATCGGACGAAGAACCTTTCTCAGCACTTGCCTTTAAGATAGCTGTGGACCCGTTTGTCGGGAAACTTTGTTTTATAAGAGTTTACTCAGGTGTTCTTAAAGCAGGATCATATGCTCTGAATTCCGCCAAAGGTAAGAAAGAACGTATTGGTCGTGTTCTTCAGATGCATGCAAATCACAGAGAAGAGATAAGTGAGGTCTACGCGGGTGACATTGCTGCTATAGTTGGGCTAAAGGATACTACAACAGGTGATACCCTTTGCGATGAGGATCATCCCGTTATTCTTGAATCAATGGAATTTCCGGAGCCTGTAATATCCGTTGCTATCGAACCGAAATCCAAAGCAAGTCAGGACAAGATGCAGTCAGCTCTTCAGAAACTGGCCGAAGAAGACCCGACATTCAGAACATACACAGATACCGAAACAGGACAGACTATTATTGCAGGAATGGGAGAACTTCACCTTGATATCATAGTAGACAGACTCTTGAGAGAATTCAAAGTTGAAGCTAATGTAGGTAATCCTCAGGTCGCATATAAAGAAACTATTCGCAAGAAGGTCACAGCTGAGGGTAAGTTTGTCAGACAGTCAGGCGGTCATGGTCAATATGGTCACTGTGTGCTCGAAATAGAACCGCTTGAGCCCGGCTCAGGATATGAGTTTGTAAGTAAGATCGTTGGCGGGACTATTCCGAAAGAGTATATCGCACCAATAGATGCAGGTATCCGTGAAGCTATGAATAACGGTGTTTTAGGCGGATATCCTTGTGTTGATATCAGAGTCACAGTTATCGACGGAAGCTACCACGATGTTGACTCGAGTGAAATGTCGTTTAAAATTGCCGGCTCGATGGGATTCAAAGAAGGATGCCGTAAAGCAGATCCGACTCTTCTTGAGCCGATAATGCGTGTCGATATAAATGTCCCTGAAGATTATATGGGTGATGTTATGGGCGGAATCAGCGCCCGAAGGGGACGGATCGAAGGAATGGAAGCAACCGGTGGAACACAGCTGATAACAGCTAAGGTACCACTGTCGCAGATGTTTGGTTATGCTACTGTCCTTAGGTCCTCAACACAGGGAAGAGGAACGTTCGTGATGCAGATCGATCATTTTGCGGAAGTACCACAGAGTCTGATGACTGAAATACTGAAGAAATGAAGCTGAGAGAAAAAATAGGAAATAAGGCTTTTGGAGCCCGGAAGCAAGGATTTTGCTTGATAAATCCAAGAAATATAGTACAATGTCTTTAGCGATAAAAAGCAATTAAAATTAATAGTTATATTCGGCGGAAAGCTGAAAAGGAGGAAATTCTAAATGGCAAAGGCAAAATTTGAAAGAACAAAGCCCCACATCAACATTGGCACGATCGGTCACGTTGACCACGGTAAGACTTCGCTTACTGCCGCAATTACCAAGGTTTTGTCATATACAGGCAAAGCACAATACGTGGATTTTGCTAATATAGACAAGGCACCTGAGGAGAGAGATCGCGGAATCACGATCAACACTTCACATGTTGAGTATCAGACAGACGCTCGTCATTATGCGCACGTTGATTGTCCGGGTCATGCTGACTACATCAAGAACATGATCACAGGTGCTGCACAGATGGATGGTGCTATTCTGGTCGTATCAGCTGCTGACGGCCCAATGCCCCAAACACGTGAGCATATATTGCTTGCTCGTCAGGTTGGTGTTCCTTCCATAGTTGTGTTCCTTAATAAGTGCGACATGGCTGATGAAGAACTTATCGAACTTACAGAGATGGAAGTAAGAGAACTTCTGACAAAGTACGAATTCCCGGGTGATGATACACCGATCATCAGAGGCTCAGCTCTTGACGCGCTTGAGTGCACAAGTACTGATGCAAGTGACCCTAAGTATGCTCCGATCCTGGAACTTATGGAAGCTGTAGACACATTTATACCTACACCTCCGAGGCCTGTAGACAAGCCATTCCTTCTTGCAGTCGAGGATGTTTTCTCAATCACAGGTCGCGGTACTGTTGCAACGGGACGTGTTGAGCGTGGTGTTGTTAAAGTAGGTGATCCTGTTGAGATCGTAGGACTTCAGGACGAGCCAAGAACAACTGTTGTAACCGGTGTTGAAATGTTCCGTAAACTTCTTGATCAGGCTGAGGCCGGAGATAATGTCGGACTTCTTCTCCGTGGTATTCAGAGAAATGAGATCGAGCGCGGTCAGGTAATCTGTAAGCCGGGATCTATCAAGCCGCATACACATTTTGAAGCGCAGATCTATGTGCTTACACAGTCTGAAGGCGGACGTCACAAGCCATTCTTTAATGGATACAGACCACAGTTCTATTTCCGTACAACAGACGTTACAGGCGTGGTAGAGCTTCCTGAAGGCGTAGAGATGGTCATGCCCGGCGATCACATCACAATGACCATCAAGTTGATCACTCCTATTGCTATGGATGAAGGATTAAGACTTGCTATTCGTGAAGGCGGAAGAACTGTTGCATCAGGAACAGTTTCTAAGATAATCGAATAATCGGATCGTAATAGAAACATTAAACATCGAAGCCGTCTATAAAGACGGCTTCTTTATATTAGTGGGTTTCTGTAATATAATTACAGGATGAAACATATGAGATTATTATCAGGAAATGACGCAAGATCACTGGACTTCTATATTATAGAAAATTTAGTGGTACCGGCAGATGTTCTTGCTGAAAGAGCGGGTATCGCTCTGTCAAAGGCGTGTTTGAGTCTTCCGCAAGTCATCAGGAAAGGTTGTGGCACTATTGATGTTTTTGCCGGAAAGGGAATGAACGGTGTAGACGCGTTGGTATGTGCCAGAGAGGTATTCTCGTGTGGCCATAAAGTGCGGGTCTGGATAATGCCGGAAATGAATGATCCCGCTAATGAGAGGTGGCAGTTGACAGTATGCCGAAAATTAGGGATACCTGTTTCTGATGTAACACAATATCCGGGGGAAGCCGGGAATGGAATCTCGGGAGTTATCATAGACGGTATCTTTGGCACGTCTTTTGATTCGGGGAGAGAAGCCGGTCATGTGTTTTGTTCAGTCGTAGATAAGATATCTGTTGCAAGGGAGAGCGGAGCGTATGTCATTTCAGCAGACATACCTTCCGGATTGGACTCAGATACCGGACTTAGTGGCGCCTCAGCTGTTACGGCAGATGAAACGGTAACTTTTATTGCACCTAAGATAGGTCTGTTTAATTACCCGGGAAGAAATCATGCGGGGCGAATAACGGTGGAAAAGCTTGGATTTTCGGATGAGTTATTAGATTCCTTGATATGGAGTGAAGTTACGGGCAATCAGAATATCTATGCGATCACAATGAGATCAGCTTCTGTTTTGCTCCCTGAACGAGTTGCTGACGGACATAAGGGAGTCTTTGGAAGAGTTGCTTTTATTGGTGGATCGAAGAACATGGCCGGTGCGGTGTGTCTTTGTGCACAGGCATGTTATAGAAGCGGAGCGGGACTTGTTTATCTTATCGTTCCCGAGGAAATCAGAGATAGTTGTCTAAAGATCGTTCCTGAGGCAGTTACAGCAGTATCGATCGAAGAACTTCAAGTAAAACCGGATGTAGTTATCGCCGGCCCGGGAGGAAGCGACACTGAGGGATTTACCGGAATGGTTTTCAGATCAATAGATACAGCTGATAAGCTTGTTCTTGACGCTCAGGCACTTCATGTAATTGCTGATCATCCTGTAGAAGCTGAAAGAAAGCTTAATGAGCGTTTTAACGCCGGAATTAGTCTCCCGGTCATAACTCCTCACCCCGGAGAAATGAAGAAAATCATGCCTGAGGACAAAGGCGAAAATCGTATAAAGTCAGCTTGTAAAGCTGCGGAAAAGTATAAATGTGTTTGCGTTCTGAAAGGAGCCGGAACTGTGATCGCAGAACCCGGTGGGAATGTATGGATAAATACTACGGGGAATTCGTCTATGTCTAAAGGTGGAAGCGGGGATATACTCGCAGGTGTGATCGGCGCATTTATGGCACAGGGAATGGGAAGTTCTGACTCGGCTGTTTTAGGAGTGTTTCTTCACGGGCTTTGCGGGGATATCGCAGCCAAGGAGATGAGTGTCTATTCTGCTAATCCTGTAGACATAATCAGGAAATTGTCTGAAGGGTTTAAAGAAATCATCAGAGGGAGATATCAGGATGGCTAAACCTTCAAGAACATGGGCTGAAATAGACCTGTTGAATGTTGCAGAAAATGTTAAAACTATAAGAAAACTCATTAGCCCTGATGTCAAATTGATGTGTGTAGTTAAAGCTGATGCATACGGGCATGGCGTTGAAGGAATAGTACCTGTGCTTGTTGAGAATGGTGCAGATATGCTGGCAGTTGCAAGTTTGGATGAAGGTATACAGTTAAGGGAAATGGGGGTGAACATCCCGATATTGATCCTTGGATATACTGATCCGGAAAGAGCGGAGGAAGTCGTTGTATATGGGCTGTCTCAGACTGTATCCGATCATGAGCTTGCAAAGGCGCTCTCGGACGCTGCAGGTACAAAGGGGTGCAGAGCAGTTATTCATGTCAAGGTAGATACCGGAATGGGCAGATTCGGGATCACTGCCGGTAGTAACGATGTTGAACAGATCTCAGAAATATGCGCTCTTCCCGGTCTTGATGCAGAAGGGATATTTACTCATTTTGCTGTGGCTGATTCTGATGAAAACGAGTATACAGAGGAACAGTTTGCTAAATTTACAGATTTGATCGAGAGGCTCAGCAGGTCAGGAATTAGTTTTCGCTTAAGACATGCGTGTAACAGTGCCGGAATGCTGAAATTTCCGGGGATGCATTTGGATATGGTACGCCCGGGTATTCTGTTGTATGGTATTTCTCCTGCTTCGTCGATCGATATATCAGCAGAAGGATTTAAACCTGTTATGACACTCAAATCCGGAATTGCCATGATAAAGGACCTTAAAAGAGGCAGTTCTGTTAGTTACGGAAGGAAGTATACAGCATACCGGGATACGAAAACAGCTGTTATTTCTATTGGCTATGCAGACGGTTATTTGCGTGCTTTGTCTGATAGATCCGAAGTTCTTATCAATGGGAGGAGATATCCTGTCATTGGTACTATATGTATGGATGCGTGTATAGCAGATATAAGTGATTCTGCTGTAAACATCAGCTCCGGTGATGAAGTAGTGCTGATCGGATGTTCCGGTGATGAAATGATATCAGTTGATGAACTTGCCGATAAACTTGGAAGCATATCTTACGAGGTGGTATGTACGATAGGAAGAAGAGTACCAAGAGTATTTATATCACCGGATGGAACGAGAAAGGTCAGAAATATGCTTCTAGATAATGGTGTGCTGAATGTTATAGGGCCCTGAAGCCTTATTTAACAAGATAAACCGTGTTATATTACTTCCTTAATAATTTGAATTGATCGTCTTGTTATATTATAATTTATAGGTTGCTGAAAGGAGAGATTGAAAATGGATCAGAACAAGAAACGTGAGACTGAGATTTTTGCCTGCAGAATGCGCAGGAACATCATTGAACAGGTATTCAGTGCTCAGTCGGGCCATCCCGGCGGGTCACTGTCAAGTGCTGATGTACTTGCGGTGCTGTATAATGTTGAACTAAAAGTAGACCCTTCAGATCCTGCGTGGCCTGAGAGAGACAGGTTCGTGTTGTCAAAGGGACATTGCACCCCTGCACTTTATGCCGCATTGGCTCAGAAGGGGTTTTTCCCTGAAGAAGATCTATCCGGATTCAGGCAGATACACAGCTATCTGCAGGGACATCCAAGCATGAGAAGTGTTCCCGGGGTCGATATGTCGACGGGTTCTCTGGGGCAGGGAATATCTGCTTCTGTAGGAATGGCTATGATGGGAAAACTTGATGAGAAAGACTACAGGGTCTATGCTCTTCTCGGAGACGGAGAACTTCAGGAAGGCGAGGTCTGGGAAGCTTTTATGGCAGGTGCTCATTACAAGCTGGATAATCTGACGGCTTTTCTGGATCATAATGGTCTGCAGATCGACGGGGATATAAAGGAAGTTATGAACCCTGAGAATGTGTGCGAGAAATTTGCAGCTTTCGGATGGAATGTAATTAATATAGACGGTCATGATCTTGATGCTATCTATGACGCGATCCGGCAGGCGAAGGCCTGCAAGGGCAAACCTACTGTGGTAGTCTGTGAGACACACAAAGGTCAGGGTGTCAGTTTCATGAAGGATCAGTATGGCTGGCACGGATCTGCTCCGAAACAAGAGCAGAGAGATCAGGCTATTGCTGAAATAGATGCCGAGATGGCAAGACTTCAGGAGGTGTGATATGGCTAAAACAGCTACCAGACAGGCTTATGGACAAGCGTTAGCAGAGTTTGGCGCAGATGAGAGGATAGTGGTACTCGACGCCGATCTTTCAAAGTCCACTTATACTGTAACTTTTAAGAATTCTTACCCGGAAAGACATTTCAATATGGGGATCGCTGAGGCAAATATGATCGCGTCAGCTTGTGGTATGGCAACTTGTGGAAAGATCGCTTTTGCAAGCACATTTGCGATTTTTGCTTCAGAAAGAGCCTGCGAACAGATACGGAATTCTGCTTGTTATCCTAAACTCAATGTTAAGGTCTGCGCAACTCATGCAGGTATCTCTGTTGGTGAAGATGGTGCTTCGCACCAATGTGTAGAGGATCTGGCGATAATGCGGGCTCTTCCGAATCTGACAGTAGTACAGCCATGTGATGGACCTTCAACCAGAGCATGCATCAAGGCGGTGATCGAGACTGAAGGTCCTTTCTACGTAAGACTGGGAAGACTTGCAGTTGATGATGTTTATGATGCGGATAATACCCCTTTTCAGATCGGTAAAGGCAATGTGCTGCAAAATGGTGGAGATGTAACTTTGATCGCGACAGGCCTTATGGTACAGGAGGCTCTTTCAGCTGCAGATACGCTTAAAACTGAAGGTATAAACGCAAGAGTTATCGACATGCACACCATTAAGCCAATAGACAGAGATTTGATAATAGCTGCTTCTAAAGAAACAGGTGCGATCGTAACGGCAGAAGAACACAATATAATCGGAGGTCTGGGTGGAGCTGTTGCTGAGGTTCTTTCTACTTCTGCCCCATGCAGACTTGGTATGGTGGGTGTTCAGGATAAGTTCGGAAAATCGGGAAAACCTGCTGAATTGTTGAAGGAGTATGGACTTACTGCCGGAGATATCGCAGCAAAGGCAAGAGAATTAATAGCATATAAATGAGTGCGTGACATTGTCACTGTTTGCATCGCCTTGAGGATGTAAAATCAGTTCATAATAAATAGTTTAAATGAAACACAGAATAATTATTATGAAAGAGGGTATTACTATGAAAACAGTGCATGTTACAAAGGATAATTTTAAGGAGATGGTAACGGACTCCAAGCTGCCCGTGCTTGTAGATTTCTGGGCTCCATGGTGTGGACCCTGCAGGATGGTAGCACCGGTGCTTGAGCAACTTGCAGAAGAGACAGATGGTAAGGCAGTGATAGGAAAGGTGAATGTTGATGAAGAACTCGAACTGGCTCAACAGTTTGGGATCATGAATATACCTACAATGATTTTATTCGATAAAGGAGCACAGAAGAACAAGATAGTTGGATTCAGAGATAAAGCGGACCTGAAAAACCTGCTTGGTGTTTGATGGAAGTATTTTGGATAAGATAGTTTGATTCACAGTCCATGAGGTCATTTGATTTCATGGACTTAGTTTTGTCGAGGGGGATAATATGAAGATACTTATTGTCGGAGGAGTAGCCGGAGGAGCCAGCGCAGCTGCAAGATTCAGACGGCTCAATGAAAATGCTCAGATTGTTTTGTTTGAGAGAGGTGAATATATTTCCTTTGCGAATTGCGGACTGCCATATTATATTGGCGGAGAAATAAAGGAAAAGGACAAGTTGACTCTTCAGACGCCTGAAAGCTTCAGAGCACGTTTCAATGTTGATGTCAGAGTGATGAATGAAGTTACAGATATTCTCCGTGAGGAGAAGAAAGTAAAAGTAAAAGATATCGGAACAGGCAGAGAATATGAGGAGACGTACGATAAATTGATACTTTCTCCCGGAAGTAAACCTGTAATGCCGGGTTTCGTTGGTTCAGACACTGAACGTATATTTACGCTGAGAAATATTCCGGATACATATGCCATAAAGGATTTCATAGATAAGAGCAAACCACGTAGTGCTGTCGTTGTCGGTGGTGGTTATATTGGTATTGAGATGGCTGAGAACCTTCATAACGCAGGGATGCAGGTTTCGATCGTAGAGATGATGGATCATGTTATCGGTCCCATAGAT
>JAQVYV010000186.1 GCA_028708525.1 Eubacteriales bacterium
CACCGGCCAGAATGCTCGATCCTAAACCGAGAAGCCTTGAAAAAATAGTTAATCCCAGAAGACCGAAGATGACTGACGGAACAGCAGAAAGATTCGATATATTGATTTTTACGATTGAATGAAACCAACCTTTGCGAACATATTCCTCAAGGAAAATAGCAGTAGCTACTCCCAATATAAGCGTAACAGGTGCCAGTATCACCATCATCAGAAGTGTTCCTGTTATTACGCCTTTTATTCCTGCCCGTTGAGCATTTATCGAAAGATTGGATGTCAGAAACTGCCAGTCCAACCAGCCTATGCTTTGAATGATTATACTGCTCAATAGAATTGTCAGTATTCCAAGAGCTATAAACACAGAAAATGAAAAAACTATCTTGATACTCCTGTCAAGAATTATCCTGCGATCCAGTCTTTTATTGCCTGATCTTGAATTAAGCATCAGTATTCCTCCCTGAATCTTTTCGAAATATACTGTGCTGCAAGATTCATCAGCAGAGTGAAAACAAAAAGAATAAGTCCGACAGCATAAAGACTGTAGTATCCTGTTGTACCGCTTCCTGCATCTCCGCTGGTAAATTCAACTATGTATGCTGTCATCGTCTGTAGGGGCGCAGTCACATCAAGCGTAAAATTTTTCGAGCTTCCTGCAGCTATAGCAACTATCATCGTCTCTCCGACAGCTCTGGAAAGCCCAAGTACAACTGATGCAACGATCCCCGATGTTGCTGCCGGGAAAACTACTTTTAAAGCTGTTTCTAAATCAGTAGACCCGAGAGCAAGAGACCCTTCTCTTAAAGATGCAGGGACACTGTTCATAGCGTCTTCAGACAGAGATGCTACTATCGGTACTATCATTATCCCCATTACTATTCCCGGACTGAGCATGTTTTTCGCATTTAACCCCGGAATGAGTTTAATAAGAAAAGGAGTGACTGTTGAATACGCGAAAAATCCGTATACTATCGTTGGTATCCCTGCAAGAAGTTCCATCATTGGTTTTACTATTTTTCTTATACGGTCACCTGCAAATTCACTCATATATATCGCTGCGGTAACGCCGATCGGAACCGCCACGAGCATTGCTATCAGTGATGTGATCAGCGTGCCTGTAATGAGTGGGAGAAAACCAAATGACGGTTCTTTAGCAAGCGGAGCAAGTTTTGTAGAGAAAATCTCACGGAATCCAACAACCTGAAAGAACTTCGATGCGTCAAAGACCAGTGTCAATACTATTCCGACTGAAGTTACTATCGATATCAGAGCAGCAGCAGAAAGGAGGACCAGAATCCCCCTGTCTGCTGCGTATTTCAATTTTTTAGTTGTTCTGACAATCATATTATCCTATGCTCTCAAGTTTCTGCATGTATGACTCGTACACTGATAATGGAAGAGGAGCAAAACCGTTTGCACCTGCAAGCCTTGCTGCTCCCTGACCTGACACTACATATTTAGCAAAATCAAGCACCTGAGGTTTATCTGCCGCATGCTTCAGATTTACATATGTGAATACCGGTCTTGTGAATCCCGCATATCCGAGATCTTCTCCTATTGTTTCAAGAGATGGTTCGACAGGGCCGCTGCCGAAATCTATTTTAACTGCTGTGATTTTATCTTGATTCGTAACATAATACCCGAATCCAAAGAACGCTATCGCGTTTTTATTATTTGAAACAAGGTCCACAAGGGTTGAATACTCCTGCTGCAGATCGACTGTTGATACCATATCCTGTTTATCAAGTAATACTTCGTGAAAAAACTCATAAGTACCGTGGTTTTCGTTTGGACCATAGAAAGCTATTTCCTCTGCAGGCCAGTCGCTTCGTATATCAGACCACCGCACTTTATCATCTGCTCTGTATTTCTTTGATATATACATATCAAGCACTTCATCTTTAGTCATTTCTTTAGCCCAGGTATTTTCTTTGTTTATGACCATTGTCAGACCGTCAAGAGCTATCTTGATTTCCAGTACATCTGTTTCAAAGACTATTCCATTGTCAGCAAGCTGTTCGATTTCTTCGGACTTAATTGCTCTGGACGCATCTGAAAGATCAGTTTCACCGGGGATGAATTTCTTAAATCCTGCACTTGATCCTGCACGTCCCACCTGGACATTGACATCTGTTTGTTCGTTCAGCATGTATTCCTCGGCAATATTAGCCATAAGCGGATAAACTGTTCCTGATCCGTCAATTATAACTGATCCGCTAAGCGCAATACTACTTTCATTTTCACTGAGTCCATCACTGTTCTGATCGCTGTTACCGGAGCTCGGAGCACATGAGGCTACCGAAATGGTCAGACAAATCAACATCGTTATCGCAGTAATTTTCTTTAACATAAAAAACCCTCCATTTATTTATCGTATGACTTAATGATAAATGGAGAGTATTATATCAATATCAGTTTAGTGTAAAATCGGTGTAAAATCAGAGTATCACTATTGTCACTCCGTCATTGCTTCTTGCCCAGTCGCTGTCATTCCTCAGTACAGGTCTCAATTCAACGATCTTTCGCCCGTCCGGTTCAAAAGGTCCGAAAAGCTCACCCGGACAGAAATACTCGATCTTTCCGTCAGACTTCAACGACCTCAGATATTTCCTTGTCTTCAGCTTTATCGCTCCACCTTTACCTGTTGACCCATATCCATGGATCACTTTGACGCAGTCTATCCCCATGCGCCTCAAAGTCATTAGTTCAAGTTTAAGTCTGTTCAATGCCGCTTCTGAATCAGGCATACCTTTCTCTAGATTAACAGTCTGCATGCTCATTAAAAGATCCACCTCTATGCTGATGCCTTGTAGGCAATATATATCTCCGGAAGTTTCGAGATTAAGAAGCTTTCGGATAGCTCTTATATAAATATTCTATCATACATTCAAGAATAATGTTAAACAAAAAAAAACCACCGTCGCTGCCCT
>JAQVYV010000040.1 GCA_028708525.1 Eubacteriales bacterium
CGCAGTGCTTGTTTTGCACCAATATTCATTACTATATACGAAATATTTTGATATTGACAAACTCAATCTACATCAGTATAATCCCAATGTACTTGCGAGTGAAATGCGATCAACATAACTCGGTGGGATTAGCTTAGTTGGTTAAAGCGCCAGTTTGTGGCACTGGAGATCATGGGTTCAAATCTCATATTCCACCCCATAATCGCATAGTTGAACCGTATTTGATGGGATGTCGCCAAGCGGTAAGGCACGGGACTTTGACTCCCGCACTCGTAGGTTCAAATCCTGCCATCCCAGCCACGAGTTATTAGCTCAGTTGGTAGAGCACTTGACTTTTAATCAAGGGGTCCGGAGTTCGAGCCTCCGATAACTCACCAACAGCCTCTGTCTAAGGACAGGGGCTGTTTTATATATCTAGTATAACCGGGGAGCGTTTCTTGTAAAAATTAATATGATCAAATCCGGATCCGCGCAATAGATCTATTGATTCATCATATAGTGAAAACAAGTTACTGACTGAATGGGCATCAGATCCGAATGTTATCAGATTACCGCCTGCTTCCCGATATTTATGAAATATCTCAGGATCAGGCATATAGTTCGCTAATCCTCTGCGCTTAAAGACTGAAGCTGTGGCAGAGTTGAATTCGAGTGCTTTATCTTTTCTGATAAGTAATTTGAAAATCTCGTCGAAAAGATCCGGAAAATCACTGTATATCATAGACGGATCTTCGAAAGGAGCATATCTGCAAACATAGTCGTAGTGACCAAGGCTGTCAAAACTATCGAAGCATATAAGCATATCTATGATATGGTTCAAATAATCTGAATAAGCCTTTTCTTTTCCTTTCCGGTAAAACGCTTTATCATAGTAAGGGTCTACACCATCAACTGAGTGAATTGAAGCTATCACAAAGTCAAACGGATAAATACTTACAAAGTTATTGTATACTTCATTGAGATGATCGATAAACCCTAATTCCGTTCCGAAGAGAACAGGATACGCAACACCATAAGTCCTCTCATAATCTGATTTTCTATCATTATAAGTTTGACTATATTGCTTCGGGTCGAAAATCAATTTATCATTTATGTATGGATAGTCATAGTCGTAATGCTCTGTTGTACAGACGATCCGGTCAGGGTGTGCACGGCAATGATCAAGTAATTCCTTGTATTCTAAGGTAGCATCACCTGAAAAAACTTTGGTGTGGATGTGTGTGTCTGTCATAAAATTCTCCGATGCATTTTACAAATACGATATTACTGTATTATAATCTATTAGACATAACAATAAAACCAAATATTGAAAGGCGGATATATATAACTATGGAATTAAAAGGCGATAAGAAGAACAATGTTGATGAAATAAAAGGAAAGTACACCAAGAAACAGGCGAATGATCTTAAGAAGAAGCTTTTTGCCGAATATAGAAACATATGGGAAACTGCAGGAACAGAAGAGAGAGAAGCTGCTTTTGCGTTTGCTGATGAGTATAAGAGTTTTCTTGATATGGGAAAGACAGAACGCGAATGTGTGATACTGTCTGTTGAAGCATTTGAAGAGATCGGGTTTTCCGATATAGATTCAGTTAAAGTTTTAAAACCGGGTATGAAAGTTTACAAATCCATCAAGGGAAAAGGCTTTATAGCTGCAGTGCTCGGAAAGAACCCTATTTCTGAGGGGATGAACATACTTGGTGCTCATATCGATTCTCCAAGATTAGACCTGAAGCCCTCTCCGGTATACGAAGATAGTGAAATGGTTTTCCTGAAGACACATTACTATGGAGGCATCAAGAAATACCAGTGGGTCGCTATACCTTTAGCTATCCACGGTATCGTGGTCAGGAAAGATGGTTCAGTTCTTACTGTCAGTATAGGCGATAAGGAAGATGATCCGGTTTTCACAGTTACAGACCTTCTCCCGCATCTGGGCCAGGAGCAGATGACTAAGAAGGCTACTGAAGTAATCAAAGGAGAAGATCTGAATGTCCTGATCGGCGGAATACCCTTGGATAACGATGATGTTTCTCAGAAATATAAACTTTCTGTGCTCAATATTCTTAACGAGACATATGGAATAACAGAGAAGGATCTGGTTAGTGCCGAGATTGAAATCGTTCCGGCATATAAAGCTAAAGATGTAGGTCTGGATCGTTCATTCATTGGTGCTTACGGACAGGATGACAGGGTATGTGCTTTTACAGCACTTGCTGCGATTGCCGACCAGGAGAAACCGGATAAAACTGTCGTTTGCATCTTAACGGACAAGGAAGAGATCGGGAGTGAAGGGAACTCAAGTGCTCAATCTAAATTATACGAGAATTTTCTTGTTGAAATCTATTCTAAGTCAAACGGAAGTTATGACGAGCTTGGATACCGCAAATGTATAGCTGCATCCAGAATGTTATCAGCTGATGTAACGAATGGCTTTGACCCAACATTTGCGTCTGTTTCTGACCCGAAGAATGCATCGTATTGCGGCAAGGGTATTTGCCTTGAAAAGTATACTGGATCAAGAGGAAAGTCAGGTGCCAGTGACGCTAACAGCGAGTTTTTCGCAAGTGTTGTTCGTATTCTTGATTCGAAAAACATCCCATGGCAGACAGGCGAACTCGGGAAAATCGATGCAGGTGGAGGCGGCACGATCTGCAAATTTATGGCCAATATGGGTATGGAAGTGTTGGATTGCGGTGTTGCAGTACTGGCAATGCATTCTCCGTTTGAAGTTACGAGTAAAATCGATGTGTATTATACATACCTTGCTTATAAGGCCTTCATTGAGAACGCCTGATAGAATATAGTTATTTTCTTATCCCTGCAAGCGGATTGCTTTCTACGGCTGTATGAAGCTGATCACTGTCTGTGTGAGTGTATATTTCAGTGGTCGATATGCTTTCGTGACCAAGTATCTGCTGCAGGGATCTGATATCTACTTTGCCGTATTTATACATCAGTGTAGCTGCAGTGTGTCTCAATTTATGCACTGAATATCTTGATGTATCGATTCCGGCATTCCTCATGTATTTCTTGACTATAAGCTGGACTTGCTTGTTGCTTATTCTTCGCTTCTGACGACTTACAAAGAGAGCATCTTTATCTCTTGCCATCCTGATGTTGTGCCTTATGGTCAACCAGTCTGACAAAGCGCTTATACAAGCTGAATTCAAGTAGATAGTTCTCTCCTTGGAACCTTTGCCTGTTACTTTAAGAGTATCTTCATTTATGTCTCTGATATTTACATTGACAAGCTCAGAAAGACGCATTCCGCAATTAAGAAACATGGTCAAAATGCAATAATCCCGCTGATACTGATCCTCCTGAATATCTGCAGCTGCACTAAGGAGATTTTTACTTTCCTCGAGTGTCAGATACCGTGGAAGCTTCCTGGATTGTTTAGGAGATTCCAGTTCAGCAGTTGGGTCTTCGTCAATTATTCTCTGTTTGCTTTTCAAGTAATGGAAAAAAGATTTTAATGACGCGATCTTCCTGGACCTTGTCGCTGATGAACTTTTTCTCTCAACACTAAGATATGTGACAAAAGAGTACATGTCATCGAGTGTTATACTTCTGATAAATGAACTATCTACATCTGATATGAGTATATCGTTAAAAGGCTGATCTTTATCGACTAGCTTTCTTTCGCGCTTAATGAATCTGAAAAACATGATGAGATCATATCTGTACTCTTTTACTGTCAGGGGAGATCTTCCCCTAATGGCTTGCATGTATCCGATATATTTTTCAAGTTCAGGAAATGAAAGCTCGTTGATGTTGCTCATTCTGTTTATCCGATCCTCCTGTCTATGATATCGTTTATATTATACAATAGTTTATGCATATTATTGATTTTATGTTAATATACATAATATTATTGAAAAAAAGTATTTATACTGATAAAATACGTGAGAGAAATACATATGTCCACGGAAGAAGGACAGAGAGAGGATAATATGCAGAAATATAAGGTCGGTGTTATCGGAGCTACAGGTTATGTGGGACAGAGATTTCTTACCCTTTTAGACGGACATCCCTGGTTTGAAACAGTTCTGGTTGCCGCATCGTCCCGTTCAGCTGGAATGAAATACGAAAGTGCGGTTGAGGGAAGGTGGAAGATAGGTGGTTGTGTTCCGGATAAGATCAGAGAGATGATCGTTTATGACGCTGCTGATGTAGGATCATATGTTGAAAAGGTGGATTTTGTTTTTTGCGCAGTTGATATGAAGAAGGAAGACATAAAGAAGCTTGAGGAAAAGATCGCATGTACTGAAACACCTGTTATATCCAATAACTCAGCAAACAGATGGACGCCTGATGTTCCAATGATGATCCCTGAGGTCAACCCGGAGCATGCTGCTGTGATAGATGTTCAGAAGAAAAGGTTGGGGACGAAAAATGGTTTTATAGCAGTTAAACCTAATTGTTCGATTCAAAGCTATGTTCCTGCTTTGGCGCCTTTATATAAATATGGGATCGATTCGATCAGTGTGTGTACATATCAGGCTATATCAGGCGCAGGTAAGACTTTTGCCGACTGGCCGGAAATGGAGCATAACATCATACCGTTTATTGGTGGGGAAGAGGAGAAGAGCGAAAAGGAACCTTTGAAGATCTGGGGTACTTTCTCTGAGGGAAAATTGATCCCGGCTGATATCAGGATCTCTGCTCAGTGTTATAGGGTTCCCGTGCAGGAAGGTCATATGGCTGCGGTGTCGGTTAAATTTGTTAATAAACCATCACAAGAGGATATCATCAGCGCTTGGAAAGAATTCAGGGGGATCCCACAGGAAAGAGGATTGCCAACAGCACCGCTTAAAATGCTTGAATATTGTGATGAGAATGACCGGCCTCAGAGCAAGGTGGATTGTAATTATGAAAAGGGAATGGGCGTTACTATCGGTAGATTGAGAGAAGATAGTATTTTAGACTATAAGTTTACCTGCCTTTCACATAATACGATAAGAGGTGCAGCAGGTGGTGCGATCCTGACTGCTGAATTGCTTGCTGATAAAGGATATATAAAACATAAAGAGGTATGATCGATGAAAGCAATTTCAGCAATATGTTTAGCCGGTATAATAATATTGTCGTCCTTATATACAGGAAGAGACATAGCAGAAGCATCATCACAATATATAAGACCGGCGATCTCTGACATCAGAGCAGATGCATACATTGTAGTAGATAAAAATACAGGGAAGACTATCATGGAGCATAATGCTGAAAGAGCAGTTCATCCTGCAAGTCTGACGAAAATACTTACGGGAATTATAGCAATTGAGAAGATAAATGGTAATGACATAATAACAATATCACAAAATGCCGGCTCGTTATCAAATAATGAGTCCAAGATCGATTTGATTCCGGGAGAAGAGATGCCTTTCAGAGACGTTTTTTTCGGTATGATGATCGCTTCGGGAAATGATGCTGCAGTTGCTTTGGCAGAACATATCAGCGGTGATCTGCAGAGTTTTGCCTTGTTAATGAATAGTAAATCTAATGAAATCGGCACAGTTTCAAGTAAATGGATCAATCCTTCGGGAATAACGAATGAGGGTCATGTATCTACTGCCAGAGATCTTGCTATGATCACAAGATATGCATATAGATATGAAATGTTCAGAGAAGCTGTTAGTACAAAATACTATTCGTTACCTGTAACCAATAAACACCCATATACCGACTGGAATGTACTTGAAAATTCAAATAAACTTATGAGACTGCAGGATCAATTTTATGACCTGGATGTTTTGTATGAAATAAATGGTGTTAAAACAGGTACTACTAGCGCGGCAGGTACTAATCTCATTTCATCTGCACACGCTAAGAATGGACTTGAGCTTATTTGTGTTCTGAATGGTGTCAGAGCAAGCGACGCGCGGTACATCTGGAACTATACCGCAGCTTTACTCGAAGGTTCCGGAGTTATCGAGACAGGAGTTCATAATGTTTTTCGTGAGAATGAAGCACTCAGCATAATAGCGGACGGGAAGACAAGAGTAGTATTTCCGGAAAGATCCTTTTCATTATTTGACCCGGCTGCGGATAGTGATATTGAATACACGCTTTCTGTTTCTGATGATGACAAATATATTTTAGTAACGATCGACGATGAAGTTGTTTTCAGATCGTTTTTTTCGGTTGAAGATGAATCACCGTCCGGCGAATCGTATGAATCAGATATCTCTGAGCCTGATATGATTTCCGATAGATCTCTTTCAAGAAGAGATATTATTGTAGGCGGTTCGATCATTGCAGCTCTGCTGATTTACACAATTATCATATGGGCGATCGCTGCAGGAAAGTCAAGAACCGGGAATTCAAAGAAAAGATCCAAGAACAACAGATTGATGTGAAGAGCAAGCTCTGATTAATTAGTTTATGTTTTTGAATAACAGTGTATTTCGCAAAATAATAATTTTGTCTAATAAGGTGGAGTTAAATCATTCCCGGGTCATCTAAATTCCTCGGATCCAATTAAATCCGTATTAAATACCTATCATTCTGAAAAGTTCTTTAATATCTTTCAATGGGTTAAAGATCAATAATAATATTGCTATTACAAGAACAAATACTGCCGCGACAAGAAAATTACGAAGCAGTCTGTGCGTTTGCTCTCTGTTGATTTTCTTGTCGACACGTGAAACAGTTGTGTATCCGCGTAGTTTATATACTCTGGGTTTCGCAGAAAAGATCCTTTTCAGTTTCTCGATAAGTTTCCTAAAAGTTACTTCCATCGTAAATTCTCCGAAATCATATATTAGTCGAATAAACAGCTAAAAAGTATTATATCATAAAAGCATAACGATATTGATCAGGTAACATGATTTTTATAAGTAATGAAATATTCATAATAACGAACATATGTTTTGACATGTTTAAAATGATTTGGTATAATTCAATTATCTAAAGCAATCCTTTGCCTTCAGGAGGTCAATGATTTGAAAGATTCATGTTCACGAATAAACCGATTTACAAGATCAAATATTGGAACTACTCAGGAAGCTATCCTCGAATTCATACATGAATTTATTGAGGCTAACGGTTATCCGCCTGCTGTTAGAGAAATATGTGAAGGAACAGGAATACGGTCTACTTCTACTGTTCATTCACACTTAAAGAAACTCACTGAATCAGGGAAATTAAATTATGACTCCGGCAGACGAAGAGCAATTAGTATTAATGCAGATGATTACCCACAACAGAATGAACGAAGAAATGATAATGTTATCAATATACCACTTCTCGGTTCAGTTGCTGCCGGAATTCCAATACTTGCACAGCAGAATATCGAAACAACACTCCCCTTTCCATCTGAGTTTATACGTGGTTCAGAAGGGCTGTTTATGCTGAAGGTTCGCGGTGATAGTATGATTGAAGCTGCAATTCTTGACGGTGATCATGTCATCGTCCGCAAGCAAAACTCAGCTCTTCCCGGAGATATTGTCGTTGCTTTGATCGATGATGAAGCAACTGTTAAGACATTTAAAATAATTGATGGACTGCCTTACCTTAAACCTGAAAATCCGAGTTACAATCTAATACCTTTTTACAAGGAAAACTGTTCAGTGATAGGAAAGGTCGTAGGTGTTTTCAGAGCTTCAGTTTGACTGTAGAGTTGTTTGAATTATCAGTAATTTATTTCATCAGCTCTTCTCCCCTATCCCTTTTTTCGAGTAGTATGGAGATTTCATAGGAGATAATTTGATTATTTGGTTTTTCATAAGAAGAGTTTGAATGTCAGTGCTGAAGTTCTTTATCAGAATAGCATTTGCATCAAACGCCTGAATAGTACCTATTTCTAATGAACCATCGGTCATAGTTATATGTACATCACAACGATCATGTCTGCAACAGTTTATGAATGCATCATTGATATTAATATAGATATTGCCGCTATTAACAGTGTTTTTCCTAGTATCAAATGTATTATTTCTTCTTAATATACCCCTGTATATGTTTTCTGCAATAGCCGAATCATTATTTTCTTCGAACATTAAATGATACTCCTTTTCTTTGTTCTTTAAATCCTCTTTTTCAGATCTATTGATCTTACCTGATACAGCCCTTTTATTCTTTTCCATTACTTAACACTCCTCCTTTGTATTCGTATATTATTTATACCCTAATTAATTACAATGTTCAATATAGTCTAATATACATTTTATGCAAATATCTTTCATTTTTCTGTAACTATTTTCAGTTATCAACGTATAACTCATATTGTTATATGTGATAAAATAACTGCATGCAAAAAGATAACTCTAAAATCGTGAAAATCGTAGAATCCCTGCTAAGCCCGTTAGCGGTTTTTGGAGTGTTGATTATTTACTTTTATATAAAAGATATGTACCCATTTGGTCCTGATACTCTCGCTTCAGTCGATATGAAACAGCAGGTCATACCGTTGATGCTACAATGGAAAGAAATACTAACGAATGAACAAAGTGTATTTCTGAATTCTTTAAATAGTGGAGGAAGCAGTTTCTGGGGTATATTCTTTTTCTTTGTATCAAGTCCTTTTTCTTTGATAACATTGATCGTTGATTCAAATAAGACAGTTCTGTTTATGAATATCATAGTGGCATCTAAAATGACTTTTGCTGCTTATACATCCGGATTGTTTTACAGAAAAGCATTTCCGCGGTCAAGTTCATTCAATGTATTCCTGATAAGTTTTATGTATGCTCTGAGCGGATTTTCGCTGATGTTTTTCCAAAACCTCATTTGGCTGGATTTCGTCATACTTTTCCCGCTATTAATGTTAGGCCTGAATGAGTTATTTTCTAAAGGGAAAGTGATTCTGTATTTTATTGTGCTTACATTAATGCTTTTTACTTCGTATTATCTTAGTTATATGATTGCTATTTTCGTGATTCTATATACCGGGCTCAACATCAGAAACACTGCTTATGATAATAGACAAGTTTCCGGAAAAATAATTGTCTCATCACTTATGTCTGTTGCTTTAACATCATTCGTATGGCTTCCCTCACTGAATGAATATTTGATATCGGCAAGGACTACGAATATTGTAAATTCACTGACTTCCGGTTCTTTCATTACATACTATGAAACCACAACAGGGATATTACTATCTACTTCCCTTCTTCTTTCAGTGTATCCGCTTCTGATAACCAGTTATTGGGAACGCGGGTTTCCTAAGAACAGAATACTGATTCTTTTTGCCTTATCGATCGTACCAATATTTATCGAACCTGTGAATAAAATGTGGCATACCGGTAACTATCAGGCGTTTCCTGCACGATATGGATACATTACTGTGTTTCTGGGACTATATTTGGCTATGCACTTCCTTGAAGAGTCTCATTCGTCCCGTAGTAGTCTCTGCGAATTACCTGCAGCAAGAAGAAGATCTACAATTATTACAGGCTCGATTTTTGCATCAGCAGCAGTTTATGCTGTGATCCTGCATACCAAATATATGTCTGAAAATAAGTTAAATGAAATGGCTAGATATGCGAAAACTTTATGGGGTGATCAACAGAGTTTTATCCTTATGTCATTCTCATTTCTCTTCATCGGTGCTGTGTACTATTTGCTTATAGTGCTTCGGAAGTCGCAAGTATTACCTAAAACACTGTTTATTGCTTTAATGCTTTTAGCGTTATTTTCAGAGACATATCTTAACCTGGAAATCTATGTGGGAACTCCATCCAACAACGCCGATAATTACCATAGTATTTTCGACCTAAAAGACAGGATCGATGACAATGAGTTCTACAGAGTGAAACCTAAAACCAAGTACTTTGATGTCAATTTAGTTGGTGCTATAGGGTATAACAGTCTTTCATCATATACTTCATTAACTCCAGAGAAATATCTTTTCACGATGAAAAAACTTGGATACTCATCATATTGGATGGAGGTAAATTCATCTCACTCTACTGACTTCATTGACGCTTTGATGGTAAACAGATACGAAATATCTGATTCCATGCCCAAGGATGATTCAAACCGTTCGATCATCTACTCCAACGCGGATTATTTCATTGCCGGGAAAACAACCTTGAAATATCCTGCATTTGTTATTGATGAAGCAGTATTCAACAGTCTTTCTAAACTAGAGATACGAGATCGCACAGACCTTCAGAACGAGATTTATAAGCAGCTATTAAATACCGATACCGAACTGTTCCGGCACTATGAATCCACTGAAACGGATGGAATCACTTATGACGCCACAGGAAAGCATTATGTAAATCTTGATAGCAGGAATAATGATGATTCCGGTGCCGGAAACATATATTATGATATTCAAATCAATAATAGGCAGAAGTTGTATTTTGATTTGTTTGATCGGATTTCTGCGAATTTAGTTGAACACATAAATGAAAGTGTAAACATATATGTAAATGGTGAACTTTTGTGGAGCAAATACCCGGAGAAAAACTCAAATGGGATTCTCTGTCTTGGTGAATATGAAAATGAAATTGTAAGAATCAGAGTGGAAGTTTTAAAGACTTTTGATGCTGTTTCTTTTGGCTTATTCGGTATGGAAACTAAGCAGTTCTTTGACTCGATAAGATCCATAAACGAGTCTTCTCCAATTATAAGCTTTGATCAATCTGAAAATGAGGTATTTATTCAATTTGCGGATAGGAACGAACTTAGCAGAGATTTGCCTGACATCAGTTACCTGGCTGTTATGCTCCCAAACAACGGAAACCTTAAGGCGTATTCAGAGAACGGTAGTCCGCTTCAAATCAGAAATTTTCTGGACGGATTTACCGCTATAGTTTTGCCGAAGTATATAACCGGTGTCAGACTGGTTTCAGTTCCGAAAGGATTTACAGAAGGGATCATCATTTCAATATCTGCCTTTATTCTGATCGTTATATCAATGGTGGTTGACAAGATTTTAAGACATAAAGGGCGGGGTGTGTTGAGCCGCATTCTTTCATGCAAGTATGCCGTGTCACTTAATTGGATCATTATAGTCGTATCAGTATTAGTGTTTATTGCTGTCTATGTGTTTCCCGTTGTTCTATATGTGTATTCAACGTTTTCCGGATAGTGCTGACGCTTTCGTGCAAAGTCAGATCTTCAAGCCATTCCAGACCGGCTGTCTTTCTGAACCAGGTGAGTTGTCTTTTCGCGTAGTTCCTTGTTGCCTGTTTTATATGCTCCACAGCTGACTCCAAATCTGTTTCACCATTGAGATAAGAGATGAGTTCTTTATAACCTATTGCCTGTGCAGCACTGCGAGAAAGATCCGGATACTTCTTTCTCAATGAAATAACTTCATCAAGCAAGCCTTCACTCATCATCGAATCTACTCTTGTGTTGATGGAACTATATAGCTCCCGGCGGTCCCGTGATAAACAGAATGCGAGAAATTTAAATTCAGGACCTTTCAATAATGACGATCTCTCAAGTTCTGATTTAGATTTACCGGAGAGGATATTTACTTCCAAAGCTCTGATAATTCGTTTTCTGTCATTTGAGTGGATCCGAGAAGCTGCTTCAGGATCTCTAACTTGCAGATCTTTATAAAGCCCTACTATGCCCGGTATTCCGGAAACGTCATTCAAATCAGCCTTCTCTTCTAATTTTCTGCGAAGCTCCGAATCAAATGGCAATTCAGGATATGAAATGTTGTTCATTACAGATAATATATATTGTCCGGTACCGCCGCATAAGACAGGTATTTTATTTCGACTGAGAACGTCTCTTATTACAGGCTTGACAAATTCTGAGTAATCAGCGACAGAAAAAACCGTTTCAGGAGTCACGAGGTCGAATAAGTGATGAGGGATATTTTCCATCTCCTGAACTGATGGTTTAGCAGTACCAATATCCATATCTTTATATATCTGCATTGAATCAGCACAAATGATCTCGCCATCATATGTACTTGCAAACTCCATAGCGCAAGCAGATTTTCCGCTTGCAGTAGGACCTGTAATTATGATCACCGGTCCGGGAAGTTCCATGCTACTCTTCATGATACTACTCTTTTAAACCATTTTTCGATTTCATATTTGCTGACTTTGATACTCAAAGGTCTGCCGTGCGGACAATGTGTGTTTCTTCCTGATTCTTTCAGTCTTGTAATCAAAGTGCTGATTTCATCGGGTTTCAGTTTATCATGAGCTTTTACAGCTGCTTTGCAGGCC